>CAMJQA010000086.1 GCA_946407895.1 uncultured Prevotellaceae bacterium
CTCACACTTAGGACTTCGCAGCACTCTGATTGGCTATCAGTACAGCGAGATTATCCGGCATATTGTTTCGCGGCCAATTTATCTCCGATCCTTACCCCGCAGACGACTGGGCGGGTACAACAAAGCGAAGGATGTATGTGGACATGATATGTGACAGCCCCGAAGTTCCCAGCGGGAAGCCCCGCATCCCGCGTGGAAAACTGCAGGAAGCGATTCCAGACATAGACTGGACGGAAGGTCATTCGGGTATCCTGTTGCCAGACGGAGTCGCAGAAATGCTCAATGAGTTGTTTCTCAGTGAATGAATAGCAAGAACATGCTGCCGCTGAAGCGGATATCATTCTTGGGAAATAACGAATAAAAGAAAAAAGGCGAAATGTTTGGAGGTAATAAAATAATTACCTATCTTTGCAACTGAAAAGTTAATAAACGAAGGTTATGCCAACGGTTTCTCCGATAAGCGTGAGACGACACAACTCTACAAGTTGTTTATGGCTCATCCAGAGTTGAACGTATCAGCCATCGCACGCCGCATGGGTATTTCGCAGAGTTTGATGGCCCAGTATATTAGTGGTAAGAAAAAGGCCAGCGATGAAAGGGTTGCATTAATCCTTAATACTATACGTGAAATAGGTCAGGAATTGATTGCCGTATAGTAATGTCTAAATAATAATAAGTATAAGGTCATGGATGCAAGACGTTATGTAGTGGGCCTTGGCGAGGCCCTGTGGGATGTACTTCCCGAAGGTAGGAAACTGGGTGGCGCACCGGCCAACTTTGCCTATCATGCCGGTAAGTTCGGACTGGACACGCTGGCTGTCAGTGCGCTGGGTGAGGATGCATTGGCCGAAGAGACCATCCAGGCGCTGAAGGAACACGGACTGAACTATCTGATGCCGAGGGTGAAATATCCTACGGGCACGGTGCAGGTGACCCTTTCGGGCGATGGCATACCAGCGTATGAAATCAAGGAAGACGTGGCTTGGGACAATATCCCCTACAGTGCCGAGATAGCCGAGGTGGCCAAGAATTGCCGTGCCGTATGCTTCGGTTCTCTGGCCCAGCGCAATGTGGTGTCGCGGGCTACCATTCGTCAGTTCCTGGGCGATACGCCCGATGACTGCCTGAAGATCTTCGATATCAACCTGCGTCAGCACTTCTATACCAAGGATGTGATAGAGGAGTCGCTCGGGCGCTGCAACATCCTCAAAATCAACGATGAGGAACTAGTGGTCATCAAGCGCATGTACGGCTATGACGACCTCGACATGCGGGACTTCTGCGAGAAGATACTGGCCGAGTATAAACTGCAGATGCTGGTGCTGACCTGCGGCACCAACGGCTCGTATGTCTTCGCACCCGGTCTGGCTTCCTTCCAGGACACTCCGAAGGTCGCCGTGGCAGACACGGTGGGTGCTGGCGACTCTTTCACAGGCAGTTTCTGCGCCGCCATCCTCAACGGCAAGCCCATGGAGGAGGCGCATCGCACGGCTGTCAGGGTGAGTGCATACGTGTGCACCCAGAATGGAGCCATGCCCGAATATCCCAAGGAACTGCTCTAAGCGGCCTTGGGGACAACCCGAACATCGCCGAAATGGCCCTCTGCGGAGGGCTGGCTTTCAATGGCTCTCGCAGCTCTTTCTGCGGGGCCTAAATAATCTGCGTAACTCTGCGCTGTCTGCGAGACCTAAACATAACGGAGGCCCCTTACTGCATTTCGGTCATGTACTTCCAGTAGCGGCGGGGCATGTCGTTTAGCTGCTTGCGCGGATTCATGCGCTGGCGAATGCAGATGGCCTTGAAGTAGGTGCGCCAGAGGTCCTGGAAGAGCTGGTCGTCCTGGCTGATTACGTCGCTGCTGAGGCGCCCCGTCTGCAGGTCGAAGGGCAGGGCGTCCTCGTCCTCGAAGGTGATGCGCACCACCTCTTGCCGGTCGTAGTAGAAGCCGTAGCGGCGGCGGGCATCGTAGAGCAGCCAGGGCTGGTCGCCGAAGCGGTCGCGGAAGTGGTGCACGACGAGGGGCAGCACGTTGTGGTCGGGCGATACGACGCCCAGGTAGGTGCCGTCCTTGGTCTTCTGGAAGCGTACGAACTGCATCATGCGGTGCTTCTCGTGCATGACGCGGCGGGCGGTATTGGTGACGCTGAGCACGTCGGGGTCGGAGAAGTTGCGCTCTATGCCGGGCGCACCCTCCGGCTGGCGGAATACCTTGCAGATGTAATGAAGGAGAGGGGTGGGGAGCTCCCTGTCCTCGGAGAGCCAGGCCACGGTAATCATGCGCAGGGCTTCGCGCGAGAGGCGCTTCTCCAGTCCCGCCCATACGCGACGTGCCTTGTCCTCGGCCGTGCGTACGCGGTGCACATCGGTGCAGAACATGGGCAGGATGTCTCCCTCGGCTATCAGGGCATCGGGCGCCTGGTGCAGGGCAAAGGCGTCGAAGACGGCTGTGAGCAGCCCGTCCAAGGTATTGTCGAAGGTGTAGGCAAGCATGAGCGGGGGTGGGGGGATAGCTTATCGTTTATAGCTTATCGTTTATAGGTTATAGGTTCTTGCGTCCTTTCAGTAGCAAGCGGCAAAGCCGAGCGATAGGTTATAGGTTATCGGTGGGTGGTTCATCAAAGTCAAGGGTCATTTGCAGTTCGGCGGCTGCCTTCTTGCGCTGCGAGGCGGAAACCAGCAGGGGGCGGAGCCGTTCGGGGTGCAGCTCGTTGATGCCCACAATGGGGTTGGCATAGCCGTCGGTCAGTTCGTGGCAAGTGATGAAATACTTTGCCTTCTTCATGACTACACCCATCTTCTTGAGATGGTATGAGGTGATGCGGTTGAAGCGGCGCGAGTTGACGATGAGCATGGCCGACTTTACGCCGATGCCGGGTACGCGCAGTATGCTTTCGTACTCGGCCGTGTTGATGTCCACGGGGAAAGCTTCGGGGTGGCGCAGCGCCCAGGCGAGCTTGGGATCGACCTCCAGGTCGAGGTTGGCGTGCTGCTCGTCTACGATCTCGTCCACGCGGAAATGATAGAAGCGCATGAGCCAGTCGGCCTGATAGAGGCGGTTCTCGCGCACCAGGGGCGGCTGTTTCAGTACGGGTAGGCGCGGGTCGTAGGTGTTCACGCTGACGTAGCCGGAGTAATAGACGCGCCGCATAGTGGGTTGGCGGTACAGGGCCGATGACATGCCCAGTATGTCGCGGTCGCTCTCGGCCGTGGCGCCCACAATCATCTGGGTGCTCTGCCCGGCCGGCACGAAGCGCGGGGCATGGTGCATGCGGCGGCGGTCCTCCTTGTTCTCGAGCACGCCCTGCTGTATGAGCCGCATCGGCTGGAACACGCTCTGGTGGTCCTTCTCGGGAGCCAGCAGCTTGAGCGACTCCTCTCGCGGTATCTCTATGTTCACGCTCATGCGGTCGGCCCACCGCCCGGCTTCGTTGAGCAGTTCGCGGCTGGCACCGGGTATGCTCTTCAGGTGGATATAGCCGTTGAAGCGGTGGATGGTGCGCAGGTCGCGCACGATGGCTGTGAGGCGCTCCATCGTATAGTCGGGCGTGCGGACGACGCCGCTGCTGAGGAACAGCCCCTCTATGTAGTTGCGGCGATAGAACTCCATTACTATCTCCTCCAGCTCGCTCACCGAGAGGGTGGCCCGGGGTATGTCGTTGCTGCGGCGGTTGATGCAGTAGGCGCAGTCGTACATGCAGTAGTTGGTGAGCATCACCTTCAGCAGCGAGATGCAGCGCCCGTCGTCGGCGAAGCTGTGGCAAATGCCCACTCCGCCCACTGTGTTGCCCACCATGCCCTGCTTCCCCTTGCGGACTGTGCCGCTGGAGGAGCATGAGACGTCGTACTTGGCCGACTCGGCCAGTATGCGCAGCTTCTCTATGGTCTTCTCAGTGAGCATGGATTGGGTTATGGGTTATGGGTTATGGGTTATAGGTTATAGGTTATAGGTTATAGGCGGGGGCGTCAGATGCCGCTGAAGGATACGTTGCTGAAGGTGAGGGAGGGTATGAGCTCGGTCTCCCAGGGGTCGGCATCGTTGCCCACGGCCACGAGGCTCTGCCACAGGGTGAGCATATCGCCGGTGATGTTCATGCCGCTGACGGGTTGCACTATCTTGCCACCTTCGATGAGGAAACCCTCTATGCCATAAGAGAAACGACCCGTGGCGGGGTCGCAGTTGCCTCCGTTCAGGTCGGTGACCATGATGGCCCGTCCGGCCTGCTGCATCAGCCCTTCGAGCGTGTGTTCGCCCGGCTCCATGATGAGGTGGTGTATGCCCTGCGTGGTGGGCGGGATGCCCAGCTTACGGCTGCAGGGTGTATCGATGAAGTAGGTGCAGAGGCGGCCGCGTTCGAACAGCTGGCGGCGACGGGTGGCTACGCCGTCGTAATCGAAGAGGCTGGCGCCGCGGGTGCCGGGGATGAGGGGGTCGTCGACGAGCGAGAGCTGGGGGGAGGCCACCTGGCGTCCGAGGCTGTCGGCCAGGAACGAGGTGCGCTGCTGAAGGGCCTGCCCGCCCATGGCGTTGAGCAAAGGTTGCAACAGGCTGCCGGCTACGGGCGACTCCAGTATCATTGTGTAACTGCCGCTACAGATGGGGCGCTGGCCTATCTTGCGCAGGGTGCGCTCCAGGGCCACCTCGGCCACGCCCTCCTCGGGCAGGTCGTGGTAGAAGATGCGGGTGTTGCCCCATCCGTCCATGGGGTGCTGGCCGTCCTGCCCCTCTACGGTGACGATGGTGCTCAGCATGCAGTAGCTGCTCTGCTCGCTCCCCCTGAAGCCGTTCGAGATGAGGTAGTAGGCCTCGTGCTGGCGGTCGCGGTATTGCGTCTCGGTGCTGATGATGCGCTTGTCCCTGCCTGCCAGCCGGGCATTGTTACGCTCGGCCAGAGCTCTCTTCTCGGCCGGGTCAATGCAATTCATTTCCGGGTCGAAGTTCTGCAGGTCGGGCCCTCCGCCCCGGTAGTAGCGCGAGGCATCGGCCAGGGTGCGGCTGTCGTCGGGCTCCAGCAGGCGGGTGGTCTCCACCGCCTGGCGGATGAAGGGGGCCAGCTCCTGCTCGTCGAGCTTGTTGGTGTAGAAGAAGCCGTCGCGCCCCTCAATGAAGAGGTTGAAGGCCAGCGAGGTGGCAGTGGCCTGCTGCATTCGCTCGGTGCGGCCATTCTGAATCTGTATGGTTGTCTCCTGGTTCTGCATGAGCACTACCTTCACGTCCTGGCATCCGCACCGTAGTGCCATCTCCAAGGCTCTGTCTGCTATCTCGGTCTTCATCCTACAATCAGTTTGTTGATTAGTACTGTGGGCAGGCCCTGGCTGACGGGCACGCTCTGTCCGCCCTTGCCGCACATGCTTGCGCTGTGGTCGATGAGCAGGTTGTCGGCCACCATACTGATGTCCCTGAGTGCCTGTGGGCCGTTGCCAATGATGTTCACGTCGCGTATGGGGCGTGTCAGGTGCCCGTCCTCGATGAGGTAGCCCTGCTTCATGTAGAAGGTGAAGTCGCCGGCGCCTATCTGCACCTGTCCGTTGGTGAAGACTTGGGCGTAGATGCCGCGCCTGACGCTGCGTATGATGTCCTCCTCTGTAGCCTGCCCGGCGAGCATGTAGGTGCTGCGCATTCGAGGCTGCGGCACGTACCTGAAGCTCTCCCTGCGTCCGTTGCCGGTGGGCTTTACGTGGAAGTGCTCTGCGCTGATACGGTCGTAGAGGAAGCTCTCCAGCCGCCCCTCCCGCACCAGTGTGGTGCGCTGGCCGGGCACGCCCTCGTCGTCCCACCGCAGCATGCCGGCATCGCCCGGTTGGGTGCCGTCGTCCACGATGGTTATCTCGGGCGAGCAGATCTGGCGTCCGAGCTGTCCGGTGAAGATGCTGGTGCCCTGGCGGATGAAGTCGGCCTCGAAGGCGTGTCCGATAGCCTCGTGCAGCAGGATGCCGCTGCCGCCTGCGGCCATCACCACGGGCATCTCGCCGCCCTGCGGCTGCACGGCGTCGAAGAGGAAGGCGGCGCGGCTGATGGCCTCGGACATTACGTTCTGTATGCGCTCGTGGGTGACGAACTCGGCACCCATTTGCATCATACTGGTGGCCATTCCCATCTGCGTCTGTCCGCCCTGTTCCATGACGATGCGTACGACCAGGGCGGTTCGTGGCCGCTGGTCGGTGTATGCCTCGCCCTGGCTGTTGGCAAACTGTATGCGCTGTATGCGCTGGGTGAGGGCCGCCTTTACGCGGATGATGCGCGGGTCGCTTTGCCGTGCCTCCTCGTCGAGGCGGAGCAACAGCTGGCGCACCCGATGGCTGGGCACGGCCGAGATTTGTGCCAGAGGCGGGTGTAAATCGTGCGGGAGGCGGGTTTTGTCTGTTTCTCGGGCGGGCCAGCAGAAGGTGTCGGGCGGGGTAGCGGGCTGCTGGCTGCCTACAGACGTGCTGCCGCTGATGCTGCCTGCAAAGCGGGCGGCGCGTAGCAGGGCTTCGGGCGAGAGGTCCATGGTGTAGGCATAGCCCGTCTGTCCGTCGTGGATGACGCGTATGCCGGCTCCGTATAGCACGGCCTGCTGCGCCTGGCTCACCCGGCCGTCCTGCAGCTCGATGCTGGTTACGGTGGTGTCCTCGGCGTATATATCGGCATACTGCCCTCCGCGGGAGAGGGCAGCAGCCAGGATGGGGGAGAAGAGTTCAGGGTTCAATGTTCAAGAGGTTCAAGTGGCCCGTAGGGCTATTTGGCCATTGCCTCGGCCAGGGCCTGTAGGGCAGGCAGGTCCGTCTCCTTCATTCGGCTGCGGATGGTGACCACGGGTTCTGCGATGTCTATCTCCTTCATGCCCTCGAGCATGGTGCGCATTACCTTTCCGGCCGAGGGCGCCCAGCTGCCGTTCTCGAGGATGCCCACGCGGCGCTTCTGGTAGTTCTTGATCTGCAGGTGGAAGAGGAAGTCGTGCATGACGGGGAATACGCCTGCGTCGTAGCTGCTGGCGCAGACGATCATGCGCGGATAGCGGAAGGCGTCCTCGATGGCCTCGGCCATGTCGTCGCGCGTCAGGTCGCTGATGGCTACCTTCTGTGCCCCCGCCTGGCGGAGCATCTCGGCCAGCCTTTGTGCGGCTGCTGCGGTGCCTCCGTGTATGCTGGCGTAGGCGACGAATACGCCCTCCGTCTCGGGCTCATACAGGCTCCAGGTGTTGTACAGGTTCAGGTAGGGCGTGAGGTCTCCGCTGAGCACCGGTCCGTGCAGCGGGCAGATGGTGCGTATGTCCAGTGCGGCCGCCTTGCGCAGCACGTTCTGCACCTGAGTGCCGTACTTGCCGCAGATGTTGAAGTAGTAGCGCCGTGCCTCGCAGGCCCAGTCGTCCGTCTCGTTCACCAGGGCGCCGAACTTGCCGAAGGCGTCGGCCGAGAATAGGACTTTCTCCTGGCTCTCGTAGGACATCAGCACCTCGGGCCAGTGCACCATCGGTGCTGCGATGAAGCTGAGCTGGTGGCTGCCTAGCGAGAGGGTGTCGCCCTCCTTGACGGTGAGGGTGCGGCCCGTGAAGTCGGTGTGCTCGAAGAACTGGCCGAGCATCTTCAGTGCGGCTGCGCTGAGCACTACGGTCAGCTGCGGGAACTCCTCCGTCAGCTGGGCGACCATAGCGGCGTGGTCGGGCTCCATGTGGTGGACCACCAGGTAGTCGGGCTTGCGTCCGTCGAGTGCGGCCAGCAGGTTCTTGTGCCACTCGGCTGCCTTGCGGCGGTCGGCGGTGTCCATGACGGCTATCTTCTCGTCCAGGATGAGGTAGCTGTTGTAGCTCATGCCCTCGGGTACGACGTACTGGCTCTCGAAGAGGTCGATGTCCAGGTCGTCGACGCCTATGTAGCGAATGCTGTTTGTAATCTCTGTGTTCATATCTTATACTGTTTGGTTGGATTCATTCTTTGTGATTAACGAAGTCTGGGGGGGGGGAGGAGCCGGCTATTTGATGAGCTTGGAGAGCGTGCGGGCCAGCTGCTGTCCGCGGAGGTCGGTTTCCACGACGCGGCCCTCGGGGTCGAACAGGATGGTGGCGGGGATGGACTTGATGTGGTAGATGTCCGAGGCGGCGCACTCCCATCCCTTGAGGTCGCTCATCTGCGGCCAGGTGATGCCCAGGTCGGCAACGGCCTTCTCCCAGTCGGCCTTCTTGCTGTCGAAAGATACGCCAACGATCTCGAAGCCCTTGGCGTGGTACTTCTCGTAGGCGGCCTTCACGTTGGGCATCTCGGCCCGGCACGGTCCGCACCAGCTGGCCCAGAAGTCCACCAGCACGTACTTGCCGCGGCCCACCCAGTCGGTCAGGTGCACCTCCTTGCCCTGCAGGTCCTTCATGACCAGGTCGGTCACCTTGGCGCCGGGAGCCTTGCGGGCCTCCTGCTCCAGCATGCTGAAGATGGGCTTCAGCCCCTGGTTCTTGGCGTAGGGGTAGTCCTGCAGGTATTCGGCCAGGAAGTCGGGCTTGAACTCGCGGCTGAAGACGAGCAGGGTGGCCAGCGAGGCCATGTTGCCGCGGTTCTTGCTGAGGCAATCCTTCAGCGCGGACATGTTCTTGTCTCCGACGACGGCCAGTCGTTCGCGCAGCTGATTCATCTCATTCTCGGGCACGTCGCTCCCGAACTTCTTCCTCATCTCTCCATACTCGCTGTATATTTTCTGCGTCTCGCGGGCCGCCTGGCGCATGGCCTCCAGGCTCTCGTAGAAGGCGCGGTTGTCGGCCGAGCCTTTCTCCAGCAGGGCCGGTTCGCCCTCCACGGCCTTCAGGGCGAGCTCGTCGCCGTCCAGGATGAGGTCGCACACCGTGAGGCGCAGGTCTTTCTGCAGCGATACGGAGGCTATGGTGGCTGCGGGCACCTTTCCGCTGAAGCTGGCCTTGCCGTCGGCCTGCACGGAGGCGCTGTCCAGCAGGGCTTTCGTCTCGCGCGAGAGCAGGTAGGCACGGGCGCCCTGGGGCAGGCCCTTTACGCTGAGGTTGTAACTGACTTGCGCCTGAGCGGCCAGGCTGATGCAAATCATGGCCAGGGGGAGGAATACTTTGTTCATCATTGCTCGTTTTATGTCTTGGTTTTGGTCGGTTAGGGTAAAAATGTCTGCAAATATACGAAAAATAATCAAGATTGGAGTTGCCCGAGCGTGAAAATATGCTAACTTTGCAAAAGATTATGCTTTCGGAATACATTATTAAGATAAAGTCATGATGAAAAAGTATGCTATTGCGGTCCTGCTGCTTGCGCTGGGCCGGCTGGCCGTTGCCCAGCAGATATGGAACGTGCCTCACCTGGAGCGGGTGAGGCAGTCGTTGGCGGAGCCCTACTATGCGGCGGCCTTCAGGCATCTGACGGAGGATGCCGACTCGCTGCTCCTGTGCCGTCCGCTCAGCGTTATGGACAAGGCCGACGTGCCGGCCAGCGGTGACAGGCACGACTACATGAGCCTGGCCCGATACTACTGGCCCGACCCGTCGAAGCCCGGCGGGCTGCCCTACGTGAACCGCGACGGCCTGTCGAACCCCGAGCTGAACCGCTACGACCGCAACCGGCTGGGCACCACCTGCCGCCGCATCAACAGCCTGGCCCTGGCCTGGTACCTGAGCGGTAACGAGGCGTATGCCACGAAGGCTGCCGAGCTGGCGCGCGTGTGGTTCGTGAACCCTGCCACGCGCATGAACCCCAACCTCGACTATGCCCAGATTGCCAAGGGGCACAACGGCGACCGCGGCCGGCAGTACGGCGTGCTGGATGGCTACTCGCTGGTGGAGACGCTGGATGCCCTGACCCTGCTGGAGGGCTCCAAGGCGCTTACCCCGAAGGACCGGAAGGCGCTGCGCCGGTGGGTGAAGGCCCTGCGCGACTGGATGATGCAGAGCCCTCAGGGGCAGCAGGAGCGGGCCGGGGGCAACAACCACGGCGTGGCCTGCGATGCCATGCTGGTCGCCTTCTCGCTCTACGTGGGCGACGAGGCCACGGCGCGCCAGGTGCTCTCCGAGGTGCCCGAGCGGCGCATCCTGCGCCAGATTGAGCCCGACGGCAGCCAGCCCCACGAGCTCAGCCGCACGCTCTCCTTCCATTACAGCATCTACAACCTCAATTTCCTGGCCGACCTGTGCCTGCTGGGCCACCGCGTGGGCCTCGACCTGGAGGGCTACCGCAGCGCAGACGGGCGCAGCATCTACGGCGCGCTCGACTTCCTGGCCCCCTACCTGGGCAAGGCGCAGTCCGCCTGGCCCTACCAGCAGCTGAGCGGATGGGACGACCGCCAGCACGACCTGGCCCGCCTGCTCTACCGCGCCGGCCGCTACCTGCACGGAGCGCCGGCCGAGTACCTCAGCCTGTACGACGAGAACAAGCTGCTCGACATGAAGAACCCGTTCCACCTGCTCTGGTACGAGGCCGGGCTCACCGACCACGCCCTGTTTGCCGCCGCCCGGCAGATGGAGTACGCCCAGGAGCAGGCGCGCCAGGCCCGGTCTCAGAAGGAGAACCGCGCGGCCGGGCGGGTGATACCGCGCTCGTTTACGCCGGACGGGCGGCTCGTTCTCGTGGGGCCCAACGACTGGTGCTCGGGCTTCTTCGCCGGCAGCCTGTGGATGATTTACCAGTACACCAACGATGCCCAGTGGCGACAGAGGGCCGTCAGCTGGACGTGGCCCATCGAGGAGGCCAAGTGGAACCGCGGTACCCACGACCTGGGCTTCATGATGTACGACAGCTTCGGCAAGGCCTTCGACATCACGGGCGAGCGCTCCTACCTCGACGTCGTCATGCAGAGCGCCCGCTCCCTTGCTACGCGCTTCAACCCCACCGTGGGCTGCATCCGCTCGTGGGACCACAACAGCCAGACGTGGCTCTACCCCGTCATCGTGGACAACATGATGAACCTGGAGCTGCTGTTCCGGGCCACGCAGCTCTCGGGCGACTCCGCCTACTGGCACATCGCCGTCACCCACGCCAACACCACCCTGCGCAACCACTTCCGGCCCGACCACTCGAGCTACCACGTCATCGACTACGACCCGCAGACGGGCCAGGTGCGCAAGCGCAACACGCACCAGGGCTTTGCCGACGACTCCTTCTGGAGCCGCGGACAGGGCTGGGGCCTCTACGGCTTCACCATGTGCTACCGCTTTACGCGCGACCGCCGCTACCTGCAGCAGGCGCAGGACATCGCCGACTTCTGGCTCTCGCTGCCCCTGCCCGCCGACGGCATCCCCTACTGGGACATGAAGCTGCCCGACGTGGACGAGCAGACGCCGCGCGACGCCTCGGCCGCCGCCATCATTGCCTCGGCGCTGTACGAGCTGGCGGGCTACGTCGATGCCGAAAAGGCCAGGCCCTACCTTGAGTATGCCGACCGCGTGACGGAGAGCCTCTACCGCCACTACCGCGCCGCGGAGGGCACCACCGGCGGCTTCCTGCTGCTGCACAGCGTGGGCCACAAGCCCGCCGGCAGCGAGGTGGACGTGCCCCTGAACTATGCCGACTATTACTACCTGGAGGCCCTGCTGCGCCGCCGCGCCCTGGGCCGGTAGGGCAGGGGCTGCCGCCGGGGCGGTTCCCCCCCCCTGCACCTCACCGTCTCTATAATATATAATATATAATGTATATGAGTAACAGTGTCCTCCTCCTTGCCCTGTGGCTGATGCCCCTTGCGGCCTCGGCCCAGGAGCGCGTGATGAACATACACCTGCGCAGCGGCTCGGTGAGCCGCACGCGCGTGGCCGACGTACGGCAGATCAGCTTCCTCGGCGGCGCCGACACCACCATGTATATGCAGCTTGCCAGCGGTGCGCGCCTGCGCACGCCGGTCGGCGACGTGGGCGAGATAACCTTTGCCGACACCACCTACAACCTCACCTCGCAGGGCCTGCGCATCCTCGAGGCCGCCGACCTCTGCTGGCCCGCCGACCGCCTGCTGCCCCACCTCATGCCGCCGGCCACCCTGGTGCGCTCGCTCGACATGAACGCCGCCCGCCTGAGCAGCGAGGAGAGGCTGATGTTCTGCGTCATGCAGGGCATCGTCAACCGCTCGCGGCCCCGCCTGCTGCTCTACAACCACAACGAGGAGCCGCAGGCCACATGGCCCGATGCCCACAGCCTGCGCACGGTGGGCACGTCGGCCTCGGCGCCCTACACCCTGGTGCGACAGTTCCGCGAGGAGATTCGCGGCCTCGTCCTCTACAGCACCGCGCGCAGCGAGCACTACGCCAACCTGGCCGCCACCGTGGCGGGGCTGGAGCGCCTGCTGCCCGTCACGGAGGAGGTGCGCGCCCGCCTCGCGGCCGCCGGGATGGACCTGCCCGTCGTGGTGGACCTCTCCGGGCTGGAGATGACGAACGCCCTGGGCGTGTACCGCTACCTCTACGACAACTACTGGGCGCGCTGCAACCACCGGCTGCTCATCAGCGAGCGGCCCCTCATCCCCTACGTGCACGACATCGGCGCCGCGTGCGGCTCGGCCTGCCTGTGGCTCGACCCGCGCAATGCCGCCGAGCGCCAGCTGCTGGACCGCTTCCTGCGCGACCTGACGCCGGGGCGCGACATCGTGCTCGGCTGGTACCCCGAGGAGCGCTCCGGCATTGGCGAGGCCACCCGCTACGGCCTCTCCACCGTGCCGGCCGACTTCTTCGAGAACGCCTCCATATACTCCGCCGTCAGCCGGCCGGTAAAGGTTCCGCCCGTGCCGAAGCGCCAGCGCCTGCAGAACCGCGTATATGCCGCCGTGTATATCAGCGACGGCGACAACATCCAGTACTGCCAGCACGCCATGGCCAAGATATTCGAGCAGGGCGCGCGCGGGCAGATGGCCCTCAACTGGACCGTCAGCCCAGCCCTGGTTGACCTGGCCCCCATGATGCTCAACCACTACTACGGCCGCGCCACGGCCAACGACTGCTTCGTGAGCGGCCCCTCCGGCCTGGGCTACGCCATGCCCTACGACGCACACAACCAGGTCTATTACGCCTCGGCCAACCAGAGCCGGCTCCTGGCCCCCTACACCCGGCTCACCGGGCGATACCTGGAGCGCAGCGGGCTGCGCGTCGTCACCGTGTGGGACGACCTGAGCACCATACAGCGCATGGCCTACCTGCAGAACTGCCCCTACCTGTACGGCCTCACCGTGAACGACTGGGAGCGGCAGGCCGGGCGCCTCACGGCCAAGGTGGTGGGCCAGCAGCTGCCCGTCGTCCCCCTGTACCCCTGCTACGCCAACGGGCCCGACGTGATTGCCGACTTCTTCAACCGCGACATCCGCAACTACAAGGGCTCGGCCCCCATGTTCGTCACCGGGCAGGCCACGGTGTGGGACGCCGGGCCCGACAAGCTGGTGGCCCTCAGGCAGAGGCTCGACGCCCTGTCGCCCGGCAACGTCAGCATCGTCCGCGCCGACCACTGGTTCAGCCTCTACAACGAGGCGCACCGCCTGCCCTTCAACCTCACTGTGCTGCAGCAGATGGAGGTCACCTCCTCGCCGGCGCGCACCAGCGTGAAGTACGCGGCCAACGGCTCGCCCTCCGAGGCCTACCAGTGGGTCTCCAAGGAGGCCGCCGACACGGCCTGGGTCATGCTCGACTTCCAGGAGCCCTTCAGCCTGTCGCGCTTCGTCGTCCGCCATGCCGAGGCCGGCGGCCTGGAGCCCTGGCTCAACAGCCGCGACTTCCGCGTGGAGTGCAGCCTCGACGGCACCGAGTGGCACACGCTCGGCTCATACCAGGGCAACGCCGAGCCCGTCACGGACGTCTCCTTCCCGCCCGTCGATGCCCGATACCTGCGCGTCAGCGTCACCCGCGGCGGCGCCGACCACTACGTCCGCATCGCCGACATCGAGGTTTGGGGGCGGGTTGAATAGGTTATAGGTTATCGGTTATAGGTTATCGGTTATAGGTTATAGGTTATAGTTTATAGGTTATAGGTTATCGGTCGGGGCGGGGAGCGTTTATCGTTTATCGTGGTGCCAGGCGTTGAATAACGTAAAGGCGGAGCTACAATTCCTATAGCTCCGCCTTTTGTCATTTCTTCGCTTAATGCGATAAACGATAACCGCTCATTCCATGCCGTCGCCGGCATCGGGGTTGGGGTCCGAGCCGCTGCCGCCGCTGTCGGAGCCACCGCTGCCCGGTGTAGTGGGGTCGGTAGTGGTGCCGGGGTCAGTCGTCCCCGGTTCCGTCGTCGTGCCGGGATTCTCTGTGCCCTCTGTGCCGCCTGTGCCTGTTGATGCTCCGCCCTTGCCTTTGGCGAATACGTTCTTCAGGTAGTAGTCCTGATCCTGGTTGATGCGCGCCACAGCCTGGTCGTAGTGCGATGAGCCGTTTGCCCAGTCGGCGATGGCCAGTGCGTTGATGATGGTCACCACGAGGGCGTAGGCATCGTCGGATGCGGCGCGGGCCTGGAGCATGGCCTGGGGGGTGACCTGGGCCAGCTCGTTATTGCGCAGGTCGATAAGGTGCTTTATCTGCTGGTTCAGGCTGAGGAGCTCGCCGACGGTGGCGGTCAGCCCGAGGGTCTCGATGCGGGCCGTCCAGGTCTCCGTCTGCAGCTCCTGCAAGAGTTGCGACATCTTGGTGGTCTCGTCGTCGTAGCGCTCGGAGATGTCCACCTTGTAGTGTGCGCAAAGGTCGATGAGCTGCCCTGCGGCCTGCTGCTGTTCGGCGGAGCCGATGCGGTGCAGGGCGTCGGCCATCGACTTCAGGCCGACGTACTTCGTGTCGCGCTCGGCGTCTAACGCTGCAATCTGCGGCGTCAGCTCGCTCTTCGAGATGATGAGGTAGCATTCGTCCTCGTGGTCGGCGGCGGCCTGGTATTGTGCTATGGCCTGTGTGAGCAGGGCCGGAGCCTGTGCGCCCAGCTGTTGGGTGATTTCCGTCTGTAGCCGCTCTCCGAACTGCTTTATCCAGGAGAGGTGGCGTGTGTTGGACTGTTTCTGTACCAAATGTGCAAATCCATTAATTTGCTTAAACTGATAAATATTCATAGGCTAAAGATTTTTAAAGAAACATCGCCGGAATGGGTTCGGCACCCCGCCGAGGTCGTCCCGACGCCGTCTGCAAGAGTTCGGCACCCCGCCGAGGTCGTCCCGACGCCGTCTGCAAGGGTTCGGCACCCCGCCGAGGTCGTCCCGACGCCGTCTGCAAGAGTTCGGCGCCCCGCCGAGGTCGTCCCGACGCCGTCTGCAAGAGTTCGGCACCCCGCCGAGGTC
>CAMJQA010000087.1 GCA_946407895.1 uncultured Prevotellaceae bacterium
CCACCGCTCCGAAGACCGACCTATGGCAGCGCACCTACTATCACTTCCAGAACGACAATGCGCCCGTGCTACAGCTGAAGACCCGCGAACGGTTCTTCAGCTTCGTGGTGAAAACCGACTTCACGGGCAGTCATCATCGCTTTGACCAATGTGGCATCGTGATGTATCTCGACAGCGAGAACTGGCTGAAAGGCTCGGTGGAATACGAGAACGAGGAGTTCCAGCATCTGGGCAGCGTAGCCACTAACAATGGCTACTCCGACTGGGCCACGACGGCCATTCCCGCCAATGTAAAGACCATGTGGTACAGGTTCTCGCGCCGCGAGGATGACTACTGCATTGAGTGTTCCTCCGACGGAGAGTCGTTCAGCCAGATGCGCGTCTGCCACATGTATGCCGGTGCCGATGAGATCAGTTTTGGCATCTATGCCTGTTCGCCAGAGGAATCATCCTTCACGGCAGTCTTTTCGGACATGAAAATAACCGAGTGTGCATGGAAGGCTCACGACGGTCAGCAGCCCGACAAGAATTAGCACCAGATAAACCGAGTAGAAACACATCGACGCTATGCATCGGCAAATACCTTGCCGTCATCCAGAGTGACCTGTAGCATGGTGTACTCACTGTGGAAGTCGTGTTGCAGGCGGTTGAGATAGCGGGCACTCTCCCACTTGCACATAGGCAGGTCGTGGAGCAGGTAGTTGCCGCACGTCTCGGGCGTGGTAGCCGGCACCTCCGTCTGGGTGAGTATCCACTGGAGGCACTCGATGGTAAGGCTGCGCATATCATCGACGGTATAAGCACCCGTCATGATGATGTACATGCCGGTGAGGCAGCCCATAGGACCTACGTACACCACATCGTCCTTTACCCGGCTGTTGCGGAACCAGGTGGCCATGAGGTGCTCAAGGCTGTGCATGGCTGATGGGGCAACAGCTGGCTCTTTGTTGGGTTCGGTGATGCGCAGGTCGAAGGTGGTGAACCCCTTGTCCTTACGCGAGACGTATATGCCCGGCTTCAGGCAGTTGTGGTTAATAGTGAAACTTTGTATAACTTCCATAATATATAATGTACTTAATGAGTAATGTACGATGTTAACCTTGAACGTCTGGAGCAGCGAGCACCATCGGAAGTTTGCTTACGAATGGCCGAGTCGTGACAGACGAAGAGCGAAGCTCAACTTCGAACTTTAAACCTTGAACCTTAAACTTTAAACCTTAAACCTTGAACCTTGAACCTTGAACCTTCGGCCGAGCCTACTCCACCAACTGAAAATCGCGGAGCAGGAGGCTGCTGTCGTTGTCATGGATATTGAAGGCAACCTTGTGGGTGCCTGCGGGCAGGGATACGGGGAATCGGACGGTCTGCCACTGGGCGGGAAACGCCTTGAGGGGAAGGCCGGGATGCTGTGCGCCCCTGAGGTCAGCCTCGGTAAGTGTATAGGTTCCCACCTGCTTCTTGCCGCAAAACAACGTAATGACTGCGCCGGGCTTCTGGGCCAATAGGCGGATGGAGATATGGCCGGCTCCCTTGGGCACCCGCAGGTTCTTGAAGTAGAGACCCGCCAGGCTATCCGACAGGGCCACGACCTGCCTGGGATCGCGGAATCCGGGACGCAGATAGCGGAGGCCTATGGAGGCATCGAGGAGATCGAAGTCCACAGGGCTGGATGCATCATAATGGTTGCCGCTGACGGCCTGGTCGATGATGAAGCTGTCGAAGTCGGCATAGCCGGAACGTGCTGCCAGCAGGTTGGCGCGCGTGAAGTAGTCCCTGCCCACCCCGCTGGGCGGCTGGCTGTAACAGGCAAGGGCGTGGCGCACACCCAGGTAACCGAAGAATCCTGATTCAACCTCGGGCCCGAACGAATGGTATGACTGTCCGTCGAGACTCCAGCTGAAGCACACCGTGCCGCGCTTCGTGACCTCGGTGCGCAGCCATACCCGTTCGGCATCAGCAGGAAGGGGCATGCTGGCAAGCACAGAATCGGAAGCCTCTACGCTCTGACGCACCTGGAGCTGTAACCCGTCGCCAGCCCGGAGGACGCCTTGCTGCAGCATGGTACTGCCCATGATGCCGTTTCCGGCAAAGTCGCCAGGCTGCAGGCCGCTCACAGAGAGCAATGCCGTGGCGCGCGAGGAGGGACCGGTGAAGCGCTGGGTCAGGGAGTTGCGCGCCCACTTGAATCCCGGCGAGGGCATGGCATGCAGTCGAAGGAATCCCCGGTGCTCGGTGAGGGAATAGCGTTCGCTGACAGGCACGTGGCTCCACTCCCATACGGGTTTCAGCGTCTTGGCGGAGAAGTTGTCACTCTCCTGCGGACCGCGGGCACGTGCCAGCTTGCGAGACGAGAAGCTGTTGCCATTGGTGCGCCCGCCTGTGGTATATGGGAAAATGCCATCGCGGTTCACCTGGCCTACAAGTCCGCCCGAGGGGAAGCCGAAATTTACATGGCCGTACTGGACATTCCACTTGTTGCGCGTATCGGGCTTGCTGCTGAAGGCCTGGGGGAGGAAGATGATGTCAGGCCAGCCGTCAATCCATACAAGGCGGAACAGAACGGGGCAGCGGCCAATGTAGTCGCGGTCCTGGAAGAGAAAGCCCCACGTCTGGCCGGACGGCATATCGACAAACCCTCCCTGGTGCAGGCCCGCTCCAGCGTAATTGAGGTCGTAGTCGATGAGTTTCTTCGTCTCGTACGGCCCCATCAGGCTGCGCGAACGGCTTACCATCTGTACGCCCTCGTAGCCCTTGGCCGTATTGAAGATGTAGTACCACCCATCGCGCTTATAGACATGGCTGCCCTCGAGACCGGCAATGGCAAGGTCCTGCAAGCCGTCAATCTGCCTGGCATCGAGGATGAGCGTGCCCTTGGGGTCGGAAAGGGGTGCAGTCATTTGGCTGTTAAGCTCGGTGATGTAAATCTTATCCTGCCCATGCACAACGTACTTGCGCCCATCATCGTCGATGAAGAGACCCGGGTCATAGAACTGGCAATCGAAGACCGTCATCTGGTAAGGTCCCTGAGGCTTGCGGCTGCGGCACAGGATGAAACGCTGCTCGGCAATATTCACTCCGATATAAAACCAGCCGTCGCTGTACTTGATGGAGGGTGCCCAGCAGCATAGGCCGTAGGCCGTTCCGCGGTTCTCCATGCTGTACTTGGGCAGGAAGGTGAGGCTGTCGTAGGCATGACCAATGATACGCCAGTTAACCAGGTCGCGGCTGTGGAGCACAGGTATGCCGGGCATGCAGTGGAAGGTGGACGAGACCATATAATAGTCGCGTCCCACACGGATGATGTCCGGATCGGGGAAGTCCGCCCTGATGACCGGGTTGATGAACGTGCCGTCGCCGTTATCGCTGGAGGGGACGAACATCTTCGTGCTCCGGCACGAAGACATAAAGGCCACAGCCATACAGGAAACAAGCAGAGTGCCAACGGATGAGAGAGTTGTTCTACGTAGTGTCATTTTGTATGTTCAGCTAAAATTCGCCACAAAAATACGAACTTCTCTAATACTAAGAATAAGGGAAATCCCTACCATGGCGTAGGAATTCCCCTATTTAAAGACTGGTACAAACTTATTCGCCATCCACAAAAACCTTCTTTACAGCCTCCAGGTATCCGTAACCATACAGGTTGTCGGGCTGCAGGTAGCTGGTTTCGGTCCATTCATTCCACGAGTTGATGGTGATGAGCGGAGCGCGACCGGGGTGTTGGTCAACATAATCGCGTGCCATACGCAGGCCCTTGGCAAACTTCTCGGGCGTGTTGTTCTTCATCACCGGGCTCTTGCCTATGCGAGGACTGTTGTCCCATCCGATGCTGATATGTGGATAGTAAGGCAGGGTGAAGAGTGAATCGATGCGCGCCCACTCCTGCTTCGTCTTGTCGAGCAGTTCATCGTATTCTGCATCGGGCCAGACATAATGGGCAAACTGATAGTGCGACAGGCTGTTGAAGCCCAGCTGCTTCATGAACGTTTCCTCGGGCCGGCTGGTCTTCTCCTTGTCAACACCAGAGAGATTGAACTGGCCGCTGTGCATGGTGAACTGCAGGTCGAGATCGGGGAAACCGGCTTTCTTCACCTCCTGACGGAACCATGCAAGGGCTTTGCCGGCCTCCTCAACACCGCCCATTCCCTTGATAAAGTTCGTCACCTCGTATATCATGAAGACGGGCTTGCCATCGATCTTGTAGTAGTTGGGCTGAGTGATGAACAGCTCTATATTGCGCTTGCACATACGCTCGAACTCCTCACGCCCGATACGCCCGGTCCAGATTTCGTTCTTGGGGTCGAGGTTGGAGATGCGCGTATCCCACGTATTGCCTACGGGATGGTTGGCCCACATCAGGTAGAACTGCATCTTGTCTTTGTTCCTTGCCTTGAGGAAACCATCGGTTAGAGTGGTCTCCATGAACGGACGGCCATCGTACCAGTACCAGTCAAAGATGAACACGTTGACCCCGTGGCGCGTAGCCTGCTCGATCTCCATCTCCATTATTGCAGGGTCGGCTTCGTTGACAGGCCCCCACACGGGCTGACGGTTCCAATAATGGCCGGGGTTGCGCTTCTGCATGGTCAGGACTGTTTCCCATTCGCCCATTCCCGATGGCCAGAAGGGCCTCAGGCGGGGGTCGTTGTAGGCATAGGCTGGATACAGGTAGGCCGCCACATCGTACTTCTTCCTGGCTGGCTGCTCATTTTTTGTCTTAGCCTGCATACTTGCACTGACGAGGAACAGGCACGCCAGTACTACACCCCTCATCCACAAGGCTGAACAATCAGGTAACGAAAAGGATTTTCTCATGTGCATACTCTTAATTATGGTTGTTTTTTTCATTATAAGGCAATTTCTGTCGCGAAGTTATGAATTAACGGGCATAAATCAAAAGAAAATGGCTGAAAAATGCCTTTAAAACATATTTTTCACTATCTTTGCAAACAAATACGAAAGATATTTTCCAACCACAAAACAAAATAGACGATGAAGGCATTACTTACCACACTTGCTACACTGTCACTGCTGAGCCTACCTTCAGCATTGCCGGCTGAAGAGATGGAGGCTGACGAGAACCCCATTGCCACTATCAGCCACGATCCTGGTTTCCTGTCGATATTCCACCACTGGGGCTTTATAGGCGACTCCCTCTCGAGCGGCGAACTGGAATCGCGCTCCACTGACGGCAAGGAACGCAGGGGATGGCACGATATGTATGAATATTCATGGGGCCAGCGCATCTGCGCCGCTACAGGCACCGAGGGAGAGAACTACTCACAGGGCGGAGAAACCACCTTCGGATGGATAGAACACTTCTGGAACAACCCGAAGAACGGCAACAACAACATCGACGCCAAGGCCCACCCGAAGCAGGCCTACATCATAGCCCTGGGAGAGAATGACGAGAACATAAAGTTCCCCATAGGCGACACGGAGAAGGACATCAACCTGGAGGACTACAACAAGAACGACAGCACCTTTGCCGGCTGCTATGCAGGCATCATCCAACGCGTGAAGAGCATTCAGCCCGATGCCAAGTTCTTCGTCGTCACCATGCCCAAGGGCAACGACCCCTACAACAAAGTCATACGGCAGATGCCAGAGCTGTTCAGGAACGTCTACCTCATCGACCTGGAGAAGCACGGCGGGAACTACTGGGCCAAGGACTTCCGCGAACGCTACTTCCTGGGCGGGCACATGAACGTGGCGGGCTATCAGTGGGCAGCCTATATGTTCATGACCTACATAAACTGGATTATCGAGCACAACTGGCAGGACTTCGTGCAGGCCGGCTTCATCGGCACGCCGCACAAGTATTAAACACCAGGGAAGGGATGAAAAGAAGCATCAGGCGCTCCACAGAGGCAGACATACCCGCCCTGCTCCTCCTGGCCGAGGAGGGGAAGAAGACTATGCGACACAGCGGAAACATGAAACAATGGGGCGAGGGATACCCCTCGGCAGAAGTCTTCATGGCCGACATAGGCAGGGAGGCCAGCTACCTGGTCATTGACGACGAGAGCCAGCAGGCAGTGGCCACATTTGCCTTCATACCCGGCCCGGACCCTACCTATGCGCAGATATACGACGGGCAGTGGATTGATGACGAGGCCCCATACTACGTCATTCACCGCATTGCAGCACTGACCACCGCCAGGGGCGTCATGCAAACCGTACTGGACTATGCATTCTCCCAAACCGACAACATCCGCATCGACACGCATCGCGACAACGTCATCATGCGCCACCTCATGCTGAAGTATGGCTTCACATACTGCGGCATCATCTATCTGGCCAACGGAGACGAGCGACTGGCCTTCCAGCGGCGGATAGGCGGATAAGCCGAACACCCTACCCCAGCCCCAATACAGCACAAGAACCTTACGGGCCGGCCCGAAAACTTGCCGCCCCCCCGGGAGCCTTTCGGGTCGGCCCGAAACCTTGCCGACACCCCCCGGGAGCCAGCGTTCAACAAATAATTCCACTGCGGGAGTGCTATTCCCTGGTTGTGGGCAACCCTTTCTCCGTCCACTCGAGGATGCCGCCGCTCATGTTCACCGCCCTGTAGCCAGCTTTTGTGAGCCGGTCTGCGGCATCGGCACTGCGGCGCCCGCTGCGACAATAGACGAAGACGGGCTTTCCGGCATCGAGCAACGACTGAGCCTCCGACAGGAAGTCAGCCTGCTTCACGTCAATATTGACGGCACCGTTCAGATGCCCCTCGGCAAACTCCTCGGCCGTACGGACATCCACCAGCTGCACGTCAGCCTGCTCAGCAAGCCGACTGCTGAAGACCTCGGGTGAAACACTCTCGAACCCAGATTTCTTATAACCCAAGACAAAAACGAGGATGAAGGCCACTACGAAGGCAACGGCCGCAATAACAAAGACAAGCATTCTATTCATAACTTATTGGCTTAATACAATTTATAAAGATTATATAATCGCGGACTTTACGCATCATGTATCGGTCGTGCCCTGCGCGCGCTCACTTGATTTCCACCATGGCAGGGAAGCAGTAGCGGGGGTCTCCCCGTTCGCTCATCGTCTGCCGCATGACGTCTTCGCGCCGAGGCACCTTTCCCCTGAAGACACGCCGCCCGTTCAGCTTCACCGTCACCGCTTTGTCAAGGTTCACCAGTTCGTCGCACAGGTATAGCGTCAGGTGGCTGTAGTCGCAACGTGTAATGTTGATGGTGTTTCCCTCAACCGACAGCCTCACCTGCCGCCCGCGCTGCATCTCGTCGCGCGGCACCTGCAGCCAGTAGAAGGAGGGCCTGAGCACAGCCTCCTGCTGCCAAACGATACTGCGGGGATAGGGATTGCGCACGTACTGGCTCATCCAGGGCAGGGCGGCACGGTCCTCCCTGTCCATCCAATGCCCCTTGCCCGGCATAATGTACGTCTTGTGCCTGTAGCCCTCGGGGCAGTCGCGCTCCAGCGAATCCATCTGCAGACCGCGCTCGGCACAGAGCTTGTTGCGGTCGTAGGCCGCATCGTTTGCCCCGCACCATATCATAAAGGGCAGGTTGCGCAAGTTCACCAGGCTGACATCGCCGGGATGGCCCGCCATCATAGAGGCAGCAGCCCAGTGGTCGGCCATACGCGGCGCCATGCGCCATACACCGTCGCCGCCAGCCGAGTAACCCATTAGGTAGACCTTGTCGGGGTTCACCCCATGGCAGGCCACCATGGCCCTTATCAGTTTCTCGTAGAGCACATCGATAGGTGCCTGGCACCACATATCCCAAGCATTTACCGGAGCCCGCGGCGCCACATAGACGCCCTCCCCGGGCTGGTAGAGCCGTTTCTGGTTGTCCCACTGCCCGTTATTAATCTCCTGCGTGGTTCCGCCGCCGCCGTGCAGGGAAATCCACAGGCTGCGGTCGCCCATCGGCGCATCGCCGTATATGGTGTACCAAATGGGCATACGGTCATCGCCGTTGTTGACGCAGAGCCCCTCCATCCGGCCCGACAGGAAAGCCGGCCCATATTCATCGCGCGTCTGCTTCATCCACTCACTGATTACCTGTTCCCTCACCTTGTCGCTCTCCGTGCGGCTCAGGCCCTTGCCAGCCATGATGCCGGCAGCGTCCAGCAGCATCAATACAGCCGGCAAAAGGCCCCAAAACGTTCTCTTTCTCATTGTAAATGCTTATTTTGGCTGCAAAAATAAACAAAATATTTGGAATGTTCAATACAGCCCCCCCACTTTTTTCGCTTAAGCAGAATCAAAGAGAGCCGGGAATGCACAGGCACTCCCGGCTCTAACGGATAAAACGTTCCTATTCCCCCAGGTTGGGTCAGAAGCTGAGGTCTGCCCAATGAGGATTGTGGTCGCTCAGGGGGTAGCCGGGACTGTTCTGCGGAATCATCGTACGGCTGACCTTTATCTGGGGCGTGATGAAGATGAAGTCAATCTTAGAGGCCTTCTGGGGCGGTATGCGCGAGAAACTATGCCAGGTGTACGGCACGCCGCACCGCACGGGCGATTCCTTCCAGGCATCCTTCATCACGAACTGGTTGGTAACCATTGTCTTGTAGGCTTCGTCGCTGTCCGTAACGTTGAAGTCGCCCGTAACGACGGCAGGACGTTCGCCCACAATTTCCTGTATCTTGCGCATGATGAGCTTGGCACTCTCGCGGCGGGCCTGATGACCCACATGGTCGAAGTGGGTATTCACGGCCATGAAGACCTTGCCCGTCTGGCGGTCCTTGAGCTTAACCCAGCTGGCTACGCGTTCCAGGGCTGCATCCCATCCCTTGCTGCCAGGCACGTCGGGGGTCTCGCTGAGCCAGAAGTTACCCTTGTCCAGGGCCTCGTACTTATCCTTGCGAAAGAAGACGGGGGTGTACTCGCCTTTTTCCTTGCCGTCGGAACGGCCTACGCCGACATAGTCGTACTGGGGCAGACGCTCTTGCACGTCGAGCAACTGCTGGTGCGTAACCTCCTGCATGCCTACGATGTCAATCTGCTGGTCAAGCACCCACTGGCAGGCTCGGTCCCTGCGGCTCTCCCATCCCACACCCCTCTTGCTGTCGTCCGAGTTGATGCAGCGGATGTTGTAGGTACACCACCGTACGTTCATTACTTTCTCTTTCTTTGCAAATGCGGCCAAAGGTAGTATCATGGCCATAAGAATCAGAATCCTTTTCATATCGGTTTTATGGTTTATAAGGTTATATTAAACTATCCATTGCCAATTATAAATTCATTTTGATGGAGTGCTTCCCGGGCCCCAGCAGCTGGGGGCTGGCACCGGGAGCGGACAGGAACTGGCACTCCGTACCCTGCGGAACGGTGATGGATACCTGGGCCTTGCTGCCTTTCCTGCGGAATGACACGGAGACGGTGCCCCGCACCGTGGGGATGCTGATGCTGGCGCGCGAGAGGGTGACCATCTGCGGGCAGACACGGAACTGCTCCCATCCGGGCTTCGAGGGACTGACACCCAGGAGATACTGGGCAATGACGGTGAGCGGACCGCCGCTCCATGCATGGTTCCATGTGCCGCCGCCGTAGCCCTCGGCACCTATGCCCCACCCTTCGTAGAGGGTCGTATGGACGGAATCGTCGACCATAGCGCCGTAACGCTCGCGGCAACGCTCCATAGCAAACTCACCCTGCCCCATCTGGAAGAGGGCCTCCATGACGTACTTCTCCATGTATGGACTGGCATGATGCCACTTGTGGAAGAGGCGCGTTATCTGCTCATACTTGTCGGGGCCTGCTATCCCACTCACTACGGCCAGCGCCTGGGCACGGTCGTCAATGTCGCCCTTGTGGTTGGGGTGGCGGTATGCGGTACCATCCCAGCAGGCATTGTACCCCTTCTTGACGTGCTCCATCGTGCTGCGATACGAGGCAGCCTCGGCGGGCAAGCCCAGAAGGTCGGCCATATAGGCAGCCGACTGCAGGGCCATGTAGTGCCAGGCGGCATAGATGAGACGTATGTCGCGATGGTCGCCCCAGTCGCCCCAGTCCCATCCGCCGTGACGCTCGGCCGTGAGGCCCGTTTCGTCGGTACTCCAAACATTAAGATAGTCCCTTACGTGTGGATAGGCACGGCGAATGGTCTCGCTGTCGCCTGTATTCATGTAGTAGTTCCAAAAACCGTAGGTACTGACGCTGGCCAGCATCTGGGCAGGCAGCTCGGCATCGTAATTGCCGGGGATAGGACTATGCAGTATGCCATCGGGCCGCTGGAAGGCGCAGAGCTCCAGTATCCCCTTGCGCATCAGGTCGTGTACGCGCGTGCTGTATGAGTAGAAGCACTCGCCCATCAGTATCGTGGCATCGCCCCACCACTGTGCCCTCTCGCGGTCGGGGCAATCGAAGTAGGTGTCGCGCATATTGACGTAGAGGGTATAGAGAGCCTTCTGCCAGAAGCGGTTGAAGAATTCGTCGTCGCAGGAGAAACTGCCCTCGGGCAGTCCGTCATAGCCTGACTGGCGGTAGGAAAGGCTCTTCAGCTTCATGCCATGAGGCAGGATGACGTAGATGAAATCGCCGTTCATCCATCCCAGCGACTCGTAGGTCTGCGTGCCGCGTCGGGTGATGTACTCGCCCCGTACGCTTGGCTCGCTGCCGCCCGAGAGATGATCGGTCTGCAGCTCCACGAGGTGCCCGCCCTCGTCATCGGTGAGGGTGATCTGCGGAGTGATATGCATGTTGTAGGGCAAGTGGGCCACCAGGGTGTCCTGCTTCTCGCCCGAGCGGGTCTCGTACTTCACTTTCTTGAGCCCGAAGTCTTTCCATAGCGGTATGGGACGCTCCACCAGCCCGTTCCAGGGTCTGTCGCCGGGTCGTCCTATCTCGGCCGAGGGCAAGAAGCCTTCGGGTGAGACGGCCGTCTGCCAAGGGCCAAGGTCCTGGGAACCATCATAGCGTATGCTGCTCTCGGAGAGGCGGAAATTGGGATGAGGTGCGCCGCAGGTGCCATAGGCCGGGTGTATGCGGCTCTGCCACTTGGCATCCGAGAAGAGGTCTATCGTAGGAGCCGAGAAGAGAAGGCCGCTCTGTCCGCTACTGATATGCGAGAAACCGCTCTTGCCGAAATACCACAGCAGTATGGCTATACGGTTCTCTCCCTTGCGGAGATACGGAGCCAGGTCCAGGGCATCAAAATAGGAATCCGAAGGATTGGGGCCTCGCTTCAGGCTACCCTCGAAGACCACCAAGCGCCCGTTCACCCACAGCCAATACTTGCTGTCGGCGGCTATTTCTGTACGTACCTGCTCGGGTACGGACTGCAGTGTGATGTCGCGACGAAAGGCAATCCATGTGTTTGCCTTGTTTACTTCGCCCTCAGATGCCGTAATCCAACGGCTACGATTGTCGAAGGCGTGGGCACTCAGCAGACTGCTGAGCACAAATGTAAAGATCAAGGTTATTCTTTTCATACTTTAACTATATATAAAAATGTCATGAAAGATGTCTTGTTGGGGGATCTACTCTGTTAGCGAGTAGGGCAAGGCCTTCTGGGCACTTCGCCGATTCGGTTTGTCACTCATCTGGAACTCCAGCACGCCTCCGTCCATAATCTCCTGGTGGGTGATGTATCGGCGGGGAAGCGTCTTTCCGTTGAGCAGGACATTCTTAACGTAACGCTTCACGTCGCTAACACCATCGGCTCTGATTTCCAACGTCTTGCCATTATCCAGTGTGAGGCGGCAAAGGGGAACATAGGGTGCGCCCAACACATATTGGTCGGTGCCCGGACAGACTGGGTAGAAGCCCATTGCCGTGAAGATGTACCAGGCAGACATCTGCCCGCAGTCGTCATTGCCATGCAGACCGTCAATATTGTTCACATACATGCGGTTCATAATCTCGCGCAGCCAGTACTGAGCCTTCCAGGGCTGCGAAGTCCAGGCGTAGAGGTACGGTATGTGGTGACTGGGTTCGTTGCCATGTACGTATCCACCCAGGAGGCATTCCTCCTCGATATCCTCGTTGTCCGCGTAGTATTTCTTGTCCAGGTCCATGCTGAATAGTTCGTCCAGGCGGCTCAGGAACTTTTTCTCCCCGCCGAAACAGTTTATCATGCCCAGCACATCGTGCGGCACATGGAAAGAGTAATTGGCCGAGTTACCCTCTATGAACCCCTCGCCGTATGTCTGCAAGGGAGAGAAATCCTTCTTCCACGTACCATCCTTGTATTTGGGGCAAGCCAGGCCCAGTTCGGGATTGAAAACGTTACGATAGTTGAGGGCGCGTTTGCGGTAGCGTTCAGCCATCTCCGTGTTGCCAGCCTGGAGAGCTGTGTAGTATATGGCCCAGTCATCATAGGCGTACTCCAGGGTATTGCTGGCACTGGTGCCACAGCGGTCATAAGGCACGTATCCGTACTGCAAATAGTCCTTCATGCCCTCTATCCAAGGAGAGGTGGCTGTGGCATCCATAGCCTCCAGCACTTTGGCGGATCGGGGGAAGCCTGCCTTTGTGGCCGCATCGGCCAGGACGGGAACGGCATGATAGCCACTCATGCACCAGCCCTCGTTGGCCATCAGGAACCACATAGGCAACAGGTGCAGGGCACTCTGCTGCTGAATCTGCACCATACTGGCAGCCATATCGCGTCCTTGGCGAGGCTTCAGCAGGTTCAGCAGGGGATGCTCGGCCCGATAGGTATCCCATAGCGAGAAGACCGTATAGTTCGTGAAGCCGTCGGCCTGGTGAATCTCCATATCATTACCACGATAGGAACCGTCAACGTCCATATAGACAGAGGGATTTATCATCGTATGATAGAGCGAGGTATAGAAGAGTGCCTTTTGGTCGTCGGTGCCTTCTATCTCCACGTTCCTGAGTTCCCGTTCCCAGCTCTGCGCGGTAGCTTTCCGTATGTCCTCGAAGGTACGCCCCGAGGTTTCGGCATTCAGGTTGGCCAGGGCACCGCTCATACTAACCCCCGACAATGCCACACGAATGGTGAGCTGCCTGTCGGAAGAAAGGCCGCAGCGGAAGTAACCTACAATCTCTCGCCCGGCCATATCGGGAAAGTTATGGTGAATATCCATCTTGCGCCAGAAGCCGTTGTACTTCATCCGCTGGTTGTCCACATAGCCGTACTGGCGCAGCGGTTCGGACAGCGAGATGGCGAAGTAGGTATAGTTCTGACGTGCCCAGCCGTTTGTGATGCGATATCCCGTCAGTAACGAATCATTGACCACGCGAAGGTAGGTCCAAAGTGTCTTACCCTCGTAATTGTATATTCCACTCCCCAGGTCAAGGATGAACTGCCCCTCCTCCGATGGGAAGGTATATCGGTGAACGCCTACGCGCTGCGTGGCAGTCAGCTGGGCCTTTATGCCGTAGTCGTCCAATACGACTTCGTAATAACCCGGCATACACTTCTCGGTAGAATGCGAGTAGCGCGAACGATACCCTTGGTCTGGATGCTCGGCCGTTCCGGGATTTGTTCGGATCTGCCCTGTGGTAGGCATAATCAGGATGTCGCCCAGGTCGGAATGTCCGGTGCCGCTGAGGTGGGTATGGCTGAACCCCACTATCGTAGGATCGTGATACTGGTATCCGGCGCAGTATTCATAGACCTTGGGCTGATACTTACCGTCCACATTATGAGGTATCGTAT
The DNA here is from genome assembly GCA_946407895.1 of uncultured Prevotellaceae bacterium. Classification (GTDB taxonomy): domain Bacteria; phylum Bacteroidota; class Bacteroidia; order Bacteroidales; family Bacteroidaceae; genus Physcousia. The sequence continues at coordinate 13,605 of CAMJQA010000087.1, forward strand.
CTGTCTCGGGGCTCAGTTGGACAATACCGAACGGAGCACATGCACCAGGGAAGGTATGCCCCATTCCATTGGTACCGATGATGGGATTTACGTACTGAAGAACAGAGGACTGAGCCAGGCCAAGAAACGGAAATAAGCCATAGAGCAAAAGGAATAGAGGTTTACGCATAGACGATTGAATTAAGACATCGAAAACAACAAATTGAGAAGGAAAGAGAAAAACCGAAAAGGCAGAATAGAAAAGACTCCACCTCTCCGGTTTATATTCGACTAACAAAAAGTGCAGACAACAGTTTTTCTAACTATTCCTCAGGCCTTTTTCTTTGCAGAAGGCTTTTCTTCCTCAGCGGGAGCACCCTCAGCCACGGCCTTGACAAAATCTCTGCTGGGCTTGAAATATGGAATATCATGGGCCTCAACGATGATAGTCGTATTTTGAGAGATATTACGGGCTGTCTTTTGGGCACGACGCTTCAACGTCCAAGTACCCCATCCACGTAAATACACATTTGTTCTACCTACCAATGATTCTTTAATGGTCGCAATAAGACCATCCAATGCAGCCAGAACAGTTGGCTGGTCAATACCAGTCTTCTGGCAAACAGCTCTCACAAGTTCAATCTTAGTCATTTTTTTATCTGGTTTTATTCATTTATTTCAAAAAACGACACAAAGATACATAAAGATTCCACTTTGACCAAATATATTCAGATAGAAAATGAATGGAATGTGAGTTTTTTTTAAGTTATACCTTATTAATATATATTAAAGACAAAAAAAGGGAATAAAAAAGACATGCAATGTTTGCATGTCAAAAAAGAGCGATAGACGGGACTCGAACCCGCGACCCTCGGCTTGGGAAGCCAATGCTCTA
>CAMJQA010000088.1 GCA_946407895.1 uncultured Prevotellaceae bacterium
TGACTTTCGTCTTCTTCCTCCTTGCAAGGCATAGTGCAAGCAAGCTTGCCCTCTGCCCTTGCTGCGTTCGTCAGTTCATTTGCATGGCTGGCTGCAAACTTCTCCCATTCGGCATCCACATCGGGGGTGTCGTTTTTAAGTTCATCGTGTTTGAAGGCACGCTTAGCGAAGCCAAGCTGTTGTACGAGTTGGCGCATCTCGTCGTCGGCAAGTATCTCCTTCATCTGTTCGTCGGTCATTTGCTCGGGGTGGTCTTGTAATTCCAGAAGCCACTCTATACGCTGCTTTTCAGTCATCATATTGCTTTTCACTTGAATTAAAAAACTTCCTTATTTTCTCCACTGACTGCTTCAGGTGGGTGTGGACGGTCTGGCGGCTGACGTTCAGTGCTTCCGCCACCTCCTGGCAAGTCATCTCTCGTAGGTAGCGCAGTCGGAAGACGTTCTGCTCCATCGCTGACAGGTTCTCCCTCACGTAGTACATCAGTTCCTCCATCTGTATTTGCTCTTCCACGATATTGTCGCTAACAAGTGTATCAGTGTCCTCGGTAAGCAGGCGTGCAAAGCGCTCTTGCACCTGTTTGTGCTGCAACACATTCAGGCACCGGTGGCGCACACTCGCCAACAGGAACGCCCGTGCATTGTCCGTTCTCACGACGCTGCTACCACTGAGCAGATTGGAGAACACCTCGCTCACCACGTCCTTGCTCTCAGCTTCGTCAAAGAGCAACGTGAGCGCCAGATGATACATCTCCGTGTAGTGTGTCTTGAACAGACTTTCGATTTGACTCCGTCCAATTCCTCCTCGCTCGGCAGAGTTGATGCGAACATCACTCTGCGCTCGCTCGTTCGTCATTTCTTTTCGTGTCATACACTTATAATACAGTTCAGACGAAGAAAATGTAAAGCAGAAATGTGATTATTTTCAATTCAAGCTCAATTTTTTTATTTTTGGGGTGTATTTTCAACCAAATCGGGCGAGGATGCGCTGTTTCCCATCCTCGCCCGCCTTGTATAATTGTGCCTATCGCCACAGCGGCTCATTCTCCCACCCACGGGGAAAGCCCATTGCACTTGTATCAATGGTTGGATAAGCGGAGAGCAAAGCATCAATCTTAGCCTTCATGTCGTTGTTCGGCGAAATGATGTCAAGGAAGTATTTAATGATACAGAGACTGAAATAGGCTTTCTTTTGGTTGACTGGAATTGCGATCCAAGGACGCGCCATACGTCGCTGAGTCAAAACCCTCAAAGCAAATGTACGGTTCCATACGCGAGCGTGATGACCGCAGTTGTTTCTGGCAACAGTGATAATCGTCATCCATGAGTTAAAGACTGGCACTCCCAGAGGGGATGATTCTTGTCACCCTCTGCTGCAAGAAGAAATAGACGTGAATGATAACTTGCAATCAGTCGCTTTGTGCTTTACTGACCATCCTGCCCGATATGGAGGTAACCCGGAGGCAGTCTTATTCTATTCTCAGGTTCATCTCCTTCACCAGCCGTGCTATGGCATGATTTTGTTGCATCATGGTGCGAAGCCTTTCGGGCTTACTGAAGATTTTTTGTGCTTTTTCAGCTTCGGCCACTCTGACGTCTATGTGTGCTTCGCTGTTATTCAGCCTTTTTCTGATGTATGCCTCCATTCGTGGCAGCATGCGTTTCATCTCGCTTGCCACCTGATTGTTATATACGGTGACCACGATTGTGCTTGTGCCCTCTATGCCCGGTCGCATGTCTCGCATTCGTGTAGCCATAGCCTTTTCCTCCTGCGGCATCCGGTTGATGATCTCGTACCAGCAGGTATGCAGCTCTGATTCTTGCAGCGGGGTATTGGCGACTGCATCCGGTTGTGGCTGTGCCTCATCTGCCTCCTTGATTTCATTCTTTTTTCCGCCAAAGGCTTTCAGTGTTACCTTTCTCAGCGGAGCAGGTTTGGCTGCGGTGCTTTGTCCCACAGGGCTTTTATGATCGGGCATAGGCGCTTGTGCAACAACTGGCTGAGGCGCAGGTTGTGGTTGAGCTTGAGGCGCAGGTTGTGGTTGAGCCTGAGGCATGGGGTGAGGTTGAGCCTGAGGCATGGGTTGTGGCCTGTTGTCTGGGTGGGGTGGAGGTGTGGCTTGCGTTGAGGCGGCTTGTAATGCAGGCTGTGGTTGGGGTGCCGACTGGGCAGGCTCCTGGCTTGTGCGCTGAGCTGCCTGCTTTTGGAAAACTGGTTTTAACGTCTTGGCAGGGCCAGGCCCCCCATCGGTTGCCTCGTCTTCGGTCAGCTGGGCCAGTTGTATGAGGCATATCTCCACTTGCAGTCGCTTGTTGCGGCTTGTACGGTAAGCCTGGTCGCAATCGTTGCACAACTTCAGGGCACGATACAGAAAACGTGGCTGGCAACGCAGGGCCTGCTCGTGGTAGCGGTTGCGCATCTGCTCGCTCATCTCCAGCAAGGGAAGGGTCTGAGCGTCGCGGCTCACCAGCACGTCGCGCAGGTGGCTTGCCAGTCCGCCAATGAAGTTTCCGGCATCGAAGCCTTTCATCAGGACTTCGTTAAGCAATAGCAGGCAAGGCTCTACCTCGTTCTTCAGGAAATGATCTACCAGGCGGAAGTAGTACTCGGTGCTGAGCACGTTCAGGCTCTGGCACACTCTATCGTATGTGAGCTGCCCTCCGGTAAAGCTGACCATCTGGTCGAAGATTGAGAGGGCATCGCGCATACTGCCGTCTGCTTTCTGGGCAATGAGGTTCAGAGCCTCGGGGTCAGCGGTATAGCCTTCCTTTTCAGCCACATGCTTCAGGTGGTCAATTGTGTCTTGAATGGTCATCCGCTGGAAGTCGTAAACCTGGCAGCGGCTTAATATGGTGGGCAGTATCTTGTGCTTCTCGGTCGTAGCCAGGATGAAGATGACGTATGAGGGAGGCTCCTCGAGCGTCTTCAGGAATGCGTTGAAGGCTGCGCTGCTGAGCATGTGAACCTCATCGATGATGAATACCTTATAGCGCCCAATCTGTGGCGGTATCTGCACTTGCTGTATGAGCTCCCTGATGTCCTCAACCGAGTTGTTGCTGGCTGCATCCAGTTCGTGTATGTTCATCGACCGCTGTTCGTTGAAGGCGCGGCAACTCTCGCATTCGCCGCATGGGTCTCCGTCGCTTTTCGGATTCAGGCAGTTGATGGCCTTTGCAAAGATTCTGGCACAGGTGGTTTTACCCACTCCGCGAGGTCCGCAGAAGAGGTAGGCATGTGCCAGCTTGCCTGTGGCAATGGCATTTTTCAGTGTGGTGGTGAGTGCGCGCTGGCCTACCACTGAGTCGAAGTTCAGAGGGCGGTATTTGCGTGCAGAAACGATAAATTCTTCCATTTTTCAGTTAGTTTGATGCAAATTTATGAAAAAAAAGTGATAAATGGTATGTTATGACTTCCTTTTTTTCTACCTTTGTGCAAAATAATTAAATTTTCACTTATGAGTAAGCTAAATTCCTTGTGGGATTTCATTGCCAGATACAAGTATTTCGTGGTGGGGGCCTTCATTATCCTTATTGTGGGCATCCTCGACGAGAACAGTTTCCTTAACCTCTGTCGTCGGTCGGAGCGCATCAGCCAGTTGAGAGCCGAGATTGAGAACTACAAGGCTCAGTATCAGTGGGCTGACAATCAGGTTCGTCAGTTGGAGAGTAGTCCCGAGGCCGTTGAGAAGATTGCGCGCGAGAAGTTTTATATGAAGCGGGAGAATGAGGATGTCTTCATCGTGCCTACAACATTGTCTCATAAGCAGGCCGGTGAGGAAGAGGCAACCGACTCGGCACAGTTGTCACCGCAGTAGATAGCAATTAGGATGAGAGAGCTAACTCCGTTTCAGAACCTTCTGTTCCGCCTGGGAGCCATTATGATGCTCGTTGGCCTGGTAGTAAAAATGTTTCATGCCCAGCTGTCGCTGTGGCTCTTCGGTATCGGTGCCATGGCCTTCTGCCTGATGCGCCTGAAGGCCGAGTATCTGGGACGCAATTTCAACGTGCGCCGCCTGCGTCGCCAGCAACTGCTGGGGTGTGTATTTTTCCTGCTCACAGTACTTTGTATGAGCATGCAGACTTATCAGTACGGCCCATTGCGCCGTAATGAGTGGATGGTGGCGCTTGCCATAGCTTGCGTGCTGGAGGTTTATACCGCATGGCGCCTGCCCGTTGAATTAGCAAATTCAAAAAAGTCTTAATAAGTCATAAAAAATTTCTGTATTTCGCGGATATGAGTTATCTTTGTCCGCTGGTTTCAATGAAATAAGCATGAAAAGTCTGTGCTTAACATTTTTTGCATCTGTACTGTTGCTGGTCTCGTGTGCAGACCAGTATATGGTAAACGGCACGTCGTCAGTTCAGGCCTTAGAGGGTAAAACGCTCTATCTCAAGGTCTTCCGCGATGATGATATGCATACTATTGATTCGGCGCGGGTTGTGCATGGGCGTTTCCGTTTCAGTGGAGTGATGGATTCCACTATCATGGCCAACGTATTCCTGGACAGTGCCAGTGTAATGCCATTGGTGCTCGAGGACGGGAGGGTTGAGATGAAGATAGGGGAAATCATCCAAAGCGCCACGGGAACTCCGCTCAATGACAGCCTGTCGCGTTTTATTCAGCGCAAGATGCAGATTGATGCCCAGATGGCCGAACTGCCTCACCGCGAGAGTGAGATGATTATGGATGGAATGGACCACGAGCTCGTAAAGAGCCGTCTCGTACAGGAGGCTCGCGAACTCACAGAACAGAGCGACCGGCTCATTACGCGCTTCATCATCAGTAATTATAATAATGTACTGGGGCCCGGCATCTTCATGATATTGACTAACGGGCTCGAATATCCCATATTGAATCCGCAGATAGATGAAATATTGTCTGACGCTCCGCCTTATTTCCTGAATAATCCATACGTGAAGGAATATATCAAGGCGGCTGAAGCCAATATGAAGAAAATCCACGAATACTAAGGCCCGTTCCCTTTCACTCTTTCCTTCGTAGTATGCTGAAGTTCCTGTATCGGTTATATCAAATTGTGGTGGGCGTTCCGGTTTTGCTGGTTGCAACTATCCTGACTGCCTTGGTTACCATTATCGGCTGTACGTTGGGCAGTGCCCATTTCTGGGGCTACTATCCGGCAATGGTTTGGAGCCGGCTTATGTGTCGTGTGATGCTGCTGCCGGTCCGTGTCAGTGGGCGCGAGCGACTGCACCGCCGCACCTCCTACGTCTTTGTGGCCAATCATCAGGGGCCATATGATATATTCCTCGTCTATGGATTCCTGGGGCGTAACTTCAAGTGGATGATGAAGAAGGCCCTCAGCCGCATCCCCCTGGTGGGCAAGGCATGCCTCAGCGCAGGCCATATCATGGTTGATAAGAGCGGGCCAAAGGCTGTGCAGCAGACCTACGAGCAAGGGCAACGCGTATTGCAGGGGGGCACCAGCCTGTTCGTCTTTCCCGAGGGGGCCCGCACCTTCACTGGGCATATGGGCGTATTCCGTAGAGGAGCCTTCCAGCTGGCTGACGAACTGCAGTTGCCTGTGGTGCCTGTCACCATCAACGGTTCCTTTGATGTACTCAGCCGCCAGCAGGGTTTCTGGTTCCTCACCTGGCATCCTCTTTCACTTACTATCCACGATCCTATTCCTCCGCAGGGAAAGGGTCCCGAGAATGTGAAGCAGACCATGCAACGCAGCTATGATACGATAATGGCGGCTCTGCCTCCCCATTACCAGGGCTATGTGGAGAATCCTGATCAGTAAGGGGTGGGGGAGGACCGCATAATACAGAATGTCATTGCAATATCAGACGTTTCATTACAGGGTTCATGATGTGGCCGGATATATTAACTGGCTTTACTTCTTTCATGCCTGGGGCTTCCCGGCCCGCTATGGCAGTATTGCTCGTGTTCACGGCTGTGTGGCTTGCCGCCAAAACTGGTTGCATGGCTTTTCAGGCGGTGAGCGTATCCGCGCCGGTGAGGTAATGAAACTCTTTGATGAAGCCCAGGGCTTGCTCACTGCTTGGGACGAGGCCGGGCTTCAAGCGCATTTCCGTGTGGCTCTATGTCAGGCTGTCAGCGATGGCGATGATATTGTCCTCCCCGATGATGGTGAGCGCATACCCCTGCTCCGTCAGCAGCATGCGCCGCAGGGAGAACCCTGCCTCTGCCTGGCCGATTTCGTGCGTCCTATTGAGCAGGGTGTGCCCGATAGGATAGGCCTTTTTGCCACTACGGTTGACAATGAGATGGAGCATTGGGGTGGGGAAGACGAGTATCATCGTCTTCTCGGTCAGACACTGGCCGACCGTTTGGCTGAAGCGACTGCCGAAGTGGGACACCTTCTTGTGCGCCGCAAGTTGTGGGGCTATGCGCCTGACGAGAATCTCTCCATCGAAGAGCTCTTCCAGGAACGCTACCAGGGACGGCGCCCGGCTGTGGGCTATCCTTCTTTGCCCGACCAGAGCCTGAACTTCCAGCTGGGCCGTCTGCTTGATTTCCAGAGTATGGGTATCAGCCTTACCGAGAGTGGAGCCATGCAGCCCCATGCCAGCACCAGCGGCCTGATGATATCCCATCCCCAAGCCTGCCATTTCAGCATTGGTGCTGTTGGTGAAGACCAGCTACAGGATTATGCACGCCGTCGCGGCGAATCTCCAGATGCCCTTCGTCCCTTCCTCCAGCTATAGACCAGGTATTAGCATGGCAAAGAGATTCGGTTTTTTTTGCGCGAGGCGGGTTTTGCAAAATTTATACCCGGGTGTAGCATTTTCCGCTTGTTTGCGGGAGGCGAAGAAACGTATAATTCTCTATCAATATCCCATGCGCGAGGTATCGACAGCCTTTGTCTTCTTTTCCTTGAAACCGCCGATACGATAAATGGCGGTCAGCGATGCATTGGGATATTCCAGCCACACGCGCATCGTATAGTCTTGGTTCGCTAAACCAGAGTGAGTGATGACACGGCTATTGGTTATATTATTCCCGGCAACAATGACGCTCCACTTCTTATTGCCGGAAGTCCAGCGGAGGGATGCATTGAGACGGAACGCTGGGTCAATGTCATAGACTCCCTGAATGGCCTTTGACTGGAAGAATGGATTGAGAATGAGGCGTATATCGTGACGCGGAGAGAACTGAATGGCGGTAGTAGAACTGAGTATGAGTGTCAGCTGTTTGCGGTCAAAAGGCAAGTCGAAGAAACGGTCGCTCTTGTCGTGTCGGTAGTTGCCTGTGGCCATCACAGTTCCATTCAGCCATTTGCCTGCCGAGAAACGCGCTGATGCTTGCAAACCGCACACATTCATATAATTAAAGTTGTGTTCTTTCATGATAACAGCCATACGGTCAGAGGGCTGATAGGCGAGTTGCACAGAGTAGTCGGGTATAAATTTGGCGTATGCCGTGAATGTGTAACGCTGGCGCAGTTGCCAGATGAGGTCGATGTTGTATTGGGAATTGGGCTTCAGGTCAGGGTTTCCCCATATCTCACTATAGGCTGAAGTGTAGAATATGCTGCTCATGGTGCTCCAATATGTAGGGAATACATTTTGAGAACTGAACGAGAGATTGAGCATGTTGTCCTTGTCCACAGTCCACAAGGTATTCAATGTAGGGTACCATCGCCATTCGTTCCATTTGGGAGTATGGTATTGCTCGGCGCCAAGTGAAGTTTCGACACTGAAAGACGGCGTTATCTGCTTATTGAAGCCTGCATATATGTCAAGGATACGTTCGTCATAGTCAACATGACTTGTAGCATCAGCAAGTGGACGACCATTGGCATCGCGTGTAGTCTGATAGCTCGTATTGTTGGTCAGCTGGGCTTCTACACCATAGTTTAATTCCCAGCCTTTGCCTATATCGTGTGTCTGGTCGGCAGCAAAGAGCCATTTGCTGATTCGCTGACGACTGTCCACAGAAAGATTCCTTTCTGTATCATACAGATGCCCGTCCAAATGCTGTGTGCGAGGGTTCTGATAGTTGGTGTAAGATGCGCTTAGTTGCAGCCCGAATGGTGAAGTGTAACTGGCATCCACATTGTGCAGATAGGTATGAACTTCCGACTTCTGAACAGAAGTTTCCAGGCCTGTGCTGGTATTGGTGGCATCGTTGGATGCCCATTTGCCCGTATAAGCCGCATTCAGGCGGCTCTCTTTAGAGAAAGCGTAATCCAAACCTATACGATAGTTATGGTTCAAGGTTTGATTCTTTCGCTCTGTCTTGTCGGAATAGTCCACTCGCTGGTAGCCTAAAGGATGGTGCGCCTCATGCTCCACTTGCCCATAAGCTGTGCCATAGCCACAGGAGTACGACGCATCCAAACCGAAGTTCCCGTGCTGGTAAATCATGTTGCCCTTGCCCTGCCCATAGCCATATTTGTTCTGGCGATAGAAGCCTTGTAGCTGTCCTGCAAACTGATTAGTGCCAGTATAATCCTTTGTGATCACATTGATAGCCATGCCATGTACATGATACTTGGCAGGTGCAGATGCCATCACTTCCGCTTTGGCCAACATTGATGCTGGCATTTGTTTCAGCCGTTCAATTACCTGCTCTGCGCTTAAAGTCGTTGGCTTACCATTAATGATTAGCGTCACGGATTGACCTGCAAATGACAGGCTCCCATCACTATCAATAATACCTGGAATGCGTGTCAATGCTTCATAAGCATCATCAGCTGGCAAGATTTCCAACAGCTGTGGCATATTATACGTCAAGTGTCCGTTTTCTGCCTTGACTATCTGGCGTTCGCCGTTCACCTGCAAGCCGTTCAGCACTATCTGGCTCGAGCGCATTCGCAGTATGCCCAAGTCTTCGCTCTGCGACTGGTAATAGAGGGGTTCGTATCCGATGAAAGTGGCGCGCAGCAAGACGTTCTGGCTGTCGCAGGGAATGACGAAGGTGCCGCCCTCGCTACTTACCCCCCGGGCCAGTACTGTGCTGTCCTGAGGCGAGAGCAGGCATAAGTTGGCAAAGGCTACGGGCTGGTCTTCTTCGTCGCGCAGCTCGCCTACGTACCGGCGGCCCGTCTTTATGGGGCATTCCACGTATATGTCCCGCTCGCGTACTATCATCCTCAGTGGATAGAAACCTATTATCTGGCGCAGGGCATTGGGCACAGAGGCGTTCTTTACCTGGGTGGTAATGCGGAAGTCTTCCAGCTCGTCGTATAGAAAGTTTATACTCCATCGCTTCTGCTCCTGGCTTATCTGGCGCAGGGCCTCGGAGAGGGGGACATCCCGGTACTCCCTGCTGATGCGCTGGGCAGAAAGAGGGTGCGTGGCGAGTATATAGATTATAATAATGAATAAGCGTCTCATTCCTACTGGCCCTCCTCTACGATTAGTTTGCCGTCCTGGAGTTTAATGTCCACGTGCTCGAAATAATTGAGCCGCTTCACCGTCTGCTGCAGAGTCTCTCCTTTCCGCCATACGAAGTGGAAGCGTAGCTGCCGGATACGCTCGCTTTGGAATATGACTTCAGCCCTGTAGTAGTGGGCCATTTGGGAGAGTATCTCCTCCAGTGTCTGGTTGTCGAAGACGATGCTTTCCTGCTCATCCTTCTCCGCCTGGCTGTCCTGGGTCTTCTGCGGCTTGGGGCGCTTAGTACTTACCTGTTCGGATGGCAGAGGCTCGAAGTTCTTCTCCTGTCTGAGGAAACCACCTGGGCGGAATGCTGCAATAGCCAGGCCGGAAACGAGCATCAGGCTTGCCACCGAGGCTGCTATGCGCCAGGTAGTGCGATGCCCCTCAAGCCCCATTCGGCTGCGCATCCTCTGCCATTCACGCTCGATCTGTTCGTCGTCTTGGTCCGAAAACTCTTCCCGGGCGTAGGCCTTTCTGAGTAGGGCCATCGTACGCAGGGTGTCGCGAGCTTCCTCGTCGGTCAGCATCTGGTCCCATTCCTGCTCGCTATAGGCACTGGGATTCTCCTGCATCTGAAGCAGTTTCTCTGTCTTTTCCTGGTTCATTTTATGGTGTGTTTGGTTTTACTTTCTTGTTTGCAAGCCTGCGACGCAGGGTGTCGATTGTCTTGGCCAGGTGGTGATATACCGTAACGCGGCTTACGCCTGTCTGGCGAGCTATTTCCTCGTAGCTCATCTCTTGGCGGAAGCGCATTTCTACGATGCGCCGCGTCAGCGGCTTGGCCTCTGTCTCCAGAAAACGAAGCACTTGGTCCATTCGTTCGTCGTCCTGTTCCGCCTCCGTCTCAGCGGTATCGAGTTCCAGGGCGTAGAGCTTTCCTACACGCTGCCGCATAGCCAGGTTCGATATCCGGTTGCGACAACGGTTCCGGACGCTGCGCAATAGGTAGGCCTCGGTCGTCTCACTACGCAAAAGTAGGCTCGGAGAGCGGAATACTTCCTCCAGGATCTCGCTCACTACGTCGCGGCTTTCGTCCTCGTCGTACAGAATCGACTTTGCCAGTCGGTACATCTTCATATAGTTGGCGCGGAAGAGGCGCTCCATTTCTTTTTCTTTCATACAACCTATATACAATCCAGCGGGTCCGAAAGCTAACCTTCGGGCCATTTTTTTTGGCGAAGTTACAAAAAAAGTGTAAAAAGGACGTATATATGGCGGATTTTTCGTAACTTTGACCCCCGTAAAGTCCCCCAAAGGGGGCTTGTACGCGATAGATTAACCCTACATCAATTACAGAACAATCAAAAGAAAAAGGAAACGATGAAGACACCAAGACTACTCATCCTGTGCCTGGCCTGCCTGATGGCTGTGGCGGCTGCCGGGCGCGACGTTTATCTCTTCTCATACTTCCGCGGAGAGAAGGATGGCCTGCACCTGGCATACAGCTACGACGGCCTGACCTGGAAAGCCCTGAACGGGAACCAGTCGCTGCTGAAACCCCAGGTGGGGCAGGACCGCCTGATGCGCGACCCCAGCATCGTGCAGGGCCCCGACGGTACGTTCCACATGGTATGGACCAGCAGCTGGCACGACCGTATTATAGGGTACGCCTCCTCGCGCGACCTCATCCACTGGTCGCCGCAGCGAGCCATCCCGGTAATGGACCAGGAGCCCGAGGCACAGAACTGCTGGGCACCGGAACTCTTCTACGACGAACCGTCGCAGACCTACTACATCCTGTGGGCAACCACCATCACCGGCGGGCCTGGGCAGGCCGATAAGGACCGGGGCGACAAGGATGGCGGGCATCGCATATACTGCACCACAACGCGCGACTTCCAGACCTTCTCGCCTACGCGTCTATACTTCGACCCGGGCTTCTCGGTGATAGATGCGGCCATAGTGAGGCCGCCCAGGGGAAAAGACCTGCTGATGCTGCTGAAGAACGAGAACAGCAAGCCTGCCGAGAAGAACCTGCGCACAACACGCACCAGGGATATACGGAAGGGGTTCTCCACCCGGGTCTCGGCGCCCATCACGGGTAAGTACTGGGCCGAGGGGCCTGCTCCGCTCTATGTAGGCGATACGCTATATGTCTATTTCGACAAGTATATGGAGGGGCGCTACGGAGCGGTCCGCTCGACGGACGACGGGCGGACATGGACGGACGTGAGCGACCAGGTGAGCTTCCCGCAGGGAATCAGGCACGGTACGGCCTTCCGCGTAGATGAGTCGCTGCTGAATTCGTTACGCGTAGCCACCGGCGACGTGCCGCAGGTGACCTGGGACGCCCAGGGACTGAAGATGGACGGCCGATATGTGCTTCCCGCAATGGGCGAGATTCACTATTCGCGCGTGGCCGCTGCCGACTGGCCCGCCGAGATACGCAAGATGAAGGAGGGGGGAATAGGGATAGCGGCCTGCTATGTCTTCTGGATTCACCACGAGGAGAAGGAGGGCATCTTCGACTGGTCGGGTAACCGCGACCTGCGCCTCTTCCTGGAAATCTGCAAGGAAGAGGGTATGCCGGTGGTGCTGAGGATGGGACCCTTCTGCCACGGAGAATGCCGGAACGGGGGACTGCCGGACTGGCTCTTTGGCAAGGACTGCGGCGTGCGCGACGAGGGACGTGTCTTCCAGCAGGCTGTGGCACGCTTCTACAGGCAACTCTATGCGCAGGTGCAGGGACTGCAGTGGAAGGACGGCGGGCCGCTGGTGGGCGCCCAGTTCGACAATGAGTTTGGCGGTCCGGCCAGCTATCTTCTCTCCCTGAAACGGATGGCCCTGCAGGCCGGCTTCGACCTGCCCTTCTATACCCGTACGGGATGGCCCCCGCTGACCACGCCTATGCCTGTGGGCGAGATGCTGCCCCTCTATGGCGACTATGCTGACGGGTTCTGGAACAGGGAACTGACCGAGGGAGTGGCTATGTACCATACGGGCTTTAACTTCAAGGAGACGCGGGCAAGCGCAGACATCGCTTCTGAGCAGTTCAAGCAAAACTTCATAGACGAGGAGCGGACCTATCCGTACTTTACATGCGAACTGGGCGGCGGCATGATGACCTCCTACAACCGGCGCATCTATATCCACCCCGAGGATGTATATAGCATGGCTCTGGTGAAGCTGGGCAGCGGCTCCAACATGCTGGGCTACTATATGTACCACGGCGGGACACACCCCGACGGACGACTGACTACGATGAACGAGAACCAGCATACCCTGTATGTGAACTACAACGAGCTGCCAGTGAAGACGTACGACTTCCAGGCTCCCTTGGGCGAGTTCGGACAGCGCAGGCCTCACTACTACATGCTGCGCCGGCTGCATCTCTTCCTGCAGGACTTCGGCGAGCGACTGGCTGGTATGAAGGCATACTTCCCCGCCAAGCAACTCCTGGAGCGATGCGAGGACGGCGAGCTCCGGTGGGCATACCGAACAGACGGCGAGCAGGGATTCATCTTTGTGAACAACTATGAGCGGTACTGCGAACTGACGCCCAAGGAGGTAAGCCTGGAGGTGGCAGGCGTAAAGCTACCGCGACTTACCATTCCCTCGGGCACTGCGTGCATCTTCCCCGTAAATATAGATGAAATACGGTACGCCACGGCCCAGATTATTGCCCGTCGCAGGGGCAAACTCTACATGCAGGAGATACCGGGCATCCCCACCGAGATAGCCTTCAAGGACGGACGCGTGCTGCGACGCCTAAAGCCGTTGGGACCAGAGCGACCGGTAGCGGAGGGCATCTACCTGCTCACGCCCGAGCAGGCCGGACATCTCTTCCTGCCCACCGGAGATTCGGAGCCGGCAGATACTGTACGGCTCGACTTCCGGCAGGAGCGCAAGGCCGGTACGCCGCGCCAGATTCCGATGGGAAAGCATGGCGTAGCCGAGCAGCCTACAGATGCCGACTTCGAACAGGCGGCTGTATATTCGATTCAGCTTCCGGCAGAACTCACCGGGCTGCTGAACATCGACTATCGCGGAGATGTGGCCCGGCTGTACGCCGACGGGCGCCTGGTATGCGATAATTTCTACAACGGGCGCCCCTTCCAGTTCGGGCTGTGGCAACTGCCTGCCGAATGCCGTCAGCTGGAACTGCGCATCCTGCCCCTGCAGGATAAAATGCCCGTCTATTTTCCCCGCGAAGCCGGTACCATCCAGCCGGGTGAGGCTGTGCGAAGTGTCTCTCTGCTCGAGGCTGTGCGTTTGCCTTTTCATCGCTTTTCCCCTTGAATGATTTAAGGTATTTTATGCGC
>CAMJQA010000089.1 GCA_946407895.1 uncultured Prevotellaceae bacterium
GGATGTATGAAAAGTTGAACTCTTATATCTCGGTGTAAATGATGGCACGACTGACTCGGGAGCGCATGAGCCGGGCCTTATCTCCATAGCACCAGCGGTCGAGTTGCTTACGAGCGGAATGCTCTGTCAGGCCGCTATAGGCAGCAAAACTGGAAACGGTCGTATAGCCGTGGTTGGCCTTAATGCTTTCCCGAAGGGCCTTTTCCAGATGCTCGAGATTGTTCATAATACGGCTGGAGACTGGTTTGCGCACATAACGGAAGCCTTCGCTGCTGACATTTATTATTATTTCTTTCTCGAAGGGCTTGACTGATTGGTAATCTATTCCCACAAGTTCCACATCGTCGTGCTTTATCTTGTCGGGATTGGTCTCTTTACGCTTCAAGCCAATTTTGGGTGCAAATATGCCAATAGGTGTTTCTATTCGGAATCCACGGCTCATCCAATAGGCCGCACCATCCTTGAAGGCATCGAATACGCGCTCCATGTCCCCTCTTCGTATGGCATTCTGGCCGATACACCAACCTTCTATGTCGTGTAACGACATTCTCAATCCACTCTCTGGTTTTACGTAAAGCAGGTTCTCGCCGTTCTCGTCCTTCATCGGCGAGGGATGTGCCTCAAAGGGCATTCCGTCTTTCTTTATTGGCATACGAGTAGTCTCCTATTAGCACCACGTGCTGATTTAATGTTTATGAGAATTATTCCAGGCGCAAAGATAGCCCATTTATTCTGCCAAATCAATTTTTTCAGTCGGAAATATTCCTTAAGATAGCAGAATGTGTGAGAATTGCCGGTGTGGAAAGCGGATAACTACAAGGAATTCAGGGGGAGAAACTCTGAATTCCCAGAACCGTTTTTCTGCCGATATTGTTCGGGCGAGATTCCTATTGTCTTCTTGAAAAGGCGCGAAAAATAGTAGGGATCTTCAAAACCCGACTTATAGCATATCTGATAGACCTTCAGCGAAGTGTGGGTCAGCAGCCAGCATGCACGCTTCATCTTCATGATATTGAAATAGGCTATGGGGGGATAGCCTGTATATTTGCGAAATATATACGACATCTGCGTGACGGAGAATCCTGAGTAGTCGGCCAGTTCCCGTAGCGTAATGCGCTTTTCGAGCTTCTCCTGCATGAAGTGAATCAACTCGTTCAGAAGTGCATGCTCGTTGGATACCTCGCTGGTGCTGATCATGGATTTGCGATAGATTGTCAGGAAGCGGAATGAACCCAGGTAGGTGAAAAGTAGGGAGGAAGAATAACGGAGGCTGTCCAGTGTGAAACCCTTGTCCAGGACATTGTACATCTCTTCGAATGTATTCTGGCGGAATCCGATGCGTGAGGTCACTCCGGCCTTTATGGTAGTAGGCTTTACGAATCCGGCGGAGAAGTACGGGGCTAAATGGCCGCCAAAGCGAACCCAATAGACGGTCCATTTCTTGTTTCCTGCGGAACCGTATGAATGGGGCTTGTCCATAGGGATAATAAAGAACTGATTTGCAGATACCGGATAGCGCGTCCCTCCCAGTTCTACCCATCCTTCACCCTCGACACAATATTTGAGCAGGTACTGCCCTTGTGCTCCCTCCATGCCGTTCGGCCGATTGATATAATGATATGCAGCAAAGGGGAAATAGCCGATGGCATAGATGCAAAGTGCCATCAGCATATCGTCGCTGCCAATCTGACCGTACAGTTCCTCTGGCATGCGTATCAGTTGCTGTCCATTAAAACCTTCTTTCACCGTGGATGGATGCTATAGCTGCAACAAGAAAGACGTAGGGACTTGCCCCAGCCCACCTGTTTCTTGGTATCGCCAAACACCATCCGAGAAATGAACTGTTACAACTTCGCCTACGCCGTTATATGCAGCTGCATTACGGCGTAGGCCGAATATGCGCACATGCTACATACACGTCGGGCGTTGCCTTTCAGTCATCCTTCTCAATTGTGAAATTGGCGATTTCAGAAACAAGGATGAAAGCGGAAACGCTCTCTTGGTCCATGTGGCTGGCCACCGCGCAAACGCGGTTTGGTCCACAAGACATGGCAAAGATAGGAATAATTATTGGATTGCCCAAGAAAACGGGAAAAAAATGTCGGAGAGAAGTAGGAAATGACTTCTCCCTTGCATATCATAAGGTTCAAATGCCCTTCGGGCGTTCAAGGTTCAAGGTTCAAAAGGTTCAACTTTTGGAGCAGCGAGAGTAGAATGAAGTTCCCTTCAATTCTGCCGAAGGCTGCGATTAAGTGAGCGGAGAGTGAAGCTTGCTTCGACTCTTCCGAACCGACGCCATACCGAATGGAGAACCATGCTTGCATGGGCTCTCCTGAGGTGCGAAGGAGGAAGACAAAGTCAGCGAGAGCAGGCTCGGTGCAGTCAATCTTTATGATAGAAAGTCAGATAATTGCCGTTGTTTTTTTGAGCCAAAACCGGACTTCAGGCGGTTATGCGCCCAGAAAGCCTTGTTCCAGAGAGAGTATCCTGAGACACCGAGCGCCCCTACTCGCGTGGAACAAGTCCTGCCTGCTCGGCCCACAAACGGTACTGCCCCAGGTCGTAGGGCGGTTCGCCGTAGAGGTAATGGTTGCGCAACGTCTGGCCGCCCACCCTATAATCAATAATGTACATGCCCTGCCCCTCCTGTTCGGGCAGCAGGGCCACCTGAGCCTTACCATTGGCCGGCACGCGGAATGTGCCCTCATAGACCTTTCTGCCCGACGCCACATCGCAGACCACAACCTGGCCCGATGCCTCGCTGAGCGTCTCATTGGCAGCCATCAGGGGGTAGGCTCCGTCGCGCGCATCATTCATGAAGAGGCATACGTCGTGCTGGGCGTTGCGAATGTACCAGTAGGCCCGCTTCTTGCTGTAGTAATAATCGACGACAGCATCCGAGATGAGAGGCCATCCGTCGCGCAAATTCCACCAGATCAGCCCGCTATGATTGTCGAACTTACGCCCGCGCCACATCTCGATGAAGTACTTCATGGCTTCCGCCTGAACGCTTTGCGAGGCAAAGATAAAGTCGTCCAGGTCGCGAGGCACCTGTCCGAAGACCAACTGCACCTGGTTGATCATCAGGTTGTTGCGGTCGAAGGTCTTACCCTCGGAGGGGAAACGGCGCACGCTCTTGGTAAGCCACTCCTCGTTCCACTCGAAGTCGCGCTCCCAGGGATAGACATGACCGGCAGTCATCATCCGCTCTAAGCTCTGGCGGTTGGGGCAGCCGTGGTAGCCTATCTCGCTGACGAAGACATTGGCAGCAGCCTTGTAGTAGGGTGCCTTGTAGTATCCGCGCGGCCCCCACAAATGGGCCTCGGGAAGCTCGTTCTCGTTGAAGCCGCGACGTATGACCTCGGCACTCAGGTAGGGCGAGCTGGGCAGGTAGGGACGCGTCAGGTCGAACTCGTAGAGCACGCGCGGAATGACCTCGCGGCTGATGCGGTCGCGATTGGGGTCCCAGGCCTGGCCGTTCCATACGCTCACGCAGTCGTCCTCGTTATTGCCCGCCCACAAAGCGATGCACGGATGATTGCGCAGGCGCAGAACCACCTGCGTCACCTCGTCCTCTATCGCTCGGGCAAAGCGGTCGCGCTGGGGGTAAAAGGCACAGGCCATGGAGAAATCCTGCCAGACGAGGATGCCATTTTCGTCGCAAAGCTCGTAGAAACGGTCTGCCTCATAGACATTACCGCCCCAGCACCGAATCATATTACAATTCAAATTAGCAGCCATTGATATGCTGCGTTCGTAGTGCTCTGCGTCGCGGCTGTGCAGGGCATCGAGCGGCACCCAGTTCGTGCCGTGGATGAAGACTGGCTCGCCATTCACGTAGAAGCGGAAACGACCGGGAGCATCGGGCAGGTTAATGTCAGTCCGCTCGAGCCGTATCTGTCGCAGGCCTATACGTTCCGCTTGGCTGGCCAGCACCTGGCCGGCGGAATCCACAACCTGGAGATCGGCGTCGTAGAGGGTGGGTGCACCCAAGCCGCGGGGCCACCAGAGCTCAGCATCGCAGACCTCAACCCGCTGGCGGAAGGCAGGCGTATTGACCACCTGCTCGCTACGGGCCACCTCCCGCCCCCTCAAGGAAAGAACGAGGCGGGCACGGGCCTTGCCGAAATGCTGAGGCGGAAGGCGCAACTGTACATCAGCCTGCAGGCCTGCCCTGCGACTTGGCACATCCAAAGCATTCACCCAATAATGCACGTTGCGTATCTCCGTCTCGTCCTGTACGCGAAGCTCCACCTCGCGCCACAGGCCGGCACTCACCAGACGGGGCAAGATGTCCCATCCGTACATGTGAGGTGCCTTGCGCACGCCAATACTCTCGCTGGATGCAAAGCCCGCCATACTGAAGGTGCCCAGCATCTCCTGCTGCGCCTCAAGGACGGCAGAGCGCAGGATCACCTCCAAACGGTTACGGCCAGAACGCAGGAGCGACGTCACGTCGAAGTCGTGCGCAATGAGCATATTCTCGGCACGGCCTACAAACTTCCCGTTCAGCCAGACATCAGCCAGGCAGTCGATACCTCCGAAATGGAGGATGACACGCTTGCCGCCCCCCACGGATGGAGCCTTGAACAAGCGGCTATAGCACCACTGGAAGGATTCCCAAGGACGCAAGTTGTCAACGTTGCTCCCCTTCATGGGATCGTCAATCAATCCGGCCCTCTGCAGGTCTATTTCCACATTACCGGGCACCATAGCAGGCACGCGCCTGACCCCAAGCCCCTTCATCTGGCGGGGAGAGGTGACAGGATGGGATGGCTGAGGCCAGAAACTCAGGGTCCACGGGCCATTCAGCGAAAGCGTGTCTGCGGCACAAGCCATCCCTATGCCAGCCCCGAAGGCCAGCAGGAAGAAGGCAATCCTAATTATTCTTAATACGTTCAGTTTCAAAGCTTAAAAGGTCTTTATTGTATATAGCAAACAACTACGGTTCCAGAAATTATTGCTGCTCCATAGCTATGGAATGCAAGGAATACGGGGACAAAAGTACGAAGATATTATCATCTCGCCAAATATATGGCACGGTTTTTGAACCTTTGAACCTTTTGAACCTTTATTCTATCTGGAATGCCACAGCCGTCTGGAAGGGAATCTCCCCGGGGCAGGTAATCTCCAGGGCCTCGTCGGTCTGCTGCCACTTCAGGTCGCCCTTCGTTCCCAGCATCTTCACCCGGCGTATCTCTCCCATACGTCCTTCGTTGCGGCCCAGCGAGCGTATGCTCACCGTCTGGCCCGGCTCGGGCGACTTCATGCAAAAGGCATAGATCTTGCCATCCTTTCCCTGGGTGAATCGGATGTCCTGGGGCGTGAAGGGGAAGTCCTTCTGCATCTGCCCCAGGGCGCCGGCGGGGAACTTGCGCGGACGGCCGCTCTCGTCGGGAATGCCCTCGGCCGGAATCTGCCAGGCCCGGCTGCCGTATATGCCCTGCCCGTTCACCTCCATCCATTTGCCCACCTCTCCGAGCATCTCCTCGCAGGCCGCCTCCAGCGAGCCATCGGGGCGCAGGGGGATGTTAAGGGCTACGCAGCCGTCGCGGCATACCGACTCTATGATGAAACGTTCCATGCTGCCTGCGTCATAGACGATTCCGGGGCGGTAGTACCAGTCGCCCACGGGCGTCTCGCGTATCCAGGTCTGCGTGGTATCGATATTGTCGGGGAAGTCGAACTCGGCGGTGTTGACCGTGCCGTTTGTGGGGCGGCGGAACTTTACGACGCTGAAGGCCTCCACCCGCCCCCGCTGCTTCAGCTGGCGGTTGTAGAAGTCGGCCATCACGATAGGCATGGCGTTGCACTTGTAGCCCGTGCCCGTGTCGAAGCCGGAGAAGGGCCCCTGGCCGGTGCCGTCGGTATAGATGAAGTCGGGGTCGTAGTGCCGGGTGACGTCCATCATGCGCAGGGCCCATTGCGTGGCGTACCAGCGGGCATAGTCCAGATGGCGCCCGAAGATGCCGTTGGCCGGCTGGTGGTGCTGCGGGATGCCCACCGTCTCATACTCGCTCAGGTCTATGCCGTAGAGGCGACGCGGGTCGTAGCCTTCCCACCACTTGCCCTTTCCGTCCTCCAGGGTCAGGTGTCCGTCGTATGGCACACCGGCCTTGGGCCCCTGCGAGTCGCTCCAGAAGGCTGTCTGCCACCACCACCAGGTATATTCGTGGTGGAAGGTTACGCCGAACCGCATCCCGGCCTTGTGGCAGGCCTTGGACCACTCGCCCAGCAGGTCGCGCTTGGGGCCTATGTTCTTCGAGTTCCAGGGCTGGTAGTGCGAGTCCCAAAGGTCGAAGTTGTCGTGGTGGACTCCCATAATCATCAGGAAGCGGGCACCGGCCTTCTTGTAGAGCTTCGTCAGGCGGGCGGGGTCCAGCTTGTCGGGGTTCCAGGTCCTGAGCACATCCTTGTATCCGACCTCCGAGGGATGACCGAAACGGCGCAGGTGGTTGGGGTAGGCTTCTCCATCCGTCTCCACGTAGAGGCGCCGCGCATACCAGTCGCCGCTCTCTCCGGCCGACTGGGGCCCGAAGTGTACCCAGAAGCCCACCTTGGCATCGCGCAGCCACTGGGGCGTGCCGGGATGGTTGGCCTCTATGCTCTCCCAGGAGGGCTGGAAGGGGCCTGGCATAATGGGGATGTCCAGCTGCACCTCGGGAAAGTCGGCCGAGGAGCCCAGGGGAACGCTGCCCTTAGGCAACGGTTGGGGTATCTCGGGCATGGGAGGCAGCTCGGGCAGGGTGCTCACACTCTTCTGCTCGGAACAGGCAAGCAGCAGAAACAGGGATGATACAAGGAAGGGGGATGTCTTCTTCATAAAGGTTCAAAAGGTTCAAAAGGTTCAAAAGTTCAAAGTTTAAAGTTTAAGGTTCACCTTCGATATCCACATTTCGGCCATGCGGCGGTGGCCGGCGGGTGTGGGGTGAATGCCGTCCCAAATCCAGTAATCGGGGCGAGGCTCCTTCCTGACGAGCTTGTCGAACATCTTGTCGAAGGGGAGGAAGACGGCATCGTAGTCCCTGGCCATCTGCCTGATGAGGGCCGACAGCTGGCAGACGATCTGGCGGCGCAGTTCGTAATCGGGAGCCTTGCCAACCTCTCCCACCTTCTCCACGAAGGGCGCACACAGCACGAACAGGACATTGGGGTTCTGCTCCCTTACGCGGTCCAGCAGGCGGCGGTATCGGGCATCCCAGGCCGCAAAGTCGAACGGCTGACCGGGCTTTTGGGAAAGGCTGCGCAGGTAGTGCCCGGCATCGTTGGTGCCAATGAGTACCGAGAGCACGTCGGGCTTCATGTCCACCACATCTTCCTGCCAGCGCGCCTCCAGGTCGCCGAGCTCGTTACCGCTGATGCCGCGGTTAAGGAACTCGTAGTCCTGCATCGGCCGGCGGCTCATGTAGTAGGATGCACAGTCGGCCATGTATCCGTGCCCGAAGATGTGGTTCCAGTCCCAGTGGTTTCTTTCCCTGGAGGGCCGGCCGTTTTTGGCCCCCCATGCCCCGTCGGTGATGGAGTCGCCGATGAAGAGTACCCTCTTGCCCTGTCCCCACATGATGGGCAGGGAGAGCAGTAGGGCCATCGCCAAAAGCATAATACGTTTCATAGTGTGTCTGTCTTGAACCCGTAACTATAACTTGCCGGAGACGCCCAGCAGCTGTTCGCCCAGGCCTATGGTGTAGCCCTGGCTGTACCAGACGATGCGGTTGAACGTATCGGCCACGAAGAAGACGGGGCGGGCTGACGTGAGCGACAGGCGCGACTGGCTGAGCACATCATCGATGGTTTCCGGTGCAAGTGTGCCAAAGGACACGTTCGCAGGCAAACCCTGACATTCGGGACGTTGCATGAAAGAAGCGAAGTCGGTTCCCTCGGGTACCAAAAGGATAATGCTACGCCCCCACTCCTCAAGCTTCTCACGGACGGCTGACAAGTCGCGCAGGGCATGGTTGGTGGGTTCGTCGCCCGGTCGCAGGAAACCGACTACGAAGTAGCCGCGCCCCGACGTGGAAAGGATACTGCGCACGGCGTCAGCACCCTGTGGCAGGTAGCGCAGCTCGCTGTTGAACGATCCCAGTACCTTCAGCTCGTCGGTCTCGGTACGGATGCGCAGGGGAATCGTTACGTTGTCCGCGTCGAGGCAACCGAGCTCGAGTTTACCCTTCACGCTTCCGTCGGGAAGAAGAGTGCCGGAGATGATTGCGGGGTTCGAGGGACTGTCGTGGCAGATGCGGAAGATCTCGAGGTGGGCCAGCACGCCTCCGTTGGCCAGACGTGTGCCGGTGGTCAGCAGATAGGTGCCGAAGTCCATGGTCATGCCCTCCGCGAAGAATGCATCCACGGCACGTGGGTTCATCTCATAGTCCTGCAGCGCAAGGTCGAAGTCATCCGTGAGGCGGGCGATAGAAAAGTGCGAGAAGTAGTCGGGGCGCGACTGCCCGGGTTCGAGCTTCAGGCACAGCGTACCCTGCCGGGGATGCTTCGCCGTGGTCTGGGAGAAATCCACGTCGGTCCATGCTGACGAGGTGCCCTGGGCAATGAACTGAACCTTGCCAGTAACCTCGTCAATACGTGCCGGGATACCTGCACTGCGCATGGCGGCGACGAAGAAGATGTCCCTGCTGTGTGCATCACACGCACGGTGCCTCAGTACGCCGGCGGGACTCATGCAGAGGTGCTGCGGATTGCCCGCCTCATCGATGTGGATACTGTCGCGCGTCCATCGTATGATGTCCCCTGCACTCATCCGGCCGAATACGCGGGCCAGGGGTGCGCGCCACGGGGTGAGCATCTCGTTACTCACGCGCGGGCATAATATATAATGTATCCAGGTGCGGGAGTAGGCGTCGCTAATATTATTAGCTTCGTCAGGCGTGTTCTGCCAATGGTCCTCGAGCACTTGGGCAGAGACATCGCGGTAGTCCTTGCTGCGTAGGCTGCGCAGTAGGGCGACGGCCTTGGCGCCGGGATGCGACTGGAGGAACGAGGCGATGACCTCGTGGTTGGCGCGGGACTTGATGAGGAAGTCCGCTACGCTGGCTGAGTCTTCAGGCGACAGGTTCTGGAACAGTTCGCTGTATGTGCCGGCACTCTCCGCTGATGCGGGGTGCCAGAAGGCGCAGTCCATATATGCATTCCTGACGCTGTCCTCACGCTGAAGCTCCAGATTGCAGAGGTTCCTCTCGACGTCGCTTACCTCGGGAAGTACGGGGTTCTCGGGAGGAGGTATCAGGTCGAGGTCGAGCGAGGCTGTGTAGTCCCTTGACTTGTGGAGCACCAATACTATCTCCTCGTCCTTCCCCACACTTGCCTTGGAGAACCCGTAGCGACCGTTGTGCGCTGCCCACACGAGGAGGTCGCCACGTCCGCAGGAAAGGCTGCAGCGGCCCGCGTCGTCTGTCTGCTTGCTCAGCAGCTTGTAGAACTCGGCATAGTTATAGATTCGGAAGTCCACCCTCGCTCCGGGCACGGGCTTGCCGTCGGTGTCCGTTACGAGGACGCGCAGGGGGCTGACGGGACAGTAGTTGGATGTGACGTTAATCTCGGTATAGCATGCGGTGCGCGACATCACCTCTTCCGGTCCGTCGTAGTTACCGAACGCCTTAGTGTGCATCAGTATGGCGCGGCTGGCCGGCGCATTGAACCACCCCAGGTTGAGCACGGGCTCCGGCTCGCAGGCACCCATAAAGTACCACTGTCCATCAGCCCATGCCTCGACCCATGCGTGGTTGTCGTCGGTGTGTGCCCATCGCGGCGTATAGACCTGGCGTGCGGGGATGCCCACAGCTCGGAGCGCCGCCACGGTGAAGGTACTCTCCTCGCCACAACGACCGATGGCTGAGCGCATCGTGGCCAAAGGTGACGAGGTGCGCGAGTCGGAAGGCTGGTAGGTGACGTGCTCGTGGCACCAGTGGTTGACCCAAAGGATAGCGTCGCGTATCGGCATCAACTTCACACGGTCCTTCAACTCATTATATATTATGGTACGCGCGTCGTCAAGGTTCTCATTGTTCACGCGAACGGGCAGCACAAAGTGACGCCACTCGCGCTCGGGGATAGCAGGTCCCCAGGGCATCTCACTTCGCGCCCTGAGGGAAGTCTCTACATTGCGCTTCCAGAACTCACGAGAATAATCCACACTGTCGGGCAATGGCATATAGCGATAGAGGAAAGCCAGGTAACCGGCAGCGTCGTCAGACGATGAGGTACATGCCCCCAAGAGGGGGAACAGAAGGAGGGAGAAGATAATCTTTTTCATTATTCAGCGTACATATCCACGATAAGTTCGCCAAAGAGGGTGTTTGCCCAAGCGAACCACTCGCGAGTGAACTTCTTGGCATTGTCCTTGTTGAAGGACTCGTGCATGAATCCCGTATCGCCGTCGGTCTTCAGGATCTGATCTACACACCACTCCTTCTCGGCACGGTCGTTGGTGGTGAAGGCCTTCATCACCAGGCTCATCGGCCAGGGGTTGTTAAGCCCGCAATGTGGGCCGCCGATGCCCTCGCCCGCCTTGCCGCGGAAGAAGTAGGGATTATCCTCGCTCCAGACGAAGTTGCGGGTATTCTGGTAGATGGGGTCGTCAATCTTGACATCGGTCAGATAGGGCAGGCAGAGCAAACTGGGCGCGTTGCTGTCGTCCATCATCAGGGCTGAGCCGTAGCCGTCCACTTCGAAAGCATATATCTTACCATACTTGGGATGCTCCACAATAGCATACTTCTCCAATGCCTCCTCCACCTGGGTAGCCATACGGCGGCAGTCGCTAGCCAGGCCGTACTCCTTGTTCACGTCGTTCAGGATGATGGCAGCCTTACGCAGCACGCTGACGGCGAAGAAATTGCTGGGCACCAGATAGGGGAATACGGTGCTGTCGTCGGAGGGACGGAAGGCGCTGGCTATCAGGCCACAGGGCTTTCCGGGATGGCCGTATCCGCCGTTGGAGCGCGTATCGTGCAGGGCCGTCGTCTTGCGCGTGAAGCGATAGTTGGTGATGGGGCCGTTCCAGTTCTGCTGGTCCTGGAAGACGCCGAGTATGGCGCGTATGGCCTGCAGCCACTTATCGTCGAAGATGCTGGTATCGCCCGTGCGCTGCCAATAGGCGTATGCCAGGCGCAGGGGGTAGCAGAGCGAATCGATCTCGTACTTGCGCTCGTGCAGTTCGGGCTTCATGTCTGTATTGTCCGACTGCCACTCGCCTCCGGTGGGACCCATGTTGAAGGCGTTGGCATACGGGTCGATGAGGATGCAGGCTATCTGCCGGCGAATGACGCCACGAATGAGGTGGCGCAGCGGCTCGTCCTCGTTGATATAGCGCAGATAGGGCCATACCTGGGCGGCGCTGTCGCGAAGCCACATGGCATGTATGTCGCCCGTATAGACGAAGGTATCGTCGTCGCCTCCGGCATTACTGTAATGTACAGTCGTGTCCAGCGTATTGGGGAAACAGTTCTGGAACATCCAGAAGAGCTTGGGGCTGATGGCCGTAAGCTTGGCGCGCAGGGCCTCTATCTGCTTCTCTACGGCATCGCTGCGGAAGAGGCGGTCCTTCTCGGCAGGGCGAAGGTCGGGGATGGAACTCTGCACGGCCACTTCCTTCTTTTTCTTGGCCGGTTCGGGCATTTCACTCAATGGGGAGCCCTGAGCCACCAACGTTGTGCTCAGGAGCAGGGCGGAAAAGATTTTCTTCATAAAGGTTCAAAGTTTAAAGTTCAAAGTTGAGCTTCGCTCGACTCCTCTCACGACTCGGCCATTCGTAAGCAAGCTTCCAATGGCTCTCGCTGCTCAAGGAGTTCAAAAGTTTAAAAGGTTTTAAAATACGACTTCCAGCGTGCCGCCAGCCATTATCTGGTCGTGTGTGATATAGGTCTGCTTCAGCGTCTGGCCGTTGAGGATATACTTCTTCACCACCACCTTCTTGGCATCGCCACCCTTGGTGCGGATGGTGAAGGTCTTGTCGCCCGGCAGGGGTATGACGGCCTCCTGCACGATGGGGGAACCCAGCTGATAGATGCCGCCACAGGGCTCTACCTGATAGAGGCCCATAGCCGAGAGGATGTACCAGGCCGACATCTGACCGACATCTTCGTTTCCGCAGAGGCCCGCAGGTTTGTCGTCGTAGAGTTCGTCCATCACCTGGCGCACCATCTTCTGCGTCTTCTGGGGCTGACCTACATAATTGTACATATACAGAACGTGGTGGCTGGGCTCATTGCCGTGGGCATACTGACCGATGAGGCCCGATATGTCGGGAGCCGCATTTTCGCCCAGGTTGCTGTCGGCCGTGAGCAGGCTGTCCAGACGGGCCGTAAAGGCTTTCTGCCCGCCCATCAGTTCCACCAGCCCCTTCACATCGTGGGGCACCAGGAAACTGTACTGCCAGGGGTTACCCTCGGTATAGTCGCGCGAGGGCAGACAGGGATTGAAGTCGGCCGGCAGGGGACGGAACTCTCCCTTGCTGTCCAGGGCCCGCATCACCCGTGCCCGGCTATCCCACAGCTTCTTGTAGTTCATGCTCAGGTTGTAGAAGCGTATGCTGTCCTCGGTATGTCCCAGCATTCCAGCCACGCGGGCAGCACTCCAGCATGCCAGGTAGTACTCCATGCTCTTGGCTACCACCTCGCCCTCACGACCGTCGTAGGGCAGGTATCCCAGTTCGGCCAGATAGTCCTTGCCGCGCAGGGGAAGGCGGCGCGTCAGCCGGTTGCCAAACTCCGTGGGCAGCAGGCTTGCCTTTATGGCCTGGAAGGCGTCCTCCTTGTCCAGGTCGGGGCACTCGCCTTTCAG
>CAMJQA010000090.1 GCA_946407895.1 uncultured Prevotellaceae bacterium
GTGAAGACTATATGACGAGGCTGGAGAAACTGAAGTTGCCTAATACGAAGGTAAAACTGATGGAGAAGTTGCTTCGGACGGTCATCACCGACTTCAAGAAGGTCAATAAGATGAAGGGCGTAGATTTCACCAAGCGCCTGAATGCGTTGGTGCAACGATATAACGACCGAAGCGACAATGCCGTGTTTGCCGAAGAAGTGCTCAATGAGGTGGCCAAGCAGATGGCAGAGCTGTTGAAGGAGGTAAACAAGGAGAAGAAATCGTTCAAGGACTTAGGCATCACCTATGAGGAAAAGGCTTTCTATGATATTCTGAAAGAGATTGCCCATAAGTTCGGATTTGAATATCCCGAAGATAAACTACTGACACTGGCAGCTGCTGTGAAAAAGATGGTGGATGACAAGTCGAAATATACCGACTGGGCCAATCGTTCTGACATCAAAGCAGAACTGCAGATGGACTTGATTCTGATATTAGCAGAGCATGGCTATCCTCCAGTTCCACAGGACGATGTGTTCAAGGAAATATTCGAGCAGGCAGAAAATTTCAAGAAATACGAACGAGCAGATGATGAAGAGACGGAGAAAGTACCTGTCATATCTATGTATCCTCAATTTGAAGAAGAAGAAGGAATGATGATGGCTGCAGAAGAATAATATTGTGAGCCACTTTCGCAAAATTTTCCAAGAACAGAAGTAAGCGAAAATTTGTGCTGATATAAATAAAGACAAGATACAAGAGAACAAATACATTCATAGTTTTGACGAGTATATCTGTCAAGGAGTGTCGCAGAAAAGGGAACGAGCCGAGGCTTGGAGCGTAGCCATCGGTTTGCAGGCGGTGGATGGGTTGAAAGTATCCGACTACTTGCTGGAACTTGCCCGAAGAAATATGGAGGGTGAAATCCGTTGGCGCGTACCCGTTGGCAATTCTGGAAATTGGGAGGTACTTGTCAGTAAAATTATCACCCTTTCTATTCCTATTTCATGGATTTTTTATACCTTTGTCGCGGATTTCACATACTCTACCCAAGGTGTACCCAAGGTGTAGCCAAGGTATAGCCAAGGTGTAGCCAAGGTCAAAAGGCTGCCATTACCTTGGGTAGGCACTGAGCACTACTTGGATAGGGTATGGGTAGAGCGAAGGAAAAAGCCTGTTGGGAATAATTATTTATTGTAGAAACATATTATATAATAATTATGGTAAAAATCAAACAAATCGGCATAGGCCAGATGGCATCTGGAACAATCGATGGCATTACGTATGTAACACGGATAACGCTTTGTAACGACTTTGTTTAATAGGCAAGCAAAAAGAAAAGGCGCTCATTATGAACGCCTTATGTGATATTTTGTGATTGATTGTAATCGATGCTAATTGCTATTTACTTGCCCACGCAGAAATTCTTGAAGATGGTAGCTAAAACCTCGTCATTTGTTATCTCACTGCCTGTAATGGTGGCAAGGTAGTGGAGACATTCCCTCAGGTCCTGAGCAATAAGATCGGTGGGAATAGGGAAGACATCATTTTTATCAACATCAGATGAGGCTAGACCCTTAATGACGCGCTGAAGACTCTGTTGTGCAAGACAAAGAGCTTCATAATGCCTCAGATTACTAATGACTGTTTCATTCTCATCCAGTTCTGGTATGGCTGCTGCACGTACAAGGGCTTTCTGTAGCAGTGGAATGCCATCACCGGTAATTGCTGATATATGGATGAGATGGTCAGCCGTTTCCTTATGGTAGAGGAATGAGGAACTGGGCATAGTATGGTCACACTTATTTATGACGCGTAGAATTGGCTTCTCGTCTTTCAGCCGTAAATCGGGGAATGGTACATTTGGCTCGCTCAATAATAATATGATCTGAGCACGTTCAGCTGCTTGCATGCTTCGCTCAATTCCCATTTTCTCAATTTGGTCTTTTGTCCTGCGTATGCCAGCTGTGTCGATAAAGCGGAATGTTATGCCTTCTATTTGTATGACATCTTCTATGAGATCTCTGGTCGTTCCCTGTATCTCGCTTACTATAGCCCTGTCTTCGTGTAGTAAGGTGTTTAGTAATGTGCTCTTACCTACATTCGGTGCACCTATTATGGCAACAGGTATTCCGTTTTTTAATGCATTTCCTGTATGGAATGAGTCTGCTAAGTGTTGGATATGATGGCTGATTTCAAGTGAAAGATTGTATAGTTTTGTGCGGTCGGCAAATTCAACGTCCTGTTCTGTAAAATCCAGTTCCAGCTCCATGAGTGCAGTCAGGTGGAGGAGCTGGTCGCGTAGTGCGGAGAGTTCCTGACGGAATCCGCCTCTAAGCTGGCTCATGGCCATGCGATGTGTAGCTGCATTCGTACTGGCAATAAGGTCAGCTACAGCCTCTGCTTGGCTAAGATCCATTTTGCCGTTTAGAAAGGCGCGCTGAGTGAACTCACCAGGAAATGCTTGACGAGCGCCATACTGTATGAGCAGCTCCATGATACTTTGCAGGACGTAGCGGCTGCCATGGCATGAAATTTCTACTGAATCCTCGCCTGTATAGCTGTGTGGAGCCCGGAATACAGATACTATAACATCGTCAATGGGGCCGGACTTGTCAGCTGCATTGATTTGCCCATAATGCATCGTGTAGCCCTTAGCCCTGCTGATGTCCTTTGAAAAGATTTTGGAAACAATGTTAAGGCATCCGATTCCTGAGATTCGGATGATGCCAATTGCGCCTCCGGGAGCAGTTGCGATTGCACAAATGGTAGATGATGACTCCAGGTTTAAGGCCATTAATGTAGTATATAATATTTATATTCTGTCGAGTACTTTTTTTATCAATCCGTCTATGGAACCTTTGTAATCGGTATTTGCCTCTTTGGCAAATCGGTTGGCAACGACCATGCAGCATGTTGTTGCGCGATGGCCCATTAGGCGGGAAAGGCCAGCTAAGGCTGAAGACTCCATCTCGAAGTTGGTAATACGCCAGCCTTGATATACAAAATCCTCTATCTTCTGGTTTTGTATGGGATCTGCCAATGGCAAACGTAATTCTCTTCCTTGTGGTCCGAAGAAGCCGCCGCAAGCGATGGTTACGCCCCGTATCATATCTTCGCCCCCAATGCGTTTTGTCAATTCCGAATTTGCATCAATGACGTAGGGTGCGCAGAGGAGGGGATTCCATTTCATGTGTGCCTTAAAAGCTTTTTCGAACTCGAGGTCGCAAACGTCATTCCGGCCTGCATAAAAGTTCAATAACCCGTCGAATCCTATGCTCTTTGCACTGATAATGTATGTCCCGATCGGTGTGTTGGGCTGCAATCCTCCGCATGTGCCAATGCGTACCATCTCCAGGCTTCTCAACTCTGCTTTTTCATGTCGTGTCTGAAAGTCAATATTGGCCAGTGCATCTAGTTCATTGACGACGATGTCTATATTGTCACACCCAATGCCCGTGGAGAGAACGGTTATGTGCTTTCCTTTATACATTCCTGTTATGGTGCGGAACTCCCGGCTTTCCACTTCATATTCGCGTGTGTCGAAGTGTGATGCCACGAGGTTGACTCGACCGGGGTCTCCCACCAGAATAATCTTGTCGGCCAGCTGTTCGGGGCGAATATGCAAATGAAAGACGCTGCCGTCCTCGTTGATAATGAGTTCAGAGGGTGCAAAATACTTCATGGCATTGTTATTTATTGAGTTCAAGTTCACGAATTTGTTTTTCTTGCTGCTTGAGTTCCGTAGTCAGTTGCTCCACTTTGCCTTCGAGTATCCTGATTTGCGGCGCGAACTGTTGCTTCTGCTCATTTGATGCGGTAGCATATTTGTCTCGCAGGTTCTCGAGTTGCGTTCTGGTCGTTGCCAGGTCTTGCTTTGATTCAATCCAGAATTTCACTTGCTGTTTTGCTTCCGAATTCTTGAACTCGGATGCTGACGTGTAGGTTTGTTTATCATTCAGTATGAAGTCAAAGTCATGTGGCTTGTCGCTGTTCTTGCTTTCTTGCCGTACGTTCTCCAGTCGTGCAATAGCCTGTTTTACAGCTTCTCTATTGCTCCATGTGTCGCGAATGCTGTTGATGCGTGCCAGATTACGCAACATTTCAATACCTATTTCATTCTGGTTATAGATGCGCCTTGAATTGTTGGGGATAAAAGTGTAAAGGCAGACTTTACCTTCCGGCTGATTCCTATCGGTGACGAAGTAACCAAGATTGTTGTATTCGTCTATGGCAAAGAGGTAGTCGTTAGCCGGTGAGTTAAAGGGCATGCCGATGTTTTCCGGGGAGAGGAAGGCGTGCTCGTCTGCATCGTACCGTGTCATGTAAATGTCATATCCACCTAAGCTTTCTTCTGTTTTTGCCGCATAGTAAAGTGTAATCCCATCAGAGAGCATGAAGGGATAATTTGCAATATCACCATCTTCGAGTTCAAGTCCTCTCAGTTCCTTTGGATCTGTCCACTCGGAGCCAATGAGTTCTTGCCCGAACAATCTTTGCAGCCCGTTTCCTACGGGCATGCCAAAGATGCGGTAATTCGCCAGCTGATTCATGAAAACAGTACAGTCTAATGTATCTGGAAGATGGAAGCAGTGTGTATATGTCTCGATGCTTCCGCTTTCGCTGCCCAGCCGCAATTTACTAATGAGGTCTTCTTTCGGTATGACGAGGCTGTCTATGAAAGTAACACTCTCTGTTGCCTGCAGGCGTACTTTGGCCTTTTCCACCTCCACCAGCAGCGAATCCTCATGCTCCGTCGGCTGCTTTTTCTTGGTCAGATACTCAATCTTCGCATTCAGGATTTCCTCGGCTTTGTCAAAGTCATATTGAGCCATGGCTTCTTCGGGAGTGATATCAAAGACGGGTTCTACTATTCTCCTGCGCTGTGATGATGCAGTCAGGCTAAAGGTTATGAGGGAAAAAAGGATGATTCGTTTCATATTTCAGTCACTTAAATATAAAATAGACAGCCAGTACCAGACATACGGCAGCGGCCAGGTGGTTCCATTGAAGATGCTGCCCCTGGAAAAGTACGTTCGCAACGATAAAGAAAACAACCAGCGAGATAACTTCCTGTATTACCTTGAGTTGCATCAGGCTATATGGCCCTCCGTTACCGACAAAACCAATACGGTTGGCAGGGACCATAAAGCAATATTCGAAGAAGGCAATGGCCCAGGAAAACACTATTACACCTATCAGAGGCCAGTGATTGCTGATCCCGGCTTGGGACAGCTTCAAGTGACCATACCATGCCAACGTCATGAAAATATTGCTGGTCATCAGTAAAATAATTGTATATATGCCATTCATTATCGGCTCCTTAATTCTGCTTGCACAACAATTGTTTTATTTGAGTATATATTGTAGGAATTCTCCGATGCGTTCCAGAAAAGTGTAGCTGCCAGTTCCGGGCGAGGCTGTTCTTTGGAAACAGTGGTTACGTTTCGCCAGAGTATGTAGTTCACATTGTATGCCCATACTGCGCATCTTTTCCCACGTCTTTACAGAATTCATAGCAGCCCAGCCGTCTGCATCGCCATGGATGAAAAGCATGGGAGCTGTCTTTAGGTCGAAACTGAATTCAGGAACGAGTACTGCATCATCTAAATTGCCTCCGTTCTTGTTGGGCTCTTCTGGACCGTCAGTTAGCGCATAGGCCGGATAAATGCCAATACCCCATTGTACATTGCAAGGTTGCTTGTCGATATCATCAATTGGAAGGTAGGCTTGGTGCATTGAGGATGTAACGCCCATTAGGGTGAGGTGACCACCGGCAGAACTGCCCATGATGCCTATCTTATTAGGATCAAGCCCATAGCTCTCGGCTTTGCTCCGTACAATCTTGATTGCACGTTGCAGGTCTTGCCAGGCTGTTGTGTGTTTTGCCAGCCCGCTATTGGGAGCGGGGCGGGGGGTACGATACTTCATTGTGACGACGGTCATACCTTTTTCGTTAAGGTACCGACGAGCTGGTGCAACCTCGAATCCATCCGGGTCGTTCCCCATATAACTACCACCTGAGTATATAATCTGAATGGCCTTTGTCTTTAGCTCTTTAGGGAAATGCCACTCTATATAGGGCTTGCATTGCTGGTCCTGAGCGCAGGGCATTTTGCCTTCGGGCCAAACGTCTTCTGCTACTTTCTCGCGACGTGCATCATCGCTGGCATAACGCTCCATTATGTCCACTTCAGGCTCTACTGGTTTTACGAACTCCATTTGTGTCATAAACTCAATGGCACGCTCCAGACCGTAGGCACCATGCCCCTTACCTGGATATAGATGCAGTTCAGCAGGGATCTTCCGTTTTCTTAACTCTCTGTAAATGAGCGTGGAACCATTTGGACTATATTCGTCATTTCCTCCATGCTGCAGGCTGATAGGGCAGGTCTTACTGTCGAACTTGAAGATGTCTGATAGGCGGACGTCCTTGCCATAGCCAAGTCTTGTGGCCGGCGTACCTGTTTCTGCATCGGTAGTGACGTATGCCGGAGCATTTACCAGAGCCCAGTTGATGTGGCAGGGTACGTCATCCAGTTTGTCTATCGGTTCGTAAGCAGGAGTTTGCGAACTGGTAGCCAGAAGCATTGCCAGATGTGAACCGGCCGACATGCTGATGACGCCAATCTTCTCGGGGTCAAATCCGCGTTTTTTGGCTTCGCTACGTACCATACGAACGGCACGCTGCCCGTCTTCCCATGCTGTTTGATAGATGGGAAGTCCAACAGGCCTGGGGGTGCGATAGACAAAGTTGACGCATTGGAAACCCAGGTTGGTGAATGTCTCGCGCCATAGCTTTATCAGGCCTACGTCGCAGCATGTAAAGTAGCCACCGCCTGAAATGAGTATCATACATCCGTTGTTTTTCACATCTTCTGCCGGTGCGTCGAACCATTCCAGGTAAGCTACGCGATGCTTATCGGCTTTGAACTTGTCTGAACCGGTCTCATCGGTCATCGCAGCTATTTGGTGGGATTGTGCATCTGGCATCTTGCCCTTCGGCCATACCAGTTCGCGCTCCCATGCAAAAGAATTCAGTGAGCAAAATATGCTCAGCAGCAGGATCGATAGGTTAATTCTAATTGTTCTCATAATTTCTTTGAATGTGTGTTACTGCATATTTTTATTTACTCAAGTATTCGTCCATTGCCTTGGCAGCTCGCCGTCCGTCGCCCATAGCCAGGATTACTGTGGCACCGCCGCGTACGATGTCGCCTCCAGCAAAGATTGTGGGAATGTTGGTCTGCATACCCTCATTGACCACAATGGTGTTTTTGCGTCCCAGTTCCAGACCGTCGATGCTGGTCGGTACGATGGGATTTGGACTTACGCCAACAGCCACAATAGCTTGGTCGATGGCAATCGTCTCTGTTGCACCAGGAATGGGCTGGGGGCTACGGCGTCCGCTGGCATCTGGTTCGCCCAGTTCCATCTTCTGCAGTACAACCTCCGTGACATTGCCTTTCTCGTCGGCATGATACTCTATGGGATTGTGCAGCGTCATGAATTCTATGCCTTCTTCTTTTGCATGCTTTACTTCCTCAAGGCGTGCAGGCATCTCAGCTTCGCTACGTCTATAAGCTATGAAGACGCGTTCCGCCCCAAGGCGTTTTGCTGTGCGGCAACTGTCCATTGCCGTGTTGCCTCCGCCAACAACCATAACACTCTTTGCCTTGCGGACAGGGGTGTCGTATTCTGGATTGGAGGCATCCATCAGGTTGACACGGGTAAGGTATTCGTTGCTGGACATCACGCCGTTGGAGTTTTCGCCTGGAATGCCCATGAAGTTGGGGAGGCCTGCGCCTGAACCTACGAAAATGCCCTGAAATCCCTGTTCCTTAAGATCTTTTGTGGTAATGGTCTTGCCTACTACGCAATCTTTTACGAAATGTACACCTATCTTCTCCAGGTTCTGAATCTCAACGTCAACAATCTTGTTGGGCAGACGGAATTCGGGGATGCCGTATTTTAGTACGCCTCCAATTTCATGGAGAGCTTCAAATACGGTGACGTCATATCCGGCCTTAGCCATGTCGCCTGCAAAGCTGAGGCCACTGGGGCCGGATCCGATGACTGCTATCTTCTTACCGTTAGCTGGTGCTACTTCGGGCAGGGATACCATGCCGCTCTCGCGTTCAAAGTCGGCAGCAAAGCGCTCCAGGTTGCCGATGGCTACGGCTGGCTCATTCATCTTCAGGTGGATGCATTGGCTTTCGCATTGCTTCTCCTGCGGACATACGCGACCGCATACAGCGGGTAGGGCAGAGGTACTTTTCAGTACGCGGGCTGCATCAAGGAACTCGCCACGCTCAATATTCTTGATGAAAGAGGGGATATTGATGTTCACAGGACAACCCTGCATGCAGGTCGGGTTTGCACAATCCAGGCAACGCTTTGCCTCCGTCATCGCCTGCTCCACAGTCAAGCCTTGGTTGACCTCTTCTGTGCGGGTGGTGGCACGATAAACAGGATCCAGTTCAGGCATCCGGCAACGTTCGATGGCTGTGCGCTCCTTGGCTTTCATGCTGCGCCTCAGTTCCTCGCGCCATTCAGCCTTGCGGTCAGTCAGTACGGAAAGCGGCGTTTTTGTGTCCATCTTAGAGGCATCGATTGCCTGCTCCTTGGTTACTTTCTGTGATGACTTTGTATTGTCAGTCGTAATCTTATTATGGAATGTTTCAAAAGCCTCAACCTCTTCAGTCTTAAAGGCTCCTGCCCGACGCAGCATCTCGTCGAAATCTACCTGGTGTCCGTCAAATTCCGGCCCGTCAACGCAGACGAACTTCGTCTTTCCACCCACACTGATGCGGCAGGCGCCGCACATGCCTGTGCCGTCAACCATAATAGTGTTTAGGCTGACGTCGGTTGGAATCTCGTATTTCTTGGTGAGCAAGCAGCAGAACTTCATCATGATGGCGGGACCGATGGCAAATACCTTGTCCACCTTTTCGCGCTGAATGACTTGCTCAATGCCTATGGTAACTACGCCCTTTTGGCCGTATGAACCGTCATCGGTCATGATGATTACATCGTCGGAGCTCTTCCGCACCTCGTCTTCCAGAATGATGAGGTCCTTGCTGCGGCCTGCCAAAACGCTGACTACGCGGTTGCCAGCAGCCTTCAGGGCCTGTATGATGGGTAACATAGGCGCAACACCAACACCGCCTCCGGCGCATACAACCGTACCGAAGTTCTCTATGTGCGTGGCACGTCCCAGGGGGCCTACTACGTCTGTGATATAGTCACCTTCGTTTAGTGCACATAGCTTTGTC
Organism: uncultured Prevotellaceae bacterium; assembly: GCA_946407895.1. Classification (GTDB taxonomy): domain Bacteria; phylum Bacteroidota; class Bacteroidia; order Bacteroidales; family Bacteroidaceae; genus Physcousia. Next base: position 9,255 of record CAMJQA010000090.1, read on the forward strand.
GTGCTGGCTCCTACGGTTTGGATGACCAGTGTGATGGTACCCTTCTCAGGGTCGCTACTGGCAATGGTCAGGGGCACACGCTCGCCTTTCTCGCCCACGCGGACAATAACGAAATGACCTGCCCTGCGAGCTTTGGCTATCAGTGGTGCTTCAACTACCAGCTTGAAGACCTTTTCGCTGAATTGTTCCTTTTTTACAATCTTGTTCATTGTTCTCTTAATCAATCTTTAACCTTTAAACCTATATATACCTAAAATACCTGATCTTCCTATTCTATTTTATCATCTCGCAACCCATGTACGGCACCAGTGCCTTTGGTATGCGTATGCCTTCTTCCGTCTGGTTGTTCTCCAACAGGGCTGCTACGATGCGTGGCAGGGCCAGTGCCGATCCGTTCAGGGTGTGAGCCAGTTCCGTTTTTTTGTCGGCAGTGCGGCGGATGCGGCACTTCAGCCTGTTGGCTTGATATGTGTCGAAGTTGCTGACGGAACTTACCTCAAGCCAGCGCTTCTGAGCCTCGCTATACACCTCGAAGTCATAGCAGATTGAGCTGGTGAAACTCATGTCGCCGCCACAAAGGCGTAGGATGCGATAGGGTAGTTCCAGCTTCTGCAGCAGGCCTTCTACGTGAGCCAGCATTTCCTTGTGGCTTTCGTCTGAGTGCTCGGGTGTATCAATGCGTACTATCTCGATCTTGCTGAATTCATGCAGACGGTTCAATCCGCGCACGTCCTTGCCGTAGCTGCCGGCTTCGCGGCGGAAGCATTCGGTGTAGGCGCAGTTCTTGATGGGCAGGTCTTTCTCGTCGATGATGACATCGCGATATATGTTCGTTACGGGTACCTCGGCTGTGGGGATGAGGTAGAGGTCGTCCAGGTCGCAGTGATACATCTGGCCTTCCTTGTCAGGCAGTTGGCCTGTGCCATATCCGCTGGCAGCATTTACCACAGTGGGGGGCATGATTTCCTCGTAACCGGCCGCACGAGCCTCGTCAAGGAAGAAGTTGATGAGGGCGCGTTGCAGACGGGCACCCCAGCCACGATATACGGGAAAGCCGGCTCCTGTAATCTTCACCCCCAGGTCGAAGTCGATGAGGTTGTATTTCTTGGCCAGTTCCCAATGGGGCACCTTGGCTTCGCCGTTATCAACAACCGTGTCCCAGTTGCCGACGGTGTCGGTAGGCTTGCATTCGCGCAGGTTGCTCTTTACCACCAGGTTGTCTTCTGCTCCGGCTCCCTCTGGTACCAGGTCGTAGGGGATGTTGGGAATGGCGCAAAGCTGGCGGGTCAGTTCTGTTTCAGCTTCGGCTTTTTGGTCTTCCAGTGCTTTGCTTGCTTCTTTCAGTTCAGCCACCTTTGCCTTTACCTCTTCAGCTTCGTCGCGGCGTCCCTGTTTCATTAGTCCGCCAATCTCGGCAGCCAGCTTCTTGGCTTGCGCCAGGTTCTGGTCGAGCTCCGTCTGTGCCTGGCGACGTTTCTTATCAGTTGCCATCACTTCTTCAATGGCTTCTTTTGCTCCGTTAAAATGTTTCTTCTCCAAACCGCGAATCACGCGCTCTGTTTCTTCATTGATTAATTTCAGTGTCAGCATGTCTTTATGTTACTTATACTTAATATTCGCATTTTTTTATCTGTTTATTTTTCTCTCTGCTAAACGCTTTGCGTTTTACCGTGCAAATTTAGTGCTTTTTTGTGAAATGTGCTTCTTGCGCGCGCGAATAATTATTGTAAAAGTGGCCGAATGATGTTAATCCATGCTTTTCTTGCACTTAAATTTTGCTTTTTGTTGCAAAAATGATTACTTTTGCATCGCGCTAAAATATAAATCAATTATGAAGCATTCATTAAAACGCTGGGTTGTCGCAACCCGTCCTTGGTCTTTTCCGGCCTCTGTTATGCCAGTTCTGACAACTGTTTTTTGGCTCTGGAGCCATAATGAACCCGTCTGTTGGCTTTTTGGCCTTCTGGCGGTGGTGAATATCGTTTTGGTTCATGCTGCAGGAAATGTATGGAGCGACATCTCCGACTATCGCCAGGGAGTGGATGCTCAGGATACCTTTGGTGTGCGGCTTCTTGTCGATGGCGAGTTTACGGTTTCTGAGTTCCGCCATCTTTCCATCGTGCTGAATGTGCTTGCCGTCTTGATGGGGCTTTGCATGGCATGGGTGACAGGCCCGCTGCTATTGTTGATCGGAGTCATCGGCATCCTGCTTTCGTTGTGCTATCCCTTCCTTAAGTATCATGCTTTGGGCGATGTTGTTATCATCCTTTGCTATGCCTTGCTGCCAATGCTTGGCACTTCGCTTATTGTTTCGGGTGCACTTCATTGGAGCGTGCTATGGCTTGCTGTACCGGTCGGGCTTATTACGGTGGCTATTCTTCATGTTAACAATGTGCGCGATATTGTCACCGATAAACGGGCTGGCATCAAGACGTTTCCAATGCTGACAGGACGCAATTTCGGCATATCGCTCTATGCTTTCGAGGTGCTTTTCCCCTTCGCCTGGCTGTTGGGGCTTGCTGTATGCGGAATTGCTTCTTGGTGGCTGCTGGTTGCCTATCTCTCGTTGCCGATAGCCCTTGGCAATGTCCGTTGCATTTTCTCATATAAGAAACTGAATAACGATATGTGTGCCCGACTCGATGAGAAGACGGCCCAGTTGCAGCTTATCTTCAGCCTGCTAATGATAATTGGCATGACCCTCTCTGTCTTTTTATGATGACGATGAAGCAGAAACTCATTCTCTCGCTCATAGTGGCAGCCGTGCTGTGGTTCATCATGTTCTCTCCGTGGACGGCTCCACTCGTGAATTTCTGGTGGATGATGACGGCCTCTGCCCTCATCCTTACTTCGCTCGCTCTAGTTTGGGGCGGCCGGCCACAACTGCATCTCGATCTTCGGGAACTGTTTTTGGGCATGGGCATCGCCGTAGTGCTATGGGCTGTTTTCTGGGTTGGCGATAAAGTTTCCCAGTGGCTCTTCTCCTTTGCGCGCCCTCAAGTAGATCTTATTTATGGTATGAAGGAAGGTCAGGTCGGGTGGCTCCTGTCGCTTGCGTTGCTCTTCATTATCGGTCCTGCCGAGGAGATCTTCTGGCGTGGCTTTGTGCAGCGGAATTTGCGCAAAGGCCTTTCCGCAAATTTTGCATGGCTGTTGAGCACATTTTTCTATACTGTCGTTCATCTGCCGTCGGCTAACTTTATGCTCATTATGGCGGCTCTTGTCTGTGGGCTTATTTGGGGCGGATTATACCGCTTTATGCCTCAGTATTTCGGAGCCATCGTGCTGAGTCATGCCCTTTGGGACGCTGCTGCATTCGTGTGGTTCCCGTTTTAACTTACTTTCGCTCGGATAAGCAAAATAAATACCTGTTTTATTTTGTTTATCGGATGCTTAATCGTAACTTTGACCTTCGGTCTAACTTACTTTCGCTCGGATAAGCAAAATTA
>CAMJQA010000091.1 GCA_946407895.1 uncultured Prevotellaceae bacterium
ACAAGATGATCTACGTGGTGGGCAACGAGCAGAACTACCACTTCCAGGTGCTCTCCATCCTGCTCGACAAGCTGGGCTTCAAGTGGGGCAAAGACCTGGTGCACTTCTCCTACGGCATGGTGGAGCTGCCCAACGGCAAGATGAAGAGCCGCGAGGGTACGGTTGTGGATGCCGACGACCTGATAGCCACGATGATCAGCGACGCCCGCCAGATGAGTGCCGACAAGGTGAACAAGCTTGAAGACATCACCGATGAGGAGGCTCAGGAAATAGCACGCATCGTGGGCATGGGCGCCTTGAAGTATTTCATCCTGAAGGTGGATGCCCGCAAGAACATGCTCTTCAACCCCGAGGAGAGTATCGACTTCAATGGCAATACGGGTCCTTTCATCCAATACACCTACGCCCGCATACGCAGCATCCTGCGTAAGGCTGCCGAGCAAGGCATAGAGGTGCCCGAGACGCTGCCCGCCGCAGAGATCAGCGACAAGGAAATCAGCCTCGTCCAGCACCTATACGGGTTCAAGGCTGCCGTGCGACAGGCCGGCCAGGATTACAACCCCAGCCAGATAGCCAACTACTGCTACGAGCTGGTCAAGGAGTACAACCAATTCTACCACGACTTCAGCGTACTGCGCGAGGAGGATGCCCACAAGAAGCTCTTCCGCCTGGCCCTTTCGGCAGCTGTCAGCCAGGTCGTAAGCAGCGGCATGGGCCTGCTGGGCATCGAGGTGCCCGAGAGGATGTAGACTGAGTTCAGCCAGGTAGTATGGACTCGGAGATAAAAGAAGCACTTTGCGTTGATGCGGCCTGCTCGGGCAACCCGGGTATGATGGAGTATCGGGGCGTGCACCTGCCCAGCGGCAGGGAGGTCTTTCATTTTGGCCCCATCAAAGGGACGAACAACATAGGCGAGTTCCTGGCCATAGTACATGGGCTGGCCTTGATGAAGCAGAAGGGCATTCGCATGCCTATCTATAGCGATAGCGTGAGCGGCCTGGCATGGGTGCGGAACCGTAAGGCAAAGACAACCCTGTCCTACACCGAGGAGACGGCAAAGGCTTTGGATCTCGTGCGGCGTGCCGAGTGCTGGCTCAGGCAGAATGCCATAGACGTACCGGTCTTGAAATGGAACACCGAGGAGTGGGGCGAGATTCCCGCCGACTTCGGACGCAAGAAGTAAAGGCGGGGCAACGCGTGGGATTATGAATTGGCGAAGTAAAGACGAGTCAACAGGCGGAATCGCGAACTATGAATTGTGAATTATGAATGATGAATTAAGAAAGGACCGCGGCAGGAGCAATCCTTCATTCTTCCGTACCATGGGCCCCTATTTTGCCCGGTACAAGAAGTATATTGCCGGCACCTTCGTGATGAATGTGCTGGCGGCACTCTTCAATGTATTCTCCTTTTCCATCCTGTTGCCCATTCTGCAAATCCTGTTCCAGATAAATACGGAGCGCTACCAGTTCATTCCCTGGGGCACGGGGGGGCTCAACGGTTTTGTTGATGTGGCAAAAAACAACGGCTACTACTACTCACAATTACTTGTCGACACATACGGCCCCGCCACCACCCTGCTGTTGCTGGGCCTGCTGCTGTCCGTACTCACCCTCCTCAAGACGGCCACCTACTTCGGAGGCTCCGCCATGCTAATGCCCCTGCGCACGGGTGTCTTGCGAGACATACGCCAGGATATCTACCAGAAGATCCTGCGCCTGCCCCTGGGTTTCTTCACCGAGGAGCGCAAGGGAGACATCCTCACCCGCGTCTCAACCGACGTAAACGAGGTGGATGCCAGCATCAGCAGTTCGCTGGACATGGTCATCAAGAACCCCATCTTCATCCTCGTTTACATCGTCACGCTTGTTTGCCTCAGCTGGCAGCTCACCCTTTTCACCCTGCTTGTAGTGCCCCTGCTGGCATGGGGCATCGGCTCGGTGGGCAAGAAGCTGAAGGCCCGCTCGCTGCTCATGCAGAGCCGCCTCTCGGACAGCATGAGCCAGATAGAGGAGACGCTTGGCGGCCTGCGCATCATAAAGGCCTTCATTGCCGAGGGAAAGATGATGAAGCGCTTCGTCAGGGTGAACAACGAGTATCGCGACATCGCCAACCGCGTAGCCATCCGCCAGAGCGCGGCCCACCCCGTTAGCGAGTTCCTGGGAACCGTCATGATTGTCATCGTCCTGTGGTTCGGCGGACTGCTCATCTTCTCGGGCCAGAGCAGCATCGACGCCAACATGTTCATCTACTACCTGGTCATCCTCTACACCACCCTGCAGCCCATCAAGGACCTCTCGAAGGCCGGCTATGCCATACAGAAGGGAATGGCCAGCATGGAACGCATCAACAAGATACTGTCGGCCGAGAACCCCATCCACGAGGTGGCACGCCCGACTGATATCGAGAGCCTGCGGGAGGGCATCCGCCTGGAGCACGTCAGCTTTGCATATACCGAGGGGCGCACGGTCCTCCACGACGTCTGCCTAAGCATTCCGCGGGGCCGCACGATTGCCCTGGTGGGGCAGTCGGGTTCGGGCAAGAGCACGCTTGTTGACCTCATCCCCCGCTACCACGACGTCACCCAAGGCGCCATCTACATCGACGGCCACGACATACGGGGGCTCAGCATACGCTCCCTGAGGGGACTCATCGGCAATGTGAACCAGGAGGCCATCCTCTTCAACGACACCATCTTCGCCAACATAGCCTTCGGCGCACCCGAGCCCGCTAACGACGAGGAGCGCCAGGCCCTGCGCCTACGGGTCGAGGAGGCTGCCCGCATAGCCAATGCCCACGAATTCATCATGGAGACGGAGCTGGGATACGACACGATGGTGGGCGACCGCGGATGCCGCCTCTCCGGCGGACAGCGCCAGCGCATCAGCATAGCCCGCGCCATACTGAAGAACCCGCCCATCCTCATCCTCGACGAGGCCACAAGCGCCCTCGACACCGAGAGCGAGCGGCTGGTGCAGGAGGCCCTGGAACGGCTCATGAAGACGCGCACCACCATTGCCATTGCCCACCGCCTGAGCACGATACGCGGAGCCGACGAGATATGCGTGCTGCACGAAGGACGTATCGTAGAGCGCGGCTCGCACGAAGAGCTGCTGGCGCTGGGCGGATATTACAAACGACTCAACGACATGCAGCAGCTATGAGACGCCAGGCCCATTTCCTCGAATACCTCTACTGCCTCCTGCTCCTCATCTTCGCCCTGGGGCGGGTAGGCTTCATGCTCTACAACCGACATATCGACGGCTTCGGCATCATCGACGTCCTCGACGTCCTGCGTACGGGGCTCTTTGCCCACGACTTCATGTTCGTGGCCCTGCTCCTGGCCGTGCCCTGGCTGGCCGCCCTGCTCAGCCTCCGCTGGCCGGGCCTCAGGCTGCGCGCCCTGCTTATACCTTATTATATATTATTGGGCGTGGTCGTGGGGCTCATCATCCTGGCCGACGCCGTCATGTACGAGTTCTGGCAGTTCAAGCTCAACTACGTGGTCTTCAGCTACGCCGCCTCGCCCGAGGGCACTACGAACAGCGTCAGCACCTGGTTCCTCCTGAGCCGCCTCATAGCGGCCCTTGCCCTCATCCTGCTGGTGGCCCTGCCCGCCATACTCGTCACGCCCCGCCGCCTCCAGGCCACGGGCGGGGTGCGCCTGTGGTACCGCAACCTGAGCATCATCTGGACCTTCCTGCTCCTCATGAACGTTTTCTACATGCGCGTGGGCGATGCCTACTACAGCCCCCGGCTCTTCCTGTGCCACTCGGCCACGAATCCCGTGCTGGGCTTCTTCTCCTCCGTTCCCTGGAGCGGGCAGGAGGGGTACAGCTACCTCTCGGACGAGGAACAGGCCGAGGCCTTCCAGGGGCTCTATCCCGAGGATACCGAGGACCTCGCGGACACGTTGCTCAATACCAGGCGGCCCAACGTGCTGCTCGTCTTCATGGAGAGCTTTGGCGGCAAGTTCGTAGAGGAGCTGGGCGGAGTGCCCGGCGTGGCGCCCAACATTGGCCGCCTCATCCCCCAGGGCATCTTCTGGCAGAACTACTATAGCAACAGCTTCCGCACCGACCGCGGCACCGTATCGGCCTACAGCGGATGGGTCAGCTACCCCCAGACCAGCCTGATGCGGCAGGCCCGCCTGCACACAGCCCTCTCCAGCCTGCCCGCCGCCATGGAGGAGGCCGGCTACCACACCTCATACCTCTACCCCGGGCCCATGACCAATATGGGCAAGCGCGACTATCTGGCCCACATGCACTTCCGCCACCTCCTGGACGACACCACCTTCAGCCCCCAGGAGATAACCGGCAGCTGGGGAGCCGACGACAGCACCTCGGCCATGAAGACCTTCCGCCTCATCGCGCAGAAGGACACGATGGCTCCCTGGTTCATGGTGTGGCAGACCATCTCAAGCCACGAGCCCTGGCAGGTGCCCTACCACCGCCTCGAGGACCCCGTACTGAACGCCTTTGCCTATACCGACCATTGCGTGGGCCAGCTCATCGACAGCCTGCAGACGCTGCCCACCGTGTGGGACCGCCTGCTCGTCATCATCATCCCCGACCACGGCTACCTCTACCAGCAGTCGTTCCAGGACCCCGAGTTCTTCCACTCCCCCATGCTCTGGCTCGGAGGGGCCGTCAGGGAGCCGCGCCGCATGGATGTGCTCCTCAGCCAGAGCGACCTGGCCGCCACCCTGCTCAGCCAGCTGGGCCTGCCCCACCGCCAGTTCCCCTGGAGCCGGAATGTGCTGAGCCGCCATTATGCCTATCCCTTCGTCTATTGCAACTTCCCCTCGGGCCTGATGCTGCGCGACTCCACGGGCGTCAGCATCTTCGACCTCTCGGCCGGCCTGCCCATACTGGAGGAGCCCGAGGACGGCGGCCTGCGCCAGCGTAAGGCACAGGCCATCCTGCAGGAGAGCTGCCGCCTGCTCGGAGCGGGGCGTTGAGGCTTTGACTACCCCCGCCTGTGGAGCTTTTGAGCTATAGCCCGGGAACCCTGGAGGCGATAAAGGCCTTTTCCTCGGCGGTCAGGCTGTCGAAGGGGATGGGCGCATCCTCGGGGCGACGACGCTTCTGGTTGATGCGGTTTATCAGGCTCCAGTTGCGGCTGGGCTGCTCGAACGAGGCATCGGCCGGTTCGCGGGCAGGCAGGTCATAGCGCGTGAAGTCGATAACCGTAAGCGGGCCGTCGGGGGCCGTAACATCCCGCAGGGTAGCCAGGCGGAAATCGCGGTTCATATACCAGTCAATCTGCAGGTTGGGCTCGGAATGAGCGCCCTCCACGCCAGTTCCGCGTTGCGTGAAGTGGTAGTCAAGGCGGCTGTTGTCGGGATTGTCGCGGCGCCACGCCTCGCCGAACTCGCTCATCAGGGGCCAGCACTCCCTTTCTTAAAAAGATGGATAAAGATATTTAAAATAAGTGTTTAAAGGCGAAAATGCGCGCATCACCCTGCGGCCTCGTATCTCGTATATCTTCTGCTTTATTGGCTCTAATGAATCCATTTTATATTCATTTGATATGCAAAATTACAAATTCTATTTGTAAATTAGCTCTCCACTAATTAAAAAAGATGGATAAAGACGGATGAATTTTTGCCTGGGAGGTAAAAATAAGTGTTATACTGCAAAAAAAGCTGAAAAATGTTTGCGGGAACGGAGGGATAGTTGTAATTTTGTAGCGGAGGACATACGGAGTTTGTCTTTCCAGACTATCAGTTTAATTTCCAATCCCTTAATCCCCAGGATAACGCTTATGCTGTATTCCACTATAGTAACCCGAGACGAGACTGGCTTGAACCAGATATATGAGGCTGCACGTGAGTTCGAAGAGGAGAACGTGCTCGAGGCGCTTGTCACCTGCAAATTCAACATGAAGAAGGTTGAGCAGACGCTGAACCTCGTGCGCATGTACCAGTACCGGCTGAACAACGAGTCGATGGACTTGGTGGAATTCTCGGAATACTTCATCCAACAGTATGCCACGGACAACAACAATTGCTTCCGGGTTGCCGAGAAACTGATACGCCGCATCGGCACCACCATCACCGGCAGCATGAAGATTTTCCGCAAGTTCTGCCCCAGGGTGCATCGCAGGCTGGACGCCAGGGGAAACGTGGTGCCGGCCCTGGATTATTCCCGACTGACCTTTCGCCAGTTTCAGGGCCAGTTCTTCGGCGTGGAGGTCTATGCCGATTTGGTCAAGACGTTGCTCCACGAGCTGACTTCCTTCTTCTATCACCTTGTGACGACGCTGAAGGTCTGCAAGGACATGATTCATCAGGAGGAAGAGGTGAGGGGCGACTTCTCGAGGCTGAAGGAGATCTATGAGAGCAGTTGCGACGAGGTGATGAAATCACTCCGCGATGTGTTTGACACCTATGGGCAGGTGAAGCTGGTCTCAGACGAGGAACTGGCCGCGCGACGCAGGAATGCGCGCCCCTTGCAGGAACGGCTTGCCAAGGACTATCATGCTCACGACCGGTTGTGGATGAAGCACGAGGCCTATTTCCACCGGCTGGCCTCGGGGCTCCAGTATGGGCTGGACGAGAAGGCCTCTCTGCTGTGGAAGAACAATCCCGAATGGGGTCGGACGGTATGCAGCCTCATTCCGAAGCTCGACGGGCTGGGCATCCCCTTCAAGCGCAGCAAGAAGGCCAAGGACGAGGGCAAGGCAGGCACTTTTGATGCGCGCGAGATGGTCTATCTCGTCAAGTGGAGCGGCGTGAGCCGGATGAGCGACGATGGAAAGAAGGTCATCGACGAGGCCAACGAGAAGCAGTTCTACCTCTACCTGCAGGAGCAGTATCGGGGCAACTACCTGTTCCCCTCGTGGCAGGCCGTCTGCCGCGAGCGCAGGTTCTTCTACAAGCAGAATGTGTCCATGGAGTGGATGGCACAGCAGTTTGCCAAACACATCCCCCATGACGGGGAAGTCGCCTGAATCCCCCCCTCTTTTCGGAGAGGGGCCGGGTCTTATTTCACCACGATCCGCTTTCCGTTATGGATATATATTCCTTTCCGCGTGGGCTTGCCCTGGAGCTTTATGCCGTCGAGGGAGAACCAGGTGTCGCTGTTTTTGAAATTTGAATTTATCAATTTTGAATTTTCAATTGCCGTCGGATCTTCTTCCCCGAAGCTGATCCGGTAGCCCTTGACGTTCTGCCCGCTTGTCACCTCGAAGTGGGCGCGGAAGGGGCGCAGGGTGCGGGGTTCTGCGGCATAGCCCAGCTGGCTGTCGGCGCCGAGGAAGATAATCTCGTTGATATTCCCCTCGTCCGGTTTCGTTGCGCCACTGGCTACGACGCTGAAGGGCGAGTAGTTGCCCACGAAGCAACCGCCCTCGAAGGTGATGGCCGTCGGTTCGGTGCTGCTAACCGTGACACCGCTGAACACGGGATTTGTGATGTCGGAAAGGACGACGGTGTTATTCTTCTTCGGTACCACGTTACCGCTGACGATTTCCCAGCCGCTATCGAGTTCTGCGACAAGCGCCTCGTTGCTCATACTGCTGGCATCCTCACCCTGCGTTCCTCCACTGGTCTTGCGGTAGCAGTTGGTGATGGTCTGTGTGCTGCCGCTATGTATCAGTTCGATGCCGCCGCAGTCCGTATAGGAGGTTCCCGCCGCCAGACAGTTCTCAATGGTATGAGTGCCCGTGTCACCCCATCCGTAGATGATGCCCGTGGCGGTAGTGGCACCTGTGATACTGCCCGAGAACAGACAATCGGTGATGGTGGTGTTCGATGATTTACCGTGCCCCAATATGCCGCCGCAGTGGCTATGGTCGCCGCCGCTGCACGTCACGCTGGCTACCACCTCGCAGCTCTTGATGCTGTTTGTGCCGCTCCATGCAAAGCCCACCAGTCCCGCACAATGCAGGTTGCCCGTCACCGTGCCCGTCGTCTTCACGTTCATAATCGTAGCCCCGCTGATATATCGGAACGGTGCCGTGCCCTGATTTTCCGTGTCGCTGATGCTCAATGTCAGCGTATGTCCGTCGCCATCAAAGATACCCTTGAAAGGATTACTTCCGGTGCCCACCATCGTCGATACGTTGATGTTGGTGGCGAGTTTCACCAACTTGCCTGCATAGTCTTCCGTGCCGTTGTTCACATTCGCGGCGAACGTCGTCCAATCCTCATCCGAACTGATAGTAAGGACAGGCGTATTGTCCCATTTCACGATATACGGTTTACCAGCCTCGATGCTTGTGGCATCCGTGAAGTTCAGCGTCAGTGTACCGCCTGTCAGGTTCGACTTGTCTCCATCCAATTCCATAACTGTAGCACCTTCCAGCGGCGTGCCTGTAAAGTTGCTTACTGCAAACGGCAGGCACAGCGTGTTCCAGTCGCCGTCCTTGTAGAGCGTGCGCCCGGCGAGGGTGATGTCGAGATTGCGGAAGCCATTGAGTTTACTGATGGTGGTGGCGTTGCTGGCGTTGTCGGCCAAGCTTACGTCGGTGAGGGGCTGCAGTATCTTGCCGGAGATGTCGGCGGCGTTGATGGCCGTGCCGTCACCGTAGAAGACTTCCGAGTGGTTGTCGACGTTCTTCAGAGCCTTGCCCTCGGCGACGGTGATGGTGCCGTCCGCGCTGATGCTGGTGGATCGAAATTGGTCATTGGTGTTTGTCCAGCCGAGCGTGATGTCGCCGCCCGAGCTGAGAGAACTGAGAGATAATTGACCACCATAGATGTTGACCTCATCATGGGCGTTGATGGCGGAAATGAACTTGGAAGTCCCGCTCTGGCAGTAGATGTTGAGCGAGCCGTTTGCAATGGTGATGCCACCAAGGATGGTGTTATTGCAGCCCGCCGTCAGGATGATGTTGGCCGTGCGGTCAATGAGGTGGAGACTGTGAAGTGTAACGCTACCGCTGAGGTAGTACCACGTGTCGCCATTCTCGTAGCCCATCACAACGTCATCCGTATTGGAGCCCGTGATGGGGATGGCCTGGTGGCTACCTGCGGTGCCGTCGGCCTTCACGTAGGCGATGGCGGGCAGTTCGGCGTCGCCGCGGATGCAGTTGTAGTCGGCACCCCAGGTGTGGCCGAGCGGGTCGCCCACGTTCCTCGTCTCGTTGGCGTCGCAGCCGTTGCGCTGGCAGTTGCGCGCTTCCACAGCAGCGGTGGTGCAGGTGGCGGCGGCAGTCTTAGTCCACTCCGTCCAGTCATGTCCGAGGGCGGCGACGGAGTTATCCAGTTCCGTCACGCCGCAGCCGTCGCGCTGGCAAGTGTGGTGATAGCCACCGGCAGTTGTACAGGTCGGCGCGACGTAATCACCAAACGGGTCTCCCCAGAGGTGGCCGAGAGCTGGCACGATTGCCGGTTTTGCTGCTCCGCAATACCTGCATACAAAAATTTTTCTACCAAAAGATGTACAGGTCGCAGTATACTCATAATCTAATATAAAAATATGCTCGCCATTAGCAATTCCTGGACACTTATCAATCTGAGCCTGGGCGCTAACGGCGAAGGCCGTCAGCAGCAGCGTTATGGCGGCGATGGCGATGCGGCGGGTATAGTCTCTAAAGTAAGTTTTCATTGTCTTCATATTGTCTAGAGTCTAGGGTCAAGAGGCGAATGAGAGTTACGAGTTAGGAGTTACGAGTTAGGAGTCAAAATTCGGGCACAGGACAGAGTATCGTCTTTGACTCCCCCTGACTCCTTTCACTCCTTTCACTCCTTTCACTTAATAATAATCTTTTTTCCATAGAGAATATCTTAAATATTATATATGTAAATATATGCCCTTCACGGTTGGTTTCCCCTCGAGCTTACGGCCGCTCAGGTCATACCACGCGTCGTCGTTGTTTTTGAATTTATCAATTTTGAATTTTGAATTGCCGTTGGGTCTTTACGGCTGCAAATATACCAAGAATTATAGAAGTTGCAAAGAAAAACGGAAAAAAAACTCGATATGATACGAAATGGCGAAATTTGCGGCCTTTTTTTTTTACGGAACACAATTTTTTTTCTGTTAGTTTTTTACGGATTCCCGACCTTGGCGTAAAAATTTTCGCGCCGAGTTTTTACGGGCCGCACCCTTTCCGTAAAAACGTCGGGACCCGGGTGCTGCACGCGCGAAACCCGGCTGTAAAAACTGCTTTACGGAGGGCCGTAAAATCTTGAAAATGAGCTTTTTGCCCGTAAACCAAAAGTTTTGATTTTATTTGGAAATGGGGCGTTTTATGTTGTATCTTTGCACCACCAAACGACGCAGGAAAATGGTCAAGCGTTGGACCGTAGGCCAGTCTCACTTCCCCGGCGTCGTGCGGAGGGTCCCTCGTGTGAGACCGGGGGCATACCCGGAAAGGACATTTATCATGTCAAAGAAGATAACAACCCCGACCGCTCCGGTAGGAATGAATAGTGAGCTTGGTTGGAACTGCAACACGCATCTCTGCGTTGACGTTAAGACAATCCTGCACGGCGACCGCACGGCGAAGCCCGGCAGGGAGTACCGCGGCTGGCTCAAGCGCGACCAGGAGGAGCACTTCACCTTCGTGGAGATGCTGCCCCGGCCGGCTGACAGGCACAACCCGTTCGTCTTCGACGGGCGCCACATCTCGGTGACCCGCAGGGACGACGGCCGCCTGCGCCTGAACTTCAAGCAGCTGAGGACGGACGAGGGCTTCCGCGTGGACAGCTTTGCCCTGGCGGTGTGCAACGAGATCCGACGGGCGCTCACGGGCCTCATAGAGGAGTAAAGTAATCACGGCCAATCTGTTCCAGTTCCAAATGTTCCAGTTAAAAAACGAGGGACAAACACCCTTTTATAATCTTTATAACTAACTAATATATAGACAGTTATATATAGAATAAGGGGTAATGGAACTGCCAAAATAATAATTGGAACAACTGGAACTGGAACGTTTTCGTTAAGCCATAGACAGAAAGCTTGCTTTATGTTATGGCGAGAAAACGTCGGCTGTAAGCCAACGCGAGGCCAATGTATTATTCATCTAAAAAGCAATATATCAATGAGATACGATATTAGTAAAGCGACTGCGCCCGCTATGCCTAACCTCGGCAAAGGCACAGAATGTATTCGTTTGCTGCTCTCGCAGACGTCAAAAGACATGCACGAACCCTTGGTTCCGATGCTTTTCCCTGTACTTGGCGCACACGTCAGCGGTGCGGAATTTCAGTACCCCGACCTCAGTTGGAAGGAGCCGACGGGCATGATGGCCAATCTGGTGGGCGACAGCGGCTGTAACAAGGGCCAGTTGTCCAACCTTGTAGAGGCTATTTGTCGCGACTTCCGTCAGCACGACGAGGCTGAGTTGAAGAAGCTGGTGGAATGGTCGAAACAGGTCAAGCAGAAGGCGAGCACAAAAGAGAAGCCCGCGCGTCCGGATGTGGCATTCTTTTTTCCACCTAACGACACCACCCGTCCGGCATTCCTGCAGAACGCTATGGCGCTGGAGGCGCAAGGTGGTCGCACGCAATACCTGAACATGCCAGAGGTGGAAATGGCCGACGGAATGTGTGGCGGTCACCGGCAGATCTCGCAGATGCTGCGTAACATCTACGACCGCCAGCGTGCAGGAGCCCTGCGTGCTACGGCTGATGGCGTGACGGGCAACCCGATTCTCCGTGCCAATCTGACGCTCTCGGCCACGCCTTTTGCCGCTCGCAAGTATTACAGGAACGACCTGTTCAACGGCACCTTCGGGCGTATGGTTTTCTCCTATAAGGCTCGCCAGAGCCGCGACGGACGCATACCGCGACAGGGCAAATATACCGACGAGTTCTACCAGAAGCTGGACGAGTACTTGGCTCGCCTCGACATCACGAAGGGTCGCTTCATCATCCGTCCGCTGAACAAGTTGGCCGACAAGTTGGCTCAGGACATGGCTTCGCTGGCCGACCTGGTAGACGACGATGTGCTGTGGGACTGCTCCAAGCGTGCGCTGGTATCGGCGTGGAAGGCGGGGTGCATCCTTTGGGTTCTCAACAACCAGACCTACACGCGTTCTATTGGTGACGTGGTGGAATGGCTCGTCTATCGCGACCTTTGGAGCAAGATGCAGCTCTTTGCCGACCTGCTGGGCAAGAATGCCGACACGATGAGTGAAGCCCAACGTCGTGGCCCGAAGAACATGCTCGACGATCTGCCCGACTCCTTCAATGAGGCGCAGTTGGAGGCCCTTCGCATGAACCTCGGCAAGAGCAAGGAGGGAACCAACGGGCAGCTGCGCAAGTGGCTGTTCCGCAAGTTCATCACCTATTCCGCCCAGACGGGACTCTATACCAAGACGGAAGAATATCTTAAAGGTGAGTAACTATGGATAAGTATGAACTTCAAAAGCTCCGCGACCTTCCCATCGAGGGGGTCGCAGAGCGACTCGGACTGCGGGTGGAGAGGCATAAAAGCCTCTGCCCGTTTCACGAGGACAGTCACCCAAGCTTGTCGTACAAGGTGAGTAAGAATACTTGCCG
>CAMJQA010000092.1 GCA_946407895.1 uncultured Prevotellaceae bacterium
AAGCATTCCGACTTATCTCCCGCATGAAGGGCTACACAGCCCTCTCCCTGCTGGGTCTCGTCATCTCCCTCAGCGGCACGGTCATCATCAGCCGCTACCTCTATCAGGAATGGACCATCGACCATTGGATGCCCGACCTGGACAGGACGTATGTATTGATGGAAGAGACATCCGGTGACGACCCTTATCCGGCAGACTTCTATAAAAGTTTTTTGGGGCGCGCCGAACTCCAGTCGCCTTTGGACGGACAGAACGAAATAGAGTATTTCTCGTACGCCACCACCTATACGAAGCTGCAATTGAAATTGGATGATGGAGAGATGCTGAAGCCACTGGCCTTGAAAGCAGACAGCATGTTCCACAGATTCTTTCCCTTGAAGGCAGTGGCCGGTACGTTGGTATTAGGCCACGAAGGGGATGCCATCATTAGCGAAGAACTGGCTGCACGGCTCTTTCCCGAAGAGGATGCTGTGGGGCAGACCCTGACGACGGACAATGACCAACTACGCACAGTTGTCGGCGTCTTTCGAAAACCCGTCTCGAAGCTTTCACTGAACTTCGATTATGTAGAATACGAGACAGAATCCACCTTCAATAATGAGGGCCATGTCTTCTACATGGTCAGGCTTTACCCGGGAGCCGACGTGAAGACCTACAATCAACGCCAGCCCGTACAGACTCCAGACGTAATAGAGATGAAGGGACGCACACTGCGTTTTCAGCTGGTTCCATACGAAGGACTGCTCTCACGGTTTTGGGGTGAGAAAGACGTTACCGTTCGGAGCGTGAGCTCGCCCAAATACCTGTGGATGCTCTTTGGCGTGGGCGTGCTGCTCTTCTTTGTGGGCCTGTTCAACTTCCTGAACCTCTATGCCGTAATGCGACATACCAGGGAGCACGAGATACGGGTGCGCCACATCTTCGGAGCCACCCGATGGAACATCTTCTCTATGCTCTACGTGGAGAACCTGCTCATCAGCGCCCCCGCCATGCTGGGCGTATGGATTGTGATAGAGCTTACCACACCCCACATGAAGGAGTGGTTCGACATCGAGCAAATGACAATGCCCCTCTTCGATACCGTGCTGTCACTGAGCATCATGTTCTTGTTGCCATTAGTGGCGACGGCAGGAATAATCAAGAGAAGCCGCCGAGGCTCTGCCTCCTTCCTATTCCTGCAATACTTCATTTCGCTTACGCTCATCACCGTAAGCCTCTACCTGATGCGGCAGCTGCACATGATGATGAACTCCGACCCAGGCTACCGAACCGAGAATATTCTATACTGTACACCCTATCCTTCACGAACATGGGTGGGTAGCGGCGGACCCTCTATAGCTTGGTTTGAGGCTATGAAGAACGATAGCAAACTGTTGAACGACCGTCTGGCTGCATGCACGCATATCAAAAGTTTCTGCTTCTCGGGAAACATGTATAAAGGGGGTTCCAAATTATTGGTCAATGATGTCTCACTGGAATATCAAAGCATTAGCCCGAAGCAAATGGAAATATACGGCCTGGAAGTAGTTCAGGGCAGGGCGTTCAACGACACGCTGGACACCAAAGAACAATATCGCTGCCTGTTGAACGAAACGGCCGTTCGCCAGCTGGGCATCAAGGACATCGAAAAAGAGAAGGTGCTGCCTGAAAGGCGTCTGTGGTGGATATTTGACTACACAACCGGCAGGATGTCCGAGGAACAACCGCTCGTGCCATACGAGATTGTGGGTGTCGTACGAGACTACCATCCGGGCCGCCTTTCCGAACCACAACCCGGCATATTCTTTACCTATCGTAATGAAGACCCTGAATGGCTAAATGGTTTGAAGTTGGCTTTAGAAGTTTTGCCCGGACATGAAAAGGAAGCCATCAAATACATACAGAAAACATCCCGCGAGATCTTCCATGTGAAGAATGTACCTTATCAATGGCTCAAAGATGAGGTGGCCGACCTCTATCGCGAGGACAGACGTACCGCCCGCATCTTCTTCACCTTCTCGCTGCTGGCCATCGGGGTGACGTGCCTGGGCGTGCTGGGGCTGATGATGTTCGATGTGCGTCGCCGCTACCGGGAGATAGCGCTCAGGAAGGTGCACGGCGCCCGCTTCCGCGACATCGCCCTCCTGCTCAGCCGCCGATACCTTATTATACTGGGCCTGGCTGCGGCGGTCAGCATTCCTGTTTCGCTCATAGGATTGCATAAACTGATTACCCGCTACTATACCATCCACGCCTCGGTTGCCTGGTGGATTCCGCTGGCGAGCCTCCTGCTCGTCTTCCTGCTCAGTGCCCTGACGCTATGGTACCAGATATGGCGGGCCACCAGGATTGAACCCAGCGAGGTGATGAAGGTGGAGTAAGGGAGTCTGTAAAGACTTTTGGTCAGAAAACCGGTTCTCCTATTTCTTTAATCTGGAAGAAAAGAGCATTCCCTCCTGCCGTTTTACGGATGAATTAGGGTTCCCTTACTGCAAGACCCGGGTTTGCTTACTGCAAAACCCGGGTCTAATTACTGCAAACTCCGGGTTATCTTCCTGTAAAAATCAGGCTTTGAAAGGGCTAAAACGGCCAATTTATTGCACAAAACAGCCGCTTTCGTGCAGCTGTTTTCAGCCGAATTTTACTCAAGGCAATGATTTACAAGCGGTTATAAAAACCTTGCGAGAATCGCGTATTTGAGGCCCGAATATCGTTGGCTCGCGAATACACGATTCTCGCAAGGGGTGTTGTAAGGTTTTTTCCTTAACCGCAAAGGGATTGAGAAGGTGCCGGCCTGCAGCTCCCCCACTCTATTCCTTGATTCTGATACGCTTGATGACAACCTCCTTGATGGGCCGTTCGTGCTCGTCGGTACGCAGGCGGTTGATATACTGCACTACGGGCAGGCCATCCACAACCTCGCCAAAGACGGTGTAGTCGCCGTCCAGGTGCGGACAGCCGCCGCGGGTCGTATAGGCCTGCTTCTGCTGTTCTGTGAGCGCAGGGCGGAGGCGCGTAGTGTCGCTGTCGCGCATGAACTGGTTCAGCTCGGCCAGCGAGCCGCGGTCATAGACCTTTCCCGATACGATGTAGAACTGGGTTGGACTGCTCCGCCGCCCGGGGTTGACATCGTCAGCCTCGCGTGCCATAGCCAGGGCTCCGGCCTTGTGGAAGTGGCGCGGATAGATTATCTCGGGCTCTATGGTATAGTGGTACTGCGAGGTGTCGGCCGTCAGCTTCTGCCCGCGTGCCTTCAGGGTGAGGTCGCCCGTCTGTATGGTGCCCTCGGGCACTATGCGGTTCCAGAGCAGGCCGTCATATACCCCCTGGCGGACCAGGCGGATGAAGTTGTCGCGGTGGAGGGGCGTATCATCGTAGAGGCGCAGGGTGATGTTGCCGCGCGAGGTCTCTATGACCACTTCGGTACGCCCTATGGCATCGCGCTTGCTGTCCGAACAGGCAGAAATCAGCAGGGCGGAAAGTCCAAAAAGGAAGGGAAACAGGAGCTTTTTCATACATTAAAGATGTTTAGTGCTTGCAAACTTACGAAATAAACTCCGTATCTCCCGTTTTTTTCTTACCTTTGTTGCGGTATTTGCATAATTCGGAATGAAAAAGGCTCTGAAGTGGACTTGCGGCATCGTGCTGACACCCTTGGTGGCAGTATTCCTGCTGACCCTGTTGCTCTACGTGCCGCCCGTGCAGCGGCGCGCGGTGCAATGGGCTGCGGAGTATGCCAGCAGGCAGACGGGCCTGGGCATCTCCGTAGGCGGACTGCGCATCACACCCCTGCTGGACCTGGCCCTCCGCGACCTGACGGTAATCGACCCGCCCGACACGCTCATCTGCGTAGAGCGTGCCGTGGCCGACCTGGACCTGAGCCATATCCTGCAACGGCGCATCGGCGTGGAGGGACTGGACCTGGAGGGCGGCCGCCTGAACCTGAGGATTGAGGGCGGCGGGGAGGACGACGACACCACGAAGACCTCGCTGCCCCGTCTGCTGCTGGGTGTGGACAGGATACGCATTGCCCGCAGCCGCGTCGTCATAGACATGCCGGCCGACTCCGTATTCGTGGACGGCATGATAGACGAAGCCGTGCTGCAAGGGGGCGAGGTGGACCTGGCCGCAGGGCACTATGCCGCGAAGCACTTCTCGCTGGACGCGCAGAGGCTGAGCTATAGACAAGGTTCAAAAGGTTCAAAAGGTTCAAAGGGTTCAAAAGGTTCTATCGATGGAGCAGAAGCCACGGACGCTGAGCTGCTATGCGGGGCTGGCTTCGACCACCTTGACTTCCGCAACCTGGAAGCCGAGGTGGAGGACTTCAGCTTCGACCAGCAGACTGGGGAGCTGAGGGGAAGCCTGACCAGGGGAGCCTTCGCCGAGGAAAGAGGACTGACGCTGACGGCCCTGCGCAGCCGGGTATTCCTGAACGCCGAGGGCATAAGGCTGGGCGGGCTCTGGATGGAGACGCCGCACAGCCGGGTGGAGGGCAACGCAGACATGGAATGGAATGCGCTGAAGTCCAAAGCGCAGAGGGGCACCATGCTCGCCGACCTGCAGGCCACTATCGGGCACGAGGACGTGACGTGCCTGGCCGACCGATACCTGGGGCAGCAGACAGGCGAATTCTACCCCCAAAAGCAGATAGACATGGCCCTGGACGTACAGGGAAACGTGGACAGCCTGATCGTGAAGACGTGCCACCTGAACATGCCGGGGGTGCTGGACGTGCGGGCCACGGGATGGGCCACAGACATCATGGATTCGGTGATGCGCGGGGCAGACCTGGTGTGGGAGGCCAAGACGATGGACCTCAGCTTCGTAAACCGGATGGCGGGGCTGAAGGACGTACAACTGCCCCCAATGGTGCTGAACGCCAGCACCCGCCTGAAGGGGCAGCGCTACCAGGCCGATGCCCTGCTCTCCGAGGGGCGCGGACGGGCACACCTGCAGGGCACCCTGGACGCCCGGACCATGAGCTACAAGGCCAGGGCGCGCATCAGGGAGATGCAGTTGCACCACTTCCTGCCCAAGGACTCGCTCTACGAGCTTACGGCGACTGCGCACATCGAGGGACGGGGAACCGACTATCTCTCGAAGGCCACCAGGCTGAAGGCCGAGGCAAGCGTGGAGCACCTCCGCTACGGCCAGTGGGACCTGGACAGCGTGAGGGCCACCGCCCTACTCCATCAGGGAACGGCCGAACTGAATATAGAAAGCAACAACCCCCTGCTTGGCATGAACGGCTGCGTGAACGCCACGATAGACCGCCACATCACCGGAGCCACCTTCAGCATGGACATGAGCCGCATAGACCTGTATGCGCTGGGCCTGGTGCCCAAACCCTTGCGAATGAGCATGGTAATGAACGTTGACGGGGAGAGCAACCTGCGCGACGCCCACCGCCTGAGCGGACAGGTACAGGCCATGGAGCTGGTGCTGAGCGATACGGTGCTGCATCCGCTGGACATGAAGCTGGAAGCCCTGTTGCAGCCCGACACGCTCTTTGCCAGCGCAGAGGCCGGGGACATGACGCTGAGGATGCAGGCGCGCGGCGGACTGGAACTGCTGAGGTCGCAGGCCGAGGCCTTCGGAAGCGAGCTGGACAGACAGCTGAAGGCGTACCAGCTGGACCAGGACACGCTGCGCACGCTGTTGCCCACCCTGAGCATGCAGCTGCACACGGGTCGCAACAACCCGCTCTGCAACTTCCTTCGATCTATGGGGTACACCTATGAGGCGCTACACCTGGACCTGGCATCGGATCCTGAGGGCGGAGTGAACGGATACGGACATGTGCAAACGCTGAGTACGGGAGCCGTGCTGCTGGATACCATACACATGCGCATCTACCAGGACAGTACGGGCCTGAGCATGGACGGACGGGTGAGGAACGGACCCAGGAACAAGGTGGTGAGCTTCGAATCGACCGTGCATGCCGACCTGACGCCCACCGGGGCGGCCGCCTCGCTGATCTTCCGGGATGCGAAGGGACGGAAGGGCGTGGACCTGGGACTGAGGGCCGACATGAAGCAGGAGGGCACGACGCTGCACTTTACACCCCTGAACCCCGTAATCGCATACAGGAACTTCGCACTGAACGCAGACAACTTCATCACGCTGACGAACGAACGCCGCGTGGAAGCCCTTGTGAACCTCGTGGCCGACGACGGTACGGGACTTAAGCTGTACAGTACGCCAAACGACGAGGCTCTACAAGACATCTCCCTGAGCGTGAACCATTTCAACGTGGGCGAACTGGCGCAGGTACTGCCCTACATGCCCGACCTGGGGGGACTGCTGCACGGCGACCTCCACTACATGCAGTCCGACAGCACCACCCTCTCCGTATCGACCGACATGACGGTGCAGAACATGACGTACAACGGCAAGGGAACCGGCGACATAGGCCTGAACGCGGTGTATCTGCCCAACCCGGACGGCACGCACTACGTGGACGGCATAGTGAGCCAGAACGGACGCGAGGTGGTGCTGCTGAACGGTATGTACCGCCAGGAGAAGGGCGAGGGCCGCATTGAAGCCACCGCCCAGCTGCAGGAGCTGCCCATGAGTCTGGCCAACGTGTTCATACCGAGCGACGTAGCCCGGCTGGAGGGTGCGGCCAACGGAGAGCTGCAGGTGGTGGGCCCCACGTCGAACCCGCTCCTGAGCGGACATATAGCCACCAGCGGCGTGCGCTTCGTGGCGGAGCCGTACAACATTAACCTGCGGTTCCCCGACGACTCGATACGCATCAGCCGCAGCCGCATCGACCTGGACCGCATAGAAGCCTATGCCGTGGGCAACAATCCGTTGGTGCTGGATGGCACCATCGACTTCAGCAACCTGGACCGAATCAGTATGAACATGGGTGTGGCGGCGAAGAACTACAGACTGATAGATGCACCGAAGAGCCGCAGCGCCGTGGCATACGGCAAGGTCTTCGTGGACCTGAACGGCATGGTGCGGGGCACGCTGGACGACCTGGCCCTGCGCGGCAAGCTGACGGTGCTGGGGAATACGGACGTGACGTATGTGATGAAGGACAGCCCCATCACGGTGGAGGATCAGCTGGCCGACCTGGTTACGTTCGTGGATTTCGCCGATACGCTGGAGGTTGAGGTGCCGCAGGCCAGGCAGCAGTACATGGAAATGCAGTTGATGGTCAGCATCGAACAGGCGGCACAGGTTCACTGCCTCTTGAGCGAAAGCGGCAGCGACTACGTGAACATCGAAGGCGGGGGAGACCTTACACTGACGTACGACAACCAGGAGGGCATGAAGCTCAGCGGCCGCTATTCCATCCTGACCGGGGAGATGAACTATACGGTGCTGCCCGTGATAGGACGGAAGCACTTCAACATAAAGACGGGCAGCTACGTGGAGTTCCAGGGGAATGTGCTGAACCCGACGCTGAACATATCGGCAACCGAGCGAGTCAAGGCCACCATGAACGAGAACAAGGTGCCGCGCAGCGTGGCGTTCGACGTGGGGCTGCACATCAGTCAGACACTGGAGAACATGGGGCTGGAGTTCACCCTGGACGCCCCCGAGGACCTCACCGCGCAGAACGAGCTTGCGGGCATGGGCAGCGAGGAGCGGGGCCGTGTGGCCGTGACGATGCTGGCCACGGGCATGTACATAACGGACCTGAGCAGTACGGGCGGGTTCAGCACGGCGAACACGCTGAACAGCTACCTGCAGAACGAGATAAACCAGCTTGTCGGGATGGCGCAGAGTACGGTGGACGTGAACTTCGGGATAGAGAACTCTACGACGGAGACGGGCGGTACGAGCACGGACTACAGCTTCTCGTTCGCTAAGCGGTTCTGGGGCAACCGTATCACGCTGACCATCGGCGGCAAGGTGCGCAGCGGGGCCGATGCGGTGAATACGGGACAGAGCATCATCGACAACGTATCCCTGGAGTATCGTCTGGACCAGAGTGCCACGCGCTACGTCAGGGTCTATTACGACCGCAACTACGAGTCCCTCCTGGAGGGCGAACTGACGGAGGTGGGCGCGGGCGTCGTCTTCCGTAGAAAGACAGAGAAGCTCGGCGAGCTGTTCATCTTCAGGAAGCGGGACAGGAAGAAGGAACCCTCCCCCAACGCCCAGCGGCCGGCGGCTGAGGGAAATACCACTAACCATAAGCCAACAGACAATTGAAGAACGGTAGAATCATAACATCATGCATGGTGCTGGCCCTGATGGCGGCATCGTGTTCCACTACGAGCAACCTGCCGCCCGACGAGCTGCTCTACGCGGGCATCCACGAGATGGCATACGACCGGAAGCCGAAGGCCAGCCTGGAGGCCGATTCGTTGCAGGAAGGCGTCATCACGGCCCTGGCGGATGCGTACAATACGGTGGAGGGGCTGCTGCGCGGCAATGCAAAGGCCATTGGGCAGGCCGAGGAGGAGGCGGTGCGCCAGGCCAGGGACTCGCTGCGCCAACGCCGCACACTGGACTCGAAGGCCTACGACCTGGCGCGCGAGGAAGTCGAGGCCGTCCTTTCCTTCCCGCCCAACGGGTCGATTATGGGCAGCAGCTATACGCGCTGGCCGTGGCCGCTCAGGCTGGCTATATATAATAGGTATATAGGGAGCAGCCGCGGCTTTGGACGCTGGATGTGGAACACGTTCGGTTCCTCGCCGAAGACCCTGAGCACGGTAAGCCCCGGCGTCCGTGTGCAGGTGGCCCGCAACACGCTGCGGGGGCTGGGGTACTTCCGTGGATGGGCGCGCTACGATACCGTGCGCATGAAGAACCCACGGGAGGCGAAGCTGGCGTACGAGGTGCATCCGGGCCCATTGTTCCATCTCGATACCATCAGGTACCAGATGTTCCCCGACGGGGCCGACAGTCTCCTGCGGGCCACCGCGCGGCAGTCGCTCCTTCATTCGGGGGCGCCCTTCAGCGTGAAGGACCTGGACGGCGAACGGCAGCGCATCTCCACGCTGATGCGCAACAATGGGTACTTCTTCTACCAGCCGGACTACGTCGCCTTCCGGGCCGATACGCTGCAGCGGCCGCTGCATGTTCAGCTGCAGGTGCGGCCCCGACTGGGCCTTCCCCCGCGGGCGGGACGGCAGTTCTACATGGGGCGGACCTACATAACCCTCTACAAGTACAACCGCTACCAGATAGTGGACACGCTGCAGCGCATGGATACGCAGACGGCCTGGAGCGGAGACCGCAAACCGCCCCTCCGCCCCGGCGCCGTGCGCCGCTTCCTGTTCTACCGCACGGGCAACCTGTACCGCCACGACCTGCTGCAGATGGGGCAGGAGAAGCTGGGCGCCATGGGCATCTTCTCGCAGCTGAAGGTGCAGTACGTGCCGCGGGACACGACGCTGGGGTGCGACACCCTCGATACCTACGTCACCGCGGTGCTCGACAAGCCGTACGACGCCGAGTTTGAGGGCAAGGTCACCACGAAGAGCAACGGGCAGGTCGGTCCCGGAGCGGTCTTCTCCATGGCGAAGCGCAATGCGTTCCGCGGGGCCGAGACGCTGAGCCTGCGCCTCTGGGGCTCGTACGAGTGGCAGACCGGGGCGAACCAGCAGGGCGACCGCCAGCTGATCAACTCCTACGAGTACGGCGCCAGCCTGGGCCTTGCCTATCCGCGCCTGATGCTGGGATCGCTGGGAAGGAAGCTGGGGCGCCGGGCGGCCACCGGCACCAACTTCCAGCTCGATGCGCGGTGGATGAACAGGGCGGGCTACTTCGGCCGCGTCTCCTTCGGCGGGCGCATGACGTACACGCTGCAGCGGCGCCGCGGGGCGAAGCACGAGCTCACGCCCTTCCGCCTGGACTACGACCAGATGCTGCACACCACGGCCCGGTTCGACTCTATCGTGGGGGCGAACCAGGCGCTCTACGTCTCCATGCGCGACCAGTTCGTACCGAGCATGCAGTACACCTTCTCCTGGCAAAGCCACCGGCACGCACCGCGCACCCTGATGGTGGACATCAAGGAAGCCGGAAACGTGACCTCGGCCCTCTACGCCCTGTGCGGGCAGCCGTTCACCAGGCGCGACAAGCGCCTCTTCGGCGTCCCCTTCGCCCAGTACCTGAAGGCGTCGGCGCAATATACCCACCTCTTCGAGCTCACCCGCCGCACCGCCATCGCCACCCGCATCTTCGCAGGCGCAGTCCTCAGTTACGGCAACAGCGGCATGGCCCCGTACGCCGACCTGTTCTCGGTAGGCGGAGCCAACAGCATACGGGCGTTCGCCGTCAGGAGCATCGGTCCCGGATCGTACCACCCGGCCCAGTCGAACTACTCATACATCGATCAGATGGGCGACATCAAGGTGGAGGCGAACGTGGAGTATCGGTTCCCCCTGATTGCCAACCTCTACGGCGCCGTGTTCATCGACGCGGGCAACGTGTGGCTCCGGCGCGAGGACAAGGACCTGCCCGGCGGCCGCTTCTCGTTCAGCCGGCTGGGCGACCAGATAGCGCTGGGCACCGGGGCGGGGCTGCGCTACGACCTGGACTTCCTGGTCATCCGCTTCGACGTGGGCGTAGGGCTGCATGCGCCGTACCAGACCTCGCGCGCGCGATATTATAATATGGAAAGGTTCGGCCGCAGCCTGGGCTACCACCTGGCCATCGGATACCCGTTCTGACGGCCCCGCACTACATACAGAGACAATGAAACTATAGACAACAATTATCCACAAACAAAAAAAAAGAGATCATGGAAAGAAAAGAATCCAACTGGTGCCGGAGCGGGATACTCCTGCGCCGCGCCGCCGCCTTCGCAGTGCTTATGCTGGCGGCACAGACAGCCCTCTGGGCCTATACGGTTACGCTGAAGCCGGGCCGCGGAACGGGCAGTGAAATTGTACTCGACAGCGAGGACCCGGAGAACATGGCATCCGATTGGCGTTCTGCCGCCAACGGGCAGTTCTGGTTTGAGGGATCGGAGTTGTGGTTCAAGTTCCCAAACTGCCCCGGTTCATATACCGTCCCGGGGGACGATATCTTCATTGGGTGGTCTATAGATAGTGAAGACGGCTCTGCATTATCTCCAGGCTCTATATTGCAGATTAGCCAGAACCTCACTCTTTATGCTATATGGGGAACCGTGGAGTTTAGTGCATTCAACGGTATAACTTTTTTCAAATGCACGGTAACTAACATGTCGCCAAGGGAGGTGAGTTTAATCGATTTTGACTATTATGATACTTCCGACTTCTCCATTCCAGCCAGCGTGGAATACCATGGTGAAGAATATGCCGTCACGGGACTTGCAGATGGATTTGGCAAAATCGATTATGGCTTTACAGACCTGACGATACCGGCTACAGTGCGGCATATAGGATCAAATGTATTCCGTGAAAATTGTGATCTGACTACGGTAACGTTTGCAGAGGGATCGCAGCTGGAAACAATCGGGGAATATGCTTTTAATAGATGTCATAGCCTGACGTCGGTATATGGCATACCGGCTCGCGCTAAAGCTCCAGACAATGAAACAGTATTCGCTGACTGCCCGTTAAAGAAATTAACGATTGCGGGTCACGGCAAACTACGTGAATGGTTCGTGGATATCATACGTCACACACCGTTGATACAATGGATACCGCCGTTCATCGAAGAAGGCGGGGCCAAATGGTCTACATTTGTTGCCAATAGATATAACTTCCAGGCCGACGAAGCCACAAAAGTCTATAAGGCCGATCTGGTAGGAAACACGCTGCTCCTCCATGAAGTGCAGGACCGCATAGTCACTTCGGGTAACCCCGTCATCCTGAAATCCAAGGGAACCCCCGTGCTGACAAAGACCGATGCCGAGAGCACAGACGAGTCATCCAATGTCCTGGATTACGACGATGAGGAAGCTAATAAACCATATTGCCGATACGTGCTCTCAGGCGGCGCGGAGGGTATAGGTTTCTATCCGTTCAGCGGAGAGAAGCAGAATGAGGGAACTGTCTACATCATCATCTGGCCGGACATGGGCGTGTATGACTTCGTCGGCATGATGGAGACCCCGAACGTTGGCACTACCGCCATCCCCTCCATGCCCGCTCAGGAAGCTGCGCAGGACCAGGCTGCACCCTGGTACAGCATCGACGGGCGCCGGCTTCCCGCACGTCCCGCACGGCCGGGCATCTACATCCGCTCCGGCCGCAAGGCCGTCATCCGGTAGGCCGCGCCGCAGACAATAATACAGCACAATTAATAATATGAGAACAATGAAAAAGAAAACATTCCCGCCGCGCCGGAGCAGCACGCTCCTGCGCCGCGCCGCCGCCTTCGCAGTGCTTATGCTGGCGGCACAGACAGCCC
>CAMJQA010000093.1 GCA_946407895.1 uncultured Prevotellaceae bacterium
AGTCGGGGCTTTGAGATAAAAAAAGAGGATGTGCCTATTTTGACACACCCTCTTTGTTTTCTGCGGCGCTGCGGGGGCAGGGGATGGCGTGCGAGGGGGCAGGAACGGCGCTGTGCTCCGAGCGGAGCGTCTTTTGGGCGAATTTGTTTACTCTTTGCGATAGGAGCATTAGCTTTTTAACAATAATATTTCTATATTCTCCTCTGAGAATAAGACCATGTACTGAGATTTATTCTCATTGCGCTTTGAGAATATGCCTTCATGCTCCGATTTATTCTCATTGCGCTTTGAGAATATGTTTGCATGGTGGAATTTATTCTCACTGCGCTTTGAGAATAAACTTTGCGCTGAAATTTATTCTCATTTCACGATGGAGAATATATTTTGAGGCGTTTTTTTATTCTCAACTGTGAAATATATTTAAATTCTGGCGGTTTTTGGGGTGAAATTTTGGCGGGGAGGCCGATTTTGGGTATATTTGCAGTCGAAAACGGGCGCGATGAGGCTAACGCGGGCTGGCGGACGCTACATGAAGGGGCAGGCGGGGCTATTCCAGGCCATCGGTCGCTCCACGGCTTCGCCGATGTCGCTAACGAGGGCTGGCGGATGCTACACCACAGAGCAGGCGGGGCTTTTGCGGGCCATCGGACGCTCCACGGCATGGCCATGTCGCTATCGAGGGCTGGCGGGCGCTCCACGGCTGCGCCGATGTCGCTAATGAGGGCTGGCGGACGCTACACGATGTGGCAGGCGAGGCTATCGTGGGCAGTCGGATGCTCCACGGCGGGGCAGGCGGGGCTAACAAGGGCCGACGGGCGCTCGGAAATGTTTAAATTGTTTTTGCTATGGCTAAAGGTAATGCTTGGAAGCACAGGAATGACCGGCCCTGGGGGTCGGGACGGCGGCGCGGGGCGAAGCGCGAGCTGCTTTGCAGGCCGCAGTTTTCGTTCGACGACTTGTATATTCCGCCCTTCACGCGGCGGAGGCGATATGACGAGGAGGGTAACTGCGGGTACGTGGCGCTGGAGCGCAACCTGTCGCCCACGGGGATCTGGGTGATGGATGATTTTGTGAGGCTGCTGGCCTCGGGGGGCATGGATGTGGCGGGTTTTGCGGCCGCCCGCGGGCTCACGGTGGGTGAGCTGGGCACGATGGTGTTCATCCTGACGGGGATGTCGGGCTTGCGGCTGCGGCAGCTGTTCCAGTTCCGGCTGGCGGACGACTTGCTGCGCTACACGTCGCTGCCGCTGGCGGAGGTGGCGCGCCTGTCGGGCAACGGCTCGGCTATTAACCTCTACCAGACGCTCCGGCGGGAGTGCAATATGTCTGCCTCGGAGCGGAGGGCTGCACTGCGCAATGAAGGCGACCTGGGGCGCTTCGCGCTCTGATGGTCGCCTTCGTGATGTTGGAGCGTCCGCCGTCCGGCGGGGCTGTTGTCTGCCGGGGACGGAGTGAAATTCCGTCCTGGATTTCTGATGTTTGATGGAGTTGGCTTCATCTGCTGCCCGGCGGGGCTATTGCCTGCCGTTGACGGGAGGTCTGACCGCCCGGCGGGGCTATTGTCTGCCGTTGACGGTTGGTCTGCGAGCCCGGCGCTTCTGCTTTCTGCCGTTGTCGTGTGCTTCCGCCAGGCGGCGCTATTCTACCTGGTGGCAGTAGCTGATGCCGATGCGGTCGTAGTGCTGCATGAGGCGGGGGAGGCGGCTGCGGAAGTCCTGGTAGTCTTTCTGCTCGGGGCGGCACCACTGTACTTCGCTCATGGCGCCGAGTCGGGGCAGTAGCATGTAGAAGAGGTGCTGCGGGTAGGCTACGTGCTCGGTCCAGAGGCTGGTCTGGGGGCCCAGTATGTACTGCTGCTCTTCGGGGCTGAGCTCCTCGGGCACGAGTGGCTCGAAGCTGTATATCTTGCTGCAGGATACGATGTATCGCCCGGCGGTTGGTATCTTCATGTCCTCGTCCTTGTACTGCGGGTGGTCGAGGTATCCGAATACGTTGGGCGACATGATTACGCGGTGGTGCTGCCGCGCGGCCTCGATGCCTCCCCTGGTGCCGCGCCATGACATGACGATGCTGCTGCCGCTCAGTCCGCCCTCCATGATTTCGTCCCACCCGATGATGTCGCGCCCGCGCTGTGCGAGGTATTGCTCTATCTGGTGGTTTACCCATGTCTGGAGCTGGTTTTCGGGGCTGTGGCGGCCGTCGTCCTTCAGTCCGAGCTCGCGTATCTTGGCCTGGCACTTTGGGCATGCCTTCCATCGCTTCTTTGGGCACTCGTCGCCGCCGATGTGTATGTACTTGGAGGGGAAGACGTCGCACAGTTCGCCCAGCACGGTGCGCAGGAAGTCCATGGTCTGGGGGTTGCCTGGGCACAGTACTTCGTCGGAGACGCCCCAGTATGTCCTCACCGGGTAGGGGCCGCCCGTGCAGCCGAGGTGGGGCATGACGTGCAGGGCCGACTGCATGTGTCCGGGCATGTCGATTTCGGGTATGACGTTGATGTATCGCTCTGCTGCGTAGCGTACGATGTCGCTGCAGTCCTGCTGTGTGTAGTATCCGCCGTATGGCTGGCCGTCGTAGACTCCGGTGTTGCGCCCTATGACGGTTTGCTGGCGTATGCTGCCTTCCTGGGCCAGCCTGGGCAGGGATTTTACCTCGAAGCGCCATCCCTGGTCCTCAGTGAGGTGCCAGTGGAACTGGTTGCAGCCGTGCAGGGCCATCATGTCGAGGTACTGCTTCAGCACATCGGTTGTGAAGTAGTGGCGGGCGCAGTCGAGCAGGACGCCGCGGTACTGGAATCGGGGCTCGTCGTGGATTGTGGTGTAGGGGAGGTCTACGGGCTGACGGTCTGCGGCCTCGGCGGGCAGTGCCTTGCGCAGGGTCTGTGCCGCGCGGAAGAGTCCGACGCCCCGGCTGGCCTGCAGGGCTATGCCTGCGGGGCCTACGGTGATGCTGTAGGCTTCCTGCTGCTGCGGCGTGGGCTCGGCGGCGGGCTTGCCGGCGCGCTCCTTAGACCTGGCGCGGCGGGCGTGCTTCTTGTCGGCTGTTTTTTCGAGCTCGAGGCGTATTTCGGCCTGCTTGTCGGCTGGCGCGAGCTTCATGGTGAGGCCTGTGGCCTCCCTGATCCACTCGGCGAGGAAGGCGGCTATGCGGGCCTGCTCCTCGTCGGCGCTGTCGTAGGCTATGGCCATGCCGTCGCTCAGGGTGTAGTGGTGTGTACTGTCCGTCTGCACGCTCATGGGCAGGGGAATGATGCGGTAGTCGGCCCGCCGGGCCGCGTGGCTGGCCGTCAGCAGGGCCATTGCCGTGATCAGTAGTGTTGTTCGTCTCATCTTGGATTGTATGTTGTTGTGCTTTGTGTGTTTTTGCCCTCGTGCGTTGAACTTTGAACCTTGTACTTTGAACATTGAACCTCGAACTTTGAACCTATTTCACCACATGCGTGCCCAGTGCCATGTTGGCCTCCATGTCGCCCGATCCGTTCATGATTTCGGCCTTGGCGCTGATGTTGTCCAGGTAGTTTACGATGGCAGCCTCCTGTGTGCAGGGCAGCACGGGGCTTCCGAACTCGCGGGTGCCGTGGTGTGCCAGCACGCAGTGCACTATGCGCTTGGTTTCCTCGGGGTCGATGCCCTGCGCGTCGAGCACATTCTGCAGTTTGTGGGCGCTCAGGTAGATATGTCCGAGCAAATACATGTCGGGCATGGTCTCGCCCTGCCGGCTGTACTCGTAAACCTTGCCGTAGTCGTGAAAGAGTATGGCCAGTATGCATCGCTCCACCTTTATCGGGTAGGGCAGGCAGGGGTAGAGGCCCTCCAGCATGTGGAGCATCTGGTGTGTGTGGTTCAGCAGCCCGCCCGGGTAGGCGTGGTGCACGCTTGTGGCGGCGGGGTACTCGCTATAGGGGCGGTACAGCTTGTCGGCAAAGTCTTGTATGACGGGAATGAGCTGCCGGTCGGTGCACAGTCGTACGAGGGCCTCTACGCAGCGGTCCCAGGCATCGCGCCGTATGGGCCGGGGCAGCAGGTTGTAGAGCGGATGGTCCAGCATTGGCATCTCGCCCACCTTCATGTCGGCCAGGGCACACGACTTCTTGCCGTTGTTGTCCTTGATTTGGTAGAAGAAGACCGTCTGCCCCACTACGGGCCCGGCCGTGGGCTGTACGTCCCACACGGATATGTTCATCGTCTCGTCCAGTGCGGCCACCTTGAGCTGTATGTAGGGCGACCCGTTGCGCGTAACGCCGTTGGCGCGGCTGATTACCAGGTATTCTTTCATGTCTTTTAATGTATTGTTGTAGTTTTGAGCCTTCGGTCGTAGATGAATTTCTGCGTCAGGGCCTTCGTCAGTATCAGCACCCACATCATGCAGAAGAAGCATACGCCCGTAACCGCATTGTCGAGCCCCAGCGGTGCAAAGGGCAGCGTGCAGTACGAGAACATGGCGCAGCAGGCCAGCAAGGTGTGCTCGCGGAAGTTGGCAATAAGCATCTGGCGCCCCCAGCGGCTCACGCTGAGCCATGCGGTCAGGCCCACTGAGAGCAGGAATATCTTCGTGTCCCACAGAATCTGCAGCGCCGTGGACGTTTGGCTGATGGTGCCGGCCAGGTTTGAGGGCACGCTGCTCACGCCCGTGCGGTGGGCCTTCAGAATGCTCAGCCCTGTGCCTATGACGAAGCCTATGACCATCGGCCAGCAGGCCGTACGGAAGAATCGGTCGCGATTGAGGAACGAGAGCCAGAGGAATCCGGCGCAGAGTGGTATGGTGATGCCGTCGTGCGTATAGCTGCAGAAAATGCCCATCAGCAGCATCAGTACATATATCCACTGGAAATGGCGCTGGCTCACCCGGTTGTACTGACCGATGAAGAATGGCACGATGCATTGCGATGATAGGCTTACAACTGCCTCGACGTCGCACGAAAGGAAGTTGCCGATGCCCGGATAGAAGAAGAGCAGGAAGAGAGCGGTGAAGATGACCGACTCCACCTTCTGCCCTGTGCCTATCAGCTGGGTGGAGAGCCACACCAGAAGGGTGAAAAGCAGGGCAGAGAGGAATACCAGCAGGCGATCCACCGCCGAAATGGCGTGCTGGAAGGGCAAGACGGCCAAAAGGAGCATCATCGCGCCCAAAATACACAGGTAGGTAACTGCTATTTTAGGATTCATGGTGCAAATATAGACATTTTTTCCGACACAATGAGTCGCCTGGGAGATTTTTTTTGTACCTTTGTGCACTCTTAGCTGTCAAATACCCGTACATTATATAATATATATCTATCTTTAGGCAATGAAAATGAAAAGTTATATCTCTGCCATGCTGCTGGCCCTATGCAGCTGGAATGCCACGGCGCAAGTGTTTACTCAGGATCCTGCCTACGGCGCGAGCATCCCGCTCGACGGGTGTACCCTGCGACTCTTGCCGGTGGCCGACAATGCCGTCAGGGTGAAAGTCGTCCCCTCGGGCGTGGATCCCCTGGAGGAACTCGTCTATACAGCCCAAACGGAAGCTCCGCGATGGAAAACGGAATCGCAGGGCAGCCGTATTACCCTGATCCTGCCCCGCCTGACCGTATCATACGATCGGCAGCACGACGGGCTGACCTTCCTTGACGCCCGGGGCCGTGTGCTGCTGCGCGAGCTGCCCGGCGGACGCCGCATGAAGCCCGTCCGGGTGGGAAATATCCCGTCGGTGGAGGTGGGGCAGACCTTCCTCTCGCCCCAGGATGAGTACATCTTCGGCACAGGGCAGTTCCAGGATGGATACCTCAACATCCGCGGCCTGACGCGGCGCCTCACGCAGGTAAATACGCAGATATCCATCCCATTCATCCTCTCCAATAAGGGGTATGGACTGATGTGGAACAACTATGGGCTTACCAATTTCAATCCCTCGGCCGGTGCGTGCCAGCTGCAGCCCCTCGAGGGTGAAGGCGAGACGTACAGCGTGCAGGCAACCAGCACGCAGGGCACGGTGAGTGAACAGCGCACGTCCGACACCTTCACCTGCTCGCTCACGGTGAGCCAGAGCGGCCTGTATGCCCTGCTCCTCGACTGCGGGCAGAAGATGAGTCGCCGGCAATACCTGGAAATTGACGGACAGGTGCTCGCCGACCAGCAGAACATCTGGCTGCCGCCCACCACATCGGTGGTTGCCGACCTCTCAGAGGGAACGCACCGCATAATTGTGAAGGGCGTGAAGGGCGATCAGCCCACCCTGGGCTGGCGGCGTGTGGATGGAACCACCGAATGGCATTCTCCCGTTGCACAGGGAATCGACTATACCGTCTTTGCCGGCACTCCCGATGAGGTGACGGCCAGCTGCCGGGCCCTGGTAGGGCCGTCGCCCCTGATGCCCGACTGGATGCTGGGCTATGTACATTGCCGCGAGCGATATGGGAGCCAGGACGAGCTGCTGCAGAACGCGCGCGGGTTCCAGGAGCGCAACATACCACTCAGTGTCATCGTGCAGGACTGGCTCTATTGGGGCAAGCATGGATGGAACGCCAT
Source organism: uncultured Prevotellaceae bacterium (assembly GCA_946407895.1). GTDB lineage: Bacteria > Bacteroidota > Bacteroidia > Bacteroidales > Bacteroidaceae > Physcousia. The sequence continues at coordinate 6,507 of CAMJQA010000093.1, forward strand.
GCGGTTCGACGAGGATAATTACCCCGACCCCAAGGCCATGACCGACGAGCTGCATCGCAGGAACCTGCGCCTGATGCTTTCTGTCTGGTCCAAAATTGATCGCAACAATGACCTGGGCAAGGAATTCGAACGGCTGGGATATTACATACCGGGCACCGACTGGGTTGACTTTTTCAACCCACAGGCTGCTTCGGCCTATTGGGCTCACTTCCGCGATGGCCTGCTGCGCCCATATCATATCGATTCCTGGTGGCTGGATGCTACGGAACCCGAGAATGACGACCTGCAGAACCACCTGGTGGCTAACGGGCAGGTTCCCGGAGAACTCTATCGTAATGTCTATCCGCTCAAGGTGGTGAGTACCGTCTTCAACGGCCTGCAGCAGGAGGAACCAGACCGCGTGCCAGTGATCCTGACGCGCAGTGCCTTCCCTGGCATGCAGCGGTACAATGCCGTGGTATGGAGCGGAGACGTGAACTGCGACCTGGAGACGCTGCGGCGCCAGATTGTGGGCGGCCTGGGCTATGCGGCCAGCGGCATGCCCTGGTGGACGATGGATGCAGGAGGCTTCTTCCGCAGGTCCGACCAATACACCAGCGCCAGATACCAGCAGTGGATGCTACGCTGGATCGAGTGCAGCGTCTTTCTGCCTGTCATGCGCGTACATGGCTATCAGAGCCAGACGGAGCCTTGGCGTTATCCTGCCGAGACGGAGCAAATATTTGCCAGCTGCATCCGTGAGCGATACGAACTGATGCATTATCTGCAGGAGTGTGCCCGGCGGGTTGCCGAGGAGGGATATACCATCATGAGGCCTCTCATCTTCGACTTCTCAGACGATCCCGAAGCACTCAGCCAGCAGACGGAATATATGTTTGGTCCCCGCTATCTCGTTTGTCCCGTCATCGAGGAGGATGCCCGCGAGCAGCGCGTCTATCTGCCCCGCAATGCCCGGGGATGGACGCATCGCTACACCCGCAAGCATTATGCAGGCGGACAATACGTCAGCGTGCCGCTCAGCCTGGAGCATATCCCCGTCTTTGAGCGCGAATGAATTCCCCCACGGGCTTCGCAGTTCATGCCGGAAGTCTGTAGGGCAGGCGCGTTACGTCCGGCTTTACTGCTTCAGGCGGGCGCGGAGGAGGATGTCATTGTCGTCATCCTTCAGGGAGTTGGCCAGCTCGCGTAGCCGGCTTTCATCCTTGGCAGAGAGTCCGCCCCGGTCGATTGCCTGCTTCAGCTCGTCGCGCAGTTCCTCTGGGGCCCATTCTTTCCAGATGTAGCCGTCTTGCGTTGTGGGGTACATCTCTATGCCGCCCAGGTAGTCGTTGCGAAGCCGGATGTATGCCGAGCGCCCCGTCTTCTTCTCCGTCAGGATGAGCTTGCCGTCGAGGCTGGTCAGCAGGTGGCGGGGCAGTTCGTTGTACAGGGTAAAACCTTGGTCGCTTTCTCCTTTGCGCTTCAGGGTGAAGTATGGCTTGGCCTGTCCCGCCTTCGGGTCGAAATGGTATAGCGTATCCGAACTCGTGAGCTGGAATGCGAATGTGGGGGTATTGCTGTAGGCGAATATCTCGTTGTTGAAGCCTACGGTCTGTCCCTGCTCATTGCGTGCCTTCATCGTCAGGGCCGCCTGGTGGCAGTAGCCGACGTTGGCTTCCTTGCTTTCGGTATTGATGCAGGCTGTAGTGAACTGCTTGGCCTCGTCGCCAAAGTCGCTGAAGCAGAGGTGAACCAGGCTGAGGGTGCCGTCAGCCTCTATATGCAGGCGACCCTTGTTGATGCGGTCGCGCATAGGGATGCTCTCCTGGTATTGGCCCTGCAGGTCGTAGATGAGTATGTTTTCGCCCACAAAGGGTGCTACGAATATACGGCCCCTGGGCTCATCGATGGCTACGTCATAGACACCGACGTATTCGCCAGGCCCGTGCCCTACGGCTCCAACATCATGAATATAATGTCCTTTGGTGTCGAATAGCTTCAGGGGGCCCTGGCTCTGCTTGATGCAGACGTAGTGTTCCGAGAAGGATGCCCACCAGAACTGGAACATTGCCTGCTCACCACGTTCGAATCTGATGAGCTCGTAGCCCTCCGCCAGCTCGCTCAGCGGAATGTCCACCGTATCGGTCACTATGCTACGGTCTAGCACCATGACATTGTCGTCGTTCATGGCAACAGCCCGCTTTCCTCTGTTCTCTGTGCTGCACGAAGCCAGCGCTATGGTCATCAAAATGGCCAGATAATAGTTCTTTCCTATCATATTCTTTTCTTTTTTTTTACATGGGAATTGTGTCTGTGATTGATTAATCCTCAGCCCTGGCGTACGAATTCGTAGTTCGTGATGCCGCACTCCTGTAGGATGCGGGTCATGCGCGCTACGTGGCGCTCACCTTGGCGAGTGACGTTGATGCGTACGCGGTGGTCCTTCCTTAGGGCTACATCGCGCAGTTGGTCGCTGATGTTCCACCACTTTTCCGTCCAGCTGATATAGACGTAGTCGTGCCAGTCGTAGCTGTCCTTTATGCCCTGGGTCTGCCAGATGGTGACGGGCCAGTAGGAACCCTCGGGGACGATGCCGGTGAGCAGGACGGTATATTCGGGATTGATGCTGCCCTTCGTGCCCTGTGGCACCTTGACCTCGCGGGTGCTAAGGTCGATGTATCCGTGGCCGTCTTTTAGGTTAAGCTTTACGTGCCGTACCAAGCGGGCAGGTATGTCGGGCAGATTGTGGATGTCCAGTTCCTTTCCGTCCAGGCGAACGGTTGTTGTGCTGGCCCTTAGTCCATACGGACTTTCGCAGACTGGGCGGTCCTCTACGAAGGTGTCGCCGCTTGCGTTTTCGACAAATGTTCCTTTCGTCCATGCTACGACGAACATATCGCCCCATTTTCGCCGGCGGGGATTCTTCTCGTTCTTGTCCATGAGCCAGGCTCTGACGGCCTTCAGCGTATCGCCCGGAAGGGATTGGCCGTCTTCTGCCAGGTAGGTATTCGACTTGTCTGGATTGTCCTTTTCAGCCCCGTCGGGCAGGGGAGCCTTGGCCCAGCCCGCAAGGGCAGCGCTCATCAGTAGTGGCAGGATGGTGCTCTTGACCATTCGCCAGCCAGTGGAATCTTTCTTGTGCATCATTGTAATTCGTTTTTTGAGTAAGCCGTGACTGAGGCTGTTGGCAAGGGTCTGCAGCCTCTTGCCTGTGGCCTTAGTTACGAGTAGGAGTTGATATCTCGTTGCATCGATGCCTTGGTTAAGTACAGCGCTGTCGGCTTCGTATTCGTGTACGGCCCTCAGGTCCCGGCCCAGCAGGTAGGCGAAGGGATTGAACCACTGCACGGTCTGGACCACCTGGAGCAACAGAATGTCCCACGAATGGCGGAGCCGGACGTGGGCCTGCTCGTGCCTGAGGATAGGCTCGCGCAGACGTTCGTAGTCGCTGGCGCTTATTATAATGTAATGTAGGAAACTGTGCGGGGCAAAGTCTCCGCTCAGGATGACGAGTGTGTTTCCCTCCTTGTCGCGGGTACGTATGCCGCTTCTTACCTCGCGGAACAGTTGGAGTACCTCGCGTACGAAGACTCCCAGGCTCAGGATGAGGCCAAGGAGGTAGATGAGGCGCAGGGCATCCGTAGCCCTCTCATAAGGATTGGCTTTCGTAGGCGGTGTGTCGGTAGCTTCGTCTCTCACTTCCTTGCTGCCCGCTGTTATCTCTGTCTCGGTGGCCACATCGTTTTCCTCTCCGTAGGCCTCTGCAGCCTGGTGCCCGGCTATAGCCTCATAGGGTATGCCGTCGGCCACGGTTCTCTCCTCGGCCGGTCTGCTGGCCCAGGGTACATCGAGCCTGAGCTCCACGGCGGGGAGGAGCAGCGAGGCAATCATTGCCAGCAGCAGGCAGATGCGGTTGAGCCGATGGAATGTCTCATGGCTCAGTAGCAGGGCAAAACCGCCGTAGAGCAGCGTCAGTAGCAGGGCAGAGCGGAGGAGGTATGTCATTTCCGGGGGGATGTTTATCGGTTGGAGTTTATCAGTTCTAATATTTCACTCAGGTCCTCGTCCGAGAGGTCCTCGTGCTGGATGAAGTAGGAGCAGAACTTCTTGGCAGAACGTCCGAAGAAGGAGTCTCGGACCTCGCCGAGCACCTGGTTAAGGTATTTCTCGCGCGAGAGGGTGGGGGAATAGACGAAGGTGCGTCCCGTACCTGCTATGCGCCTGTGCTCTACGTAAGCCTTGGCCTCCAGTATCCTCAGGAATGTGCCTATTGTGGTCAGAGCGGGTTGAGGCTCGGGGTAGCGGTCCACAATCTCCCGTACCGTCATTCCCTTTGTGCTCTCCCAGAGGATATTCATCACCTCCGTCTCGCCTCGTGTCAGGGGTTTCCTGGATTTCTCTTTCGTCATGTTTGTTGTTTTTTCGAAATGTCTGCTGCAAAGGTAGGGAGTTTCCGCTTACCCAATCCCCTTTCTCCGAATAAAATGCTTTTGGGATTGGATTTTTAACATTTTTGTTTAGTTGAAACTTTCTGTTTATTAGTTGTTAACAAATACACCGATAGCTTAGACGAATATAGAGAGCTCAATTTTGCGACTCAAAAACGCAAATCACTAAATGCAAAAGGCTGCGATTAAGCGAGAGGAGAGTGAAACTCGTTTCGACTCTCCCGAGCGTGAGCAGGCTCGAACGAAGGTTCAAGGCTGCGATTAAGCGAGAGCCAAACAAACTTGTTTGAATTTGGCCGAGCGATAGCAGGCTCGAACGTAGTTCAAATGCAAAAAATGCAAAAATGCAAAAATGCAAAAATGCAAAAATGCAAAAAAATCTGCCATTCTGGCAGAAAAGTTATGCCCAGACTGCAGAAGACGATTAGTCAACTTCACAGCCCAGGCATAGCCTGACAAAAATAATCACCCTTTGGAGCGAGGAAACTATCAGTGGACGCGGGCATAGCGGGAAGAATGGGAAAGACGGGAAGAATGGGAATTATGGGAGATACGGGAGGAATGACCCTGCACTGTCTCATAGGACGTAGTGCCATATATTTTTACGCCCTCCTCAGTCTCCCGTTCAGGGAAATCCGATAATTTTAATCCATTTTCTTCCATAACATCTGCAAAGATACGGATAAGTGAGCGATAAACAAAATAAATCCGAATTTATTTTGCTTATCCGAGCGGAAGTATTTTAGACCGTAGGTTAATTGTATAAATTTTCTCATTATCAGCAAAACGCATGAGAGATTTTTTTGAATATTGACCTAAAATCGATGCAGTTGAGGTGAATTAGGGACATCCGGTTTGCAAATTTGCATTTTTGCATTTTTGCAAACACCTGTTTTTCATTTTCCGCTTATATAATAACAAAAACTATAACCCATGTGTAATTATAATTATATATTATTTGGCAGCATACCCCAGAAAACACAAATGCAAAAATGCAAAAATGCAAAAATTTTGCAGTGTTATCGCGCCGTATCGCGCCTTATTGTGCCTTATCGTTCCATATCGCGCCGTATCGCGCCGTATCGCGCATCGCGCCAAAAAGCTGTCGTACCTTTGCACTGTCAAAACAAAAAGAACGCGAAAAGGGCGGTAAATTTATCTAAACCCGGGTGTAAATTTTACTGGACCCGCC
>CAMJQA010000094.1 GCA_946407895.1 uncultured Prevotellaceae bacterium
AAAGTTTTTGCTATTGGCCTTGGCTATGTGCTGTATGGCAGACATGAAGGCACAGCAGGCAGGACGTAATCGAAATCGACATTTCCGGCGATAAGAGTGAAGGGCAATATATCATAGACATCCCCTTCTGCATGAATAACATCTCCTGGGCAAAAGCAGAGGGTGGTCGCCTAATCACTTGCGAGCCGGAAAACGGAAAGGTCATCGTTTCGGGAAATACCCGGAAAATAAGAGTTGGTATCAGACTTTGAAATAGGGTTTCAGAATCCCCATGCTGCGGGTACGGCATTGGCCTCTACAACATTCTCTATCTCGTCGGGTAGGTTGCAGAAAAAGTCTATCCCCGTGAGGCGTTCCAGCTCGTCGATGCTGATGATGTACTTGGCAAGGGCGTTGCCCGTGGTTGTATCGGTGCCATTGGTATGCTCTACCCAAAAGGCGAGGGCCTTATAGCCGCCCTGGGAGGCCTGAGTGTTCTTGTATAGGAAAGCCATGAAGAAGTAGCGGGGCACGATGAGGCCCTTCGGCGTGACCTCCAGAATCTGGTCCTGATGGTCTATGGTGCCGCCCTTCACGGCGTAGATGGTGTCCTGGGCATTGGCCTTGCGCGTCCAGCCCTGGTAGAACTTGCGTACGCGGTTCTCCAAGTTGTACCATACGAATTCCTTCCCCCTGTTTGTGCCGTTGAAGTCGTGAAACTGTGGGTGCATGTTAGTCATCAGAAATGTCTGGCGGTTGGCCTCCTTGGAGTTCTGTCGGTCCTCGCTGGCCAGCATGTGTCCCCTGTCGTAGCCATTGCTGCGGTGCTGTTCCAGTGTGACGCGATACTCGGCCGCTATCTGTGTGTCCTCGGCCCAATCCTCGGTCCGCCCCACATTATTATCTACCGTATTGTCTATGTCCCATCGGTAGGCTATCCACCGGGTGGCACGCAGATTACAGTCGAACTCGGCACAGTAGTTGACACCGAATTCGGGTACGGTCTTCACCAGGAGCTGGCTGGCTCCGCCCTTCAAATGTGGAATCTCCATCCGCGAGGAGTAGAGCGTGGATACGGTATTGGCGTTCTTGTTTTCCTGCTTTTCCCGGGAGGGAGTAGGCGAGGGCAGGTCATTACCGCCACAGGCTGTGAGCAAGAGAACTGGGAAAAGGAACAGGAGGATTCTTTTCATGTGGTGTATATATTATTAATTATAATAGGTATAGGGTGCAATGGCTAGTGAAGGGGATAAAGGAAAGCCCCTCTTCCGGAACAGAAGAGGGGCCTCACTTGTGCTTGCGTCTCTTGGCACGTTCTTCGCTTTTCGCTCAGATTTAGTGCCTTTACTTCTTGGTGCGAGCGTAACGGCTCATGAACTTGTCCACGCGGCCGGCGGTGTCCACCAGCTTGCTCTTGCCCGTATAGAAGGGGTGAGAGGTGCTACTGATTTCCAGCTTTACTACGGGGTAAGTCTCGCCCTCGAATTCCACGGTTTCGGTGGCCTTACAAGTAGAGCGGCTCAGGAACATGTCGCCGTTGCTCATGTCCTTGAAGACAACGGGACGGTAGTTCTCGGGATGAATACCTTTCTTCATATCTTTCTTTTTTTACTTTGTTTTTATGCGTTGAATATAGCTGGTAACTATATGTGTAATGGTCGCTTTTTCAGTTTTGCGGGTGCAAAGTTACGAATAAGCGAGCACATAGCAAAGAAAAAACGCATTTTTTTTTCTATGTAGGGCGAAAAGGAGATTCGTTAAGGATGAATTCCAGGTTGATGAGTTTCTCCAGCAAGTCCTGACGGACGAAAAAGTAATGGTTGGATGACTCGTAGCCGAAGGTGGGGTCTTCGTCGTACAGCGGGATAAAATCCCCCACATTGGCAATCTCGCTCTCAATAGCTTTCCTCATCCCGTCTGAATCTCCATTGTCGCGGCACAGAACAAACATTGACTGGTTAACGACAGATCTGAAGATACACTTGAACCCCTGTGCCCGCCTCAGGTCGGTTTCCAGCATTTTCCTCTTGGAGGAGTCTTTCTCCCGTACTGTGGCCTGCCTGAGTATCTCGGCTCCGTGTTCAAAGCCGTCTGCAACCTTGCGGTTCTGTTCGATGTAGATGTCAGCGGGATAGATACTCCTCCAAGACTTCAGGTCATCATAGGGGAAACCTACCATCGTGGCGTGCCATCCCGTGGGTTTGGGATAGAATAGGTTGGCTGGTCCTACATGCTGGGGCCCATTGTAGAGTGTGCCTATATTGTAGGGGTATTGGGCAAATCCGTCGGAAAACTCCTTCCAGGCGCGGCAGACCAACGGACCGGCGTCTTCGCCATAGCAGTCCCGGGCTATTTGGGCAAGGCTTGCAGACGGGTCAGCAAGCATCTTCTGAAACACGGTATAATTTATGGAAGGGTAGCCTCCCACGCTCCATGTCATCATCACGTCCCTGATACCTGTCCGACTCAGGTTGCGTGCATGGGAGGCTATAAGTTCCATGGCTGGGATTACGGGGATGGAACTGACCTCCCAGGTGGCATTTACCATTACCTTTGCAGCTGTATGCATACCCGCAGCCTGGGCATACCGCCAGTGTTCAAGGGCTCTAGGTCCCGGTCCGACGGATGAAATGGAGTATTCACCGACACTTGAGGCTACCCCTCCCCTCGAAATCGGCAGAGACCATTCGCTAACGGAGAGCAGGGTGCACCTCTTGTCCAGGCGATTTATTATTCGTTCGGCATAATCATCCCTCCATCCCCAGTCCCATACCAGTATCCTGGCATCGGGATTGGCCCGGAAAACGCCGTCGGCAATGGTATTGTTTACTTCTGCGAGCAATTCGTCATGGAGCCTTTGGGAGCATCGGGGGCAGTTGCCTTCATGGGCATGAGAGGCACAGTTGGTAAGGTTCTCCGACATGGAAATAATGAACACGCCCCCAAGGCCTGGAACAGCCCTAAAGACTTTCTCGAAAGAGGCAGCCAGCCACTCCCTGACCCGCGGGTCGGAGGTGCACAGGGTGCGTAGATTCTGTTCTGAAATACCTGCAAGGCTCTGTCTTTCCTCTGAGTCAAACCAATTCTTCGGCATAGCCCGTGGTTCGTTGACGTACATCATAACCTTGATGCCGTATTTCGCGGCCCTCTTTACCAAAGTGTTCAGGTTTGCAAGTCTTTCCTTGTAATTCTCGTCACCAGGGAATGGCCCCTCGGGAGCTACAAGCATCCTGAGCACAGAATGAACCCATATAGCATTGACTCCCATGGCAGAGAGCCTGGAGAGAAGTTCTGTGGGGTATGAAGACTGCTCCGCATCCATGAGTGGATCGCCATATACGGCATTGTACGAGAAAACCATCCGCAGACCGTCCTGACCGGCATCTGCTCCCTGTGCTTGTTCCGTCGGCTGGAAAACAGGCATCTGAGCGAAAAAGTCGAATCTGGGAGCCGCTTTGCCGGGTTTGTAGCGGCGTATGAGCTTGGCAATTTCCCCAGCCCGCATATTCATCTCCCGGGTAGGCTCCTGGTAGATCAGACGTTCGCATTTGGGTTTCTTGCTCCCCAACTTTACGAACAGGAAGTCGTCCTCAAAGAGGTTCCACTCAAGTTGCTCCTGGGTCATGTTCAGCAACAAGAGTATCTGTTCGTAGGGGAGTATATGCCAATTACGCCTCAGCAGAGTAATGTAACCCTTCGGAGAGGTCCAGACGGGGTCAACCTTAGGCTTGGGTTCCAAACCCATCGAAACTGCTATTTTGCGTACGTTTTTCTCAGTGGTGCCGATGACTTTGGAAAGTCTGGAAGCCGGCACTAACCCCCAGTTTCTCCATACGAAGGCATGAAGCATGGAGGGGAAATGATCTGCCCCGACTGCTGCCTGGTCAGACTGGCCTGGTAACTTGTCAATCGGGGGATAGACGATTGGGACTTCTGAATAGGAAACTATCGGAAGGATGAATAAAAAGAGAAGGGTGAGGATGTTCTTCATTGAGTATAGTTATTACAAGGTATTCATGCCTTTTAGTGAAAGGCCGCCATTCAGGGCTGATGCGTTGAATGGCGGCTTTTGTCTGGCTTTGTCTTTGACGTGTTGTCTGTACTTATTCGGCGTAAGTGATGTCGAACTTCTCAATGCGAATCTGGGATGCAGCGCCGGTGCTGCCGTCGTTGTTTGTGATGGTTACGCTCTTGTCGTTAATCCCGGTTATTGAGATAGTGGGGTCTGATACGTTTACGTTTCCCTTGCTGGCTTTTACGTTTCCGTTAGCTACGCTGCCCGAAGTGCATGTTAGCGTGATGCTAATGATAGTCTTTGCGGCAGAGATCGTTATGCTGTTCTTTGGATAGATTCGCAGGTTCGATCCGCTGTTATAGTACTTTGGCGTATTGGTGTTGTCGCCGCCGTCGGTTGATATGGTTACGCCGCTGTAGGTGACCTGGTCAAATGCAGTACCGTTACTCAGGCCCAGATCGGCAGCGTTGAACGAGGAGGCATCCCCTGTCGCACTGCCACCGCCGCCACCGCCGCCGGCTGTCTCATCATTGATGGCATAGAGCTGGCTTCCGGTAATCTCGGGAGTTTTGCTGTTGTAAAGTGTCAGCACGCCCCAGACGATGACCTTGTCGCCGACCATCAAGTCGTCCTCCGACTGGAACTTCTCACCGCCCAAAGTATAGCCGCGGAAGACCTGGAGCTGCTTGTCGGTCTTGCCATCGTCGGAGATGTAATAGGTGGCGTTGCCGTACTGCGTACTGATCTCATCAATCTTGGACACAATACCGGAAACGTACACCTTGTCCTTGGTGTAAGTGCCTGCATTGATGATTTCCAGTGCCTGAGCAACGGTGTAGGGATTATCTATGGTACCGGCATCGCCGCTTGGCGTGTCTCCTCCTTCGCCATTTTCAAGAATCTCAACATTAGCATTCTTGATTTCGGGCGTAACCTTACCGTCCTTGACGTATTTCATCAGGTTGCCGGTAATCTTTACCTTCATGCCGGCCTTGAACTCGTTGACGCCCTCGGGCAGGTTTGCATAGTATGCCTCGAATACCTTGCCGCCATCCTTAGTGTCGGCCATCCAGAATGATTGTTGGTTTCTGCTTACGCTGCCAACCACTTCGGTGATATAGCCGGTAACGGTGTATGTCTCTGAGGAGGTGGCCCCGTCAGCCAGTGCATTGGTTAGTTCGACAGCCTTTGCACAGGTAATCTCCGTGCCACTGGGCGTATCTTCACCGCCTTCGCTATTTTCAAGAATCTCTACATTCGCATTCTTGATTTCAGGTGTAACCTTACCGTCCTTGACGTATTTCATCAGGTTGCCGGTAATCTTTACCTTCATGCCGGTCTTGAACTCGCTTACGCCCTCAGGCAAGTTGGCCCAGTAAGCCTCGAATACCTTGCCGCCATTCTTGGTGTCTGCCATCCAGAAGGTCTGCTGATTCTTGCTTACACTGCCAACAACTTCGGTGATATAACCTGTGACGGTGTAAGTCTCAGAGGAAGTACCTCCGTCAGCCAGCGCATTAGTCAGTTCTACAGCCTGGGCACATGTAACCTCCGTGCCGCTGGGCGTATCCTCACCCTCGCCGTTTTCCAGGATCTCTACTGTGGGATTCTTTATTTCCGCTGTAACCTTGCCGGTATTGCTGTTAACGTACTTTGTGAGGTTGCCGGTAATTTTAACCTTGGAGCCGGCAGTGAATGCGCTGACGCCCTCGGGCAGATTGGCCCAATAAGCCTCGAACATCCGGCCCCCATTCTTGGTGTCTGCCATCCAGAAGGTCTGCTGATTCCTGCTTACATCGCCAACAACTTCGGTGATGTAGCCGGTAATGGTGTAGGTTTCTGTAGAGGTGGCCCCGTCAGCTAATGCGTTTGTCAGCTCAATAGCCTGGGCACAGTTAACTTCAATGGTAGTCGGCTCATCACCATTACCATTACCGTTGTCTGGAACGGGGTAAGGAGCGGGCACGTCTTCACAACTTGCCAGGGCCAGCAGGCCCAAAGTGACAAATACTAATGTCTTGAAAGTTTTTTTCATAATTATGCTGTTTTTTCTTTATTTCATGATTTGGTATTTCATTCCTGTTCCACTGTTATTGGCGCAGGTCGCTCTCTGTGCGCATGAGAATTTGCCACGTACCATTGAATATGGTGCAGACGCCGTATATGTCCACCGGTCCCTTAGGAATGGGAAGCGAGGCAAAGTCGCTGTAGGTGCTGGTGCGTAAAACTACCTTGGAGCTGCCGTTGATGTTGCGGTTGGCGCAATTGCTGGTCAGGCGTACACTGCCGTCTTCGGGAGCCAGTATCTGTGTACCCTCGCCGTTAATGGTTGCCCCGGTAATGCGCACGATGCGGCCTGTCTGCTGGTTGTAGTCTTTGATGCTGGTATCGAAGTTGATGGTATCCACTCTTGCACTTACAACGTCATCCTTTACCAGGCGGATGTGCTTCTCCCACTCGTCGCGGTCGATGCGTCCGATGCCGCCGTTGTAAAGCGTACCCAGCTGGGCCTGACTGCCATAGCCGCCGATATAAAGCCCCTTCAGGTTGATGAGCAGTTTCTGTCCTACGGGCAAAAATGCGAATTGGTCGGTGGCATTGATGCCTATGATGATACCGCCTGTCTCGTCCTGCACGGAAATCTGCTTATAGATGTTTCCGCCGGCATCGTTGCCGTTCACTGCGACTTGCAGTTGCACGTCCTCGGTGATTTCCTTCTTGCTGTTAGCCTCAATGACGCTTTTGTACTGCGCCTTCAGTTGTGCAATAGTGATGACTTGGGACGCGGGATATTTCTCTATCTGGTTGTTGCCGTAGGGAGGATTGTCCTGGATGCTCTCGGGCACCTCCCAGTCGCGGTCCATGCAGGCACTCAGTGCGAGGCAGCTCGCGGCAGAGAGTATAAACAATTTTATTTTCATGATCTTCGGGAATTTCGTTATTTCAATAATTATTTATCAGAAGCGGTAGTTGATATTCAGCATGCCGTTGATGCCCTGTGCATAGTACTTCTTGGGATTGCGTGTGAAGTTATATGTGCGGGTGTTTATCTCTTGGTCGCTGACGCTGTAGTTCATGCGGCTCTGCTCATAGCCTCCTGTAGTAATCTTGGTGTTATTGGTGATGTTGGTGAGCATCAGGTTTACGCTGAGGGGGTGGTGAAAGACATAAAACTGGCGTCCGATGCTGGCATCGAGCATAAAGCCTCCCTTGCCTTTGGCCTGGCCTGGTACGGCATAGATATATTCGCCCGTGGCGTTGTCTATGCTGGCGCCATTATAGTTGTTCTTGGCCCAAAGCTGCTGTGTGCTCTCGAAGCGGGTCACGGGTGTGTAGCTCATGTAGATGCGGTCGTAGTAGTTGCCCACCAGACTCAGGTACCAGCGGCGTATGTTATAGTTCAGACCCAGGCTTACTGCTGCCAGTGGGGTGCCGCCTTCGCGCATGTTCTTATTAAAACACTTGGTTTGCTTCATGGTACCTTCGGTAGAGAGCATGTAGCTGACATCGGTGTCGCTCACGTACTTGGCATCGCTCATAGTGCCGATAAGGTTGATGTCGAAACTGCTCGTCACACGGAAGCGTGCGCCCAGTTCCACGCCGTAGTAGTTCTTCTCTACGCCCGTCATAGAGACGTAGGTGAAGCTGTTCTCGTTGTCGTCGTAGTAGTTCTGCCATTCGGTGCCTTCGTACGAGTGTGTGAAGTAACCGTTCAGGTTCATCTGCAACCAGGATATGTTCAGGGTATATCCCAGTTCGGCCGAGGCTATTTTCTCGTTCTTCAGGTTATCGACGAAGTTGTTGTTCATCTCGGGGCTCACGAAGGCTGTGCTGGCCTGCGGGGCGCGTGTCTCGTAGCCGACGCCCATGTTCAGGGCACTTCCGTGACCGATATTCAGGGTGCTTCCCATCTTGAATCCTCCGTCGAGGAAGCGTGCCGTGCCGCTCTTGCCGAAACTGTAGTCGGCACAAAGGCCGTTGCGCATCTTGCCGTCGCGCCACATTTGCTGGCCTCCTATCTTGGCGTTGATGAAGTTATGTGATATGCCCTTATCTACAGCATACTGCGCAAAGGCTGTGGCGCGCTGTACCAAGAGGTTGTAGTCGTATCCGAAGCGGTCGCCTACGCGTACCTGGCCGTTGGGATGGTTCAGGTCGTACTGCACGCGGCTGTCCGAGGCTGGGTAGGTGCCTATGGCATAAGTGTTGACGTTGTGGAAGTTCTCGCTGCCCAGCAGATCCTCCATTGTCTGGTAGTGCATGCCCTTGTTGCTGCCCAGCTGCAGGCCCGTCAGGAAACGGTGCGACTTGTCAATATTCCAGTTGAAGGTGGAGCTGAGGTTGGTCGCAAGGTGGTCGTTGTGCTTAGCCTGGATGTAGTACATTGCATCCGTGCCTGTGCGGTTAAGCTGCCGGTTGGCAAAATAGAGCTGGTCGAAGTTTATCTGGCGCTTGTAGTCAGGGCCTATCCAGTTCTCCACGCTGTTCCAGAAGGCATCCACGTTATTGTTTGCACCATCGGTCTCGCCCCATACATCATAATTATATGAGGGGAAGTTCTTCCAGTAGTCCGGTGCGGGATTCGTGCCGTTGTAGTTCAGCTTGGTACTGCTGTACATGGCATATTTCACGAAGGCACTGGTGGTCAGCTTCATGTCGTCGTTTATCTTGAAGTCCCATGTGAGCAGGGCGGATGGCTCATAGTTCTCCACGACGCGGCTGGAGCGCTTTTTCCCGTCCTGGTATCCCCAATAAGGATTATACTGGCGGTCATTGGCCAGCCAGTAGGCTTCGTCGGTGCTGGCGCCCTGCTGTGCACGCTCGGTGGGGTTGCCCCATGTAGAGAGGTTTAGGGCGTGCCGCTCATTGAATATCTTCTGCAGGGCCATGAAGTAGGATAGGCTGTTGTAGAACGTGCCATCCACGGCAGCCGTCTGCATATTGGCCCATCGGTATCCGACTGTGCCGAAGAAGGCCCATCCGCGCGGCGTTATTCCGGTGCCGTAGCTGTACATGCCGCGCAGGGTATAGTTGCGGTTGGCGCCTGAGAGAGTAACTTTATTGCCGGCTGCATAGTTCGAGGCGCGCAGGTCGTAGTTGTTACTGCCGCCCAGCCCGGCCATCGAGAAACTGTTGTCCTCGAAGGGGCTGCTGGCATCAATACTCCTGACGGCATCGTTCATGCCGCCTATTGTGGAGTAGTTGAACTGGCCGGTCTCGGCATTGTTTACCTGTACGCCGTTCATGTAGATGCCGTTATAGCGGCTGTTGTAGGCACGGAACTTGAAGCGGACCGGGCTCCACAGATAACCCACATTGCTTTTGTACACATTGGTGTTCGAACCCACCATGATGACGTTCTGTGTCATGTCATCATCCTCGCCCAGCTGCGATTCGGTGAAGACGAAGGCCGCATTGTCCTGTTTCAGGTCTTTCTCCGTCTCCGTAACCGTCTCCTGGGCGTAGCCCGCAGTTCCAAGCAGGCTCAGTAGGGCTACTGTCTGAAATTGTTTTCTCATGTATAATATGAATGATGTTTTTGTGCAATATCTTGTGCAAAGTAAGCAAAAAAAAATCGATAATGTTGCATGAACGGTTATTTTTTTCCGAAAAAGGAGTTTATTTCAGCAAAAGACCCTATCTTTGTGCCATCATTTTAATATAAATAATGTATTTCATGAGAAAAAACATTCTTTTGCTGTCGCTTTTTGCGGCGTTGGTGACGGCGTGCCTGGCTCAGAAGCAATACGGCGTCTATTCCGTAGCATTCTACAACATGGAAAATCTCTTCGACACGCTCCACGACGAGAGTAAGAATGACTACGATTTCCTGCCGGGCGGTTCCTATCGCTGGAACAAGATGAAGTACGAGCATAAGCTGGCCAATATGGCCCGTGTCCTTACCGACCTGGGTACCGACAAACTGCCGGGCGTAGGTGCCAGTATCGTAGGTGTGGCCGAGATTGAGAACCATCGCGTGCTGGACGACCTGCTGAAACAGCCTGCCGTTCGGGAACGCGGCCTGAAGTACGTGCATGTTGAGGGGCCCGACAAGCGCGGCATCGACTGTGCCCTCTTCTATAATCCACGCTTCTTCAGCGTAGATCGCTACTTCCTGCAGCCGTACGACGGCGATGCAATGGAAAAGGGGTTCCTGACCCGTGGCTTCCTGACGGTACAGGGAAAACTGGCCGGCGACCCGCTTACTGTTATCGTATGCCACTGGCCCAGCCGTGGCTCGGAGGCCAAATACCGCGACTGGGCGGGACAGCAGGTACGACATCTGACCGACAGCATCATGAAGGCCGACAAGGATATGCGCATCATGGTGATGGGCGATATGAACGACGATCCCGATAATACATCGATGTCTAAGTGGCTGGGAGCCAAACGCAAGATGAAAGAGGTGGGCGAGCACGACTTCTATAACCCCTGGTGGAACGTACTGCGTTCCAACGGGCAGGGTACCCTGACGTACAAGGGCGCCTGGAACCTCTTCGACCAGATAGTCCTGAGCCGCAACCTCCTGGACGTGAAGGGGAAGAAGGACTACCGCCACCTGAAACTGTTGAACCACCATGTCTTCCGACGCGACTACCTCATCCAGCAAGACGGACGATACAAAGGCAGCCCCCTGCGTACTTCAGCGGGTGGTTCATGGCTCGATGGCTTCAGCGACCATTTGCCTACCGTGACATACCTGGTCAAGGAATTGTAAGTTTTGAAAGTTCTCCCGGCTCGGTTTTTCTCAGAGAATCAGAGCATCCTTGCCCGAACAGCGATAAAGGTTAAAAATGTGCGAAGAAATTTGGAAAATCGCCTGCTTATTCGTACCTTTGCAGCCGCTTAGGTGAAAAAGAGATAAATATTACAAAAGTGTTTTTCATTTAATATTAAACATTATGACAAGTTACAAAGAATTGGGTCTGGTGAACACCCGTGAAATGTTTGCCAAGGCTGTGGCTGGCGGCTATGCCATCCCCGCTTTCAACTTCAATACTCTGGAGCAGATGCAGGCCATCGTACAGGCTGCCGTAGAGACCAAGTCGCCCGTCATCATGCAGGTGAGCAAGGGTGCCCGCAACTATGCCAACGGTACCATCCTGCGCTACATGGCCCAGGGTGCTGTGGAGTATGCCAAGGAACTGGGTTGCGAGAATCCTCAGATTGTTCTTCACCTGGACCACGGCGATACCTTCGAGCTCTGCAAGGACTGTATCGACAACGGCTTCTCCAGCGTCATGATCGACGGTTCCTCCCTGCCCTACGAGGAGAACATCGCCCTGACGAAGAAGGTGGTAGAATATGCTCATCAGTTCGACGTTACCGTAGAGGCTGAGCTGGGCGTGCTGGCCGGCGTAGAGGATGAGGTAGCCAGCGAGGTAAGCCACTATACGAAGCCCGAGGAAGTAGTAGATTTCTCTACCCGCAGCGGTTGCGACAGCCTGGCCATCTCCATCGGTACCAGCCACGGCGCCTATAAGTTCACTCCCGAACAGTGCACTCGCGACCCGAAGACCGGCAAGCTCGTGCCTCCCCCATTGGCATTCAATATCCTGCACGAGATAGAGAAGAAGCTGCCCGGCTTCCCCATCGTACTCCACGGCTCCAGCAGCGTGCCCCAGGAAGAGGTGGATACCATCAATGCCCACGGTGGCAAGCTGCCCGATGCAGTAGGTATTCCCGAGGAGCAGCTGCGCGAGGCTGCCAAGAGTGCCGTATGCAAGATCAACATCGACAGCGACAGCCGCCTGGCTATGACCGCTGCCATCCGCAAGCACTTCGACGAGAAGCCCGGCGATTTCGATCCCCGCCAGTATCTGAAGCCCGCCCGCGAGAACATGAAGAAGATGTACATCCACAAGAT
>CAMJQA010000095.1 GCA_946407895.1 uncultured Prevotellaceae bacterium
CACTCTTCGTTGATGCTTAGGTCAAAGCCTCTCGACCTTACGGGGTAAGGGGAATGTGTCTGCATACAAGCTATATCAAGTGCTTCTAAGCCATAGAATCATACAGAATCGTCACAAGCAAAGGCAAAATCAGACGCTATTTTTTTTTGCGGATTTTAGGTAACAATAAAAGAATAAAAATGAAGTTAAAGGGATTGAGCCCGGTGCAATACCGAGCTCAATACCTTTAGCGATAAATAACGTGTTTAACATCCAACTTCTGGGGTTCACTTCAAATAGGCACATCCTCTTTATTTTGATGAGTTACAGTCAAGGAAATGGGGGTGAGAAAGGGGTACAAAAAAGGGCGGGAACCGTGAATGGCCCTACCCTTCCAAGGCTTAAGATGATATATCGTCAGGCTATTTGGGGGCCTGCATCTTTCTGAAATAATCTACCATTTTGATGGCGGTGACTGCACACTCGTCACCCTTATTGCCCAGGATACCGCCACAACGGTCCTCTGCCTGATCCATGTTGTTGCAGGTGAGCAGTCCGTAGATGACCGGCACGTTGCCCTGCGTGTTCAGCTCGGCCAGGCCCTGGGTAACGCCCTGGCAGATATAGTCGAAATGGGGGGTGTCGCCACGGATGACACATCCGATGGCAATTACGGCATCGAAGCGTCCGCTGCGCGCCATCTGGGATGCTCCGAAGACGAGTTCGAAGCTGCCGGGTACGGTCTGCACCGTTATGCACTCATCGGGCACTCCGTTGCGCCGTAGCGTATCACAGGCGCCCTGCATGAGAGCGCCTGTGATTTTATTGTTCCACTCGCTGACTACGATACCGAATGTCATGCCCTGGGCTGACGGTACGGAATGGATGTCGTAGTCGGAGAGGTTATGAAGACTGGTTGCCATTACTTGCCAAGACGTTCGATGTACTTATCCACCTCAGCGTAGATGTAGCTCTGCTGGTAGTTCTCCTTGATCTGCTTGTAGCAGTCGAGTGCCTTGTCAGCCTGACCGAGAGACTCATAGATCTGGCCGGCCTGGAGCAGGAACTGAGGGCTGAGCGTATTGTTGTCGGCTTTCTTGGCTGCGTTGACCAGCGTCTCGACAGCCTTCTCGTTCTGACCGAGCTGTGCGAAGCAGTTACCGAGCGTGCCCAGCACGGCAGGGCTTACCATCTCGTCGCCACAACCATCGAACTTCTGCAGCATATCGACAGCCTCCTGGTACTTACCGGTGTGAGCATAGCACATGCCAGCATAGAGGCGTGCCAGGTTGCCGGCTTTGGTGCTGCCGAACTTGTCGGCCACAGCAAGGAAGCCCATAGCGCCAGTAGTCTCGTCACCATTCAGGGCCTTCTCAAAGTTGCCTTCCTGGAAGAGCTGCTCGGCACGGAACAGCGACTCGTTGGCTCGGTTGTTACGCGGTGTGATGTAGAATTGATGGATGAGAAGCACGGCAATGACGATGGCCAGTATGGTACTGCCCCCGTAGATGATCTGTTTCTCGTACTTCTCGAAGAATGATTTTGAGGCGGCAATGGTCTCGTCGAACTCATTCACCTCAGCCTTTTTCTTGTTGTTTTTTGCCATTGTTATATGAAATTTTATCTTAATTTTCTTATTTCAGCGGGCAAAATTACTGAAAATATGTCATAAATTAAAATTTGCAAGGCATTATTTTGTAATTATAGTGCAAATTTGAAATAAAAGCCGTAATTTTGCTGCTGAAATGATTCTAAAGCGACTGTCTATACTCCATTACAAGAACATTACTCAGGCTGAGCTGAGCATGTCGGACAAGATTAATTGTTTCATTGGCATGAACGGTGAGGGCAAGACGAATCTGCTGGACGCCATCTACTTCCTGAGTATGTGCAAGAGTTCGACCACGAGTCAGGACTCGCAGGCCATCATGCACGGCGAGGACTTGATGGCCCTGCAGGGTGACTATGAACGAGAAGACGGCACGCCGGAGGTGATACACTGCGGCCTGAAGCGCGGGCAGAAGAAGGTTGTGCGACGCGGAAAGAAGGCCTATAAGAGGCTGGCCGAGCACATAGGGTTCATACCCCTGATTATGGTATCGCCTGCCGACCAGCTGCTTATAGCAGGAGGGAGCGAGGAACGGCGACGCTTCCTGGACATCGTAATCTCGCAGTATGATGTCAAATATCTGGACAGCCTGATACGCTACAACAAGGCACTGCTGCAGCGCAATGCCCTGCTGAAGACGGAGGCAGAGCCCGACCCCGACATCATGGCCCTGTGGGAGGAGCAGATGGCCCGGGAGGGTGAGTACATATACTCGTGCCGCCAGACCTACATAGAGGCCTTCACCCCCATCTTCCAGCACTACTACGAGACCATCTCGCTGAATCATGAGAGTGTACACCTGGGCTATGCCTCGCACTGCCAACGCGGCCCGCTGCTGGAGACCATACAACAGGGACGGCAGAAAGACCGCATCATGGGATTCTCGCTGCATGGCGTTCACCGCGACGACCTGGAAATGCTCATAGGGGGCTACCCCATAAAGCGGGAGGGCTCGCAGGGACAGAACAAGACATTCCTGACGGCACTGAAGCTGGCGCAGTTCGACTTCCTGAAACGAACGGGAAGCGGCACGTCGCCCATATTGCTGCTGGATGACATCTTTGACAAGCTGGACGCAAGACGCGTGGAACAGATTGTAGGCCTGGTGAGCGGTGACAACTTCGGACAGATCTTCATCACCGACACGAACCGCGACCACCTGGACAAGATACTGCGGCACACGGCTCTGGACTATAAATTATATAATGTGAAGCACGGGGAGATAAGCCAATGAGACGGCAGAGAGAAAAGGACATAACCACTCTGATGAACGAGTTCCTGCGCAGCCAGGGCCTGGAAACGCCCCTGTTGGAATACCGCATCAAGGAGGCATGGCCCGAGGTGGCGGGTGAAGCCATCATGCGCTATACGGGTGAACTCTCGGTGAAGAACGGGGTGCTGAACGTACAGATAAAGAGTGCCCCACTGAGGCAGAACCTGAGCATGAGCCAGAGCATCCTGACCAAGAAACTCAACGAAATGGTAGGTGCCCAGGTCATCAACTCCATACGTTTCTACTGAGCTATGACCTCATCGACGAGGCAGTCGTGGACATCAACCGGCACGGCATCCACCAGCTGGAAAGGAAAGCAAAGCCCTATCCGATATGCAGAGAGAGCGGGCAGCAAGCGGTCATAATACCCCTTGCCGCGTCCTAACCGATGCCCATGAGGGTCGAAAGCCATGCCGGGTATAACAGCCAAGTCAATCTGACTGTAATCGAGCAGCCTCTCCCCCACCGGCTCGCGTATGCCAAAGCGACCAATGACGGACTGTCCGCTATATGCCTTGAGAGAGAGCACATCGCCCTCGACCACAGGCAGGAAGACACGCTTGCCTTCATGTAAGGCCTGCGAGATGAGGGATGAGGTATCCACCTCGTCGGGCAGTGAGGCATAGAGCAAGACGCTATGCGCACTGCTCCAGCGGGGATGAGAAAGCAAGGAGCGACACACCATGGCGGAGAGGGAAGCCAGCTGCGGTGCTTCGTACTGCGCCTTGATGGCACGGATGGACTGGCGGAGGGTCTGTTTGGTTACTAATGAAACACTCATACTTCTGATTTTTTATATTGAACACGAAGGCTTAGCTTAGAAGAAGTCAGGTTTGCGCTTACGTGCCTCCTCCAACGGGATGGGGGCATCAGCATGACTGGCCTGGCGACGCAGGCGGTCTTGAGCATCAGCCAGTTCGCGACGGGCCTCACCGACCTGGGAGGGATTGAGGAAACGCGCTGCCAACGGTGCATTCTGACTGGCATCCTTCACCCATATCACCGCCCCGTGATACTCGGGTGCTATCTTGAGAGCCGTGTGGAGGGGACTGGTTGTGGCCCCGCCAATCATGACCGGCACAGTGATACCAGCCTGGTCGAGCAGACGAACTACCTTCACCATCTCCTCGAGGCTGGGTGTGATAAGTCCGCTCAGACCGATGATATCGGGATGCTGCAGCTGGGCCTGACGGACGATCTCCTCGGCCGGTACCATCACGCCAAGGTCGATTATCTCATAGCCGTTGCAAGCCATGACCACACTGACAATATTCTTGCCGATGTCATGCACGTCGCCCTTGACCGTAGCCACCAGGACACGCCCCGACGACTTAGCGCCCTGGGTGCGCTGTGCCTCAATATAAGGCTGCAGAATGGATACCGCCTGCTTCATGGTGCGGGCCGTCTTGACCACCTGGGGCAGGAACATCTTACCCTCTCCAAAGAGACGGCCCACCTGGTTCATACCCTCCATGAGCGGACCTTCGATGATATCCACCGCACGAGGGTATTTTGAGAGTGCCTCGGCAAGGTCATCGTGCAACCGCTCCGCATTACCACGCCGGAGTGCCTGTATAAGACGCTCCTCCACCGGAAGCGTGGCAGGCGACTGCACCTCGGGGGACGGAGATGAATTGGCAGTGGCATGGGCCTGAAGCTCGGAAGCCATGGCGATAAGACGCTCGGAAGCCTCATGAGAAGGACGCAGGATGACATCCTCGATAACCTCAAGCAGCCCCTTATCTATATCATCATAAAGCACTTTGGATGAAGGATTTACGATGCCGAAATCAAGACCAGCCAGACGGGCATGATAGAGGAATACCGCATGGATAGCCTCGCGCAAATAGTTATTTCCCCGGAAGGAGAAGCTGAGGTTGCTGATGCCGCCACTGACATGAACGCCAGGCAGATGCTGGCGGATCCATGCCGTAGCCTGGATGAAGTCCCAGGCATAAGCATCATGGTCGGGCATACCCGTGGCCACCGCCAGCACGTTAGGATCGAAAATGATGTCAAGCGGACTCATGCCGACCACATCGACCAAGAGATGATAGGCCCGGCTGCACACCTGGATACGACGCTCCAGGGTTACGGCCTGGCCCTCCTCGTCGAAAGCCATCACCACGACTGCTGCACCCAGTGCCTTCAGTTCACGGGCATGAGAGAGGAATACCTCCTGGCCCTCCTTGAGGCTGATGCTGTTGACAATGCACTTGCCCTGGAGGCACTTGAGGCCCGAGCGGATGACCTGCCAGTTGCTGCTGTCAATCATGACGGGCACACGGCATACCTCGGGGTCGCTGGCTACCAGGTTGAGGAAATGCACCATCTGCTGCTCTGCATCGAGCAGACCATCGTCCATGTTGACATCCAGCACCAGTGCACCATCCTCCACCTGCTTACGTGCGATGGACAATGCCTCGTCATAGGCACCCTCGCTGATAAGGCGCAAGAACTTACGCGAGCCAGCCACGTTACAGCGCTCGCCAACATTGACGAAACCGACCTCGGGTGTGACATCGAGACGCTGCAAGCCGCTGAGCCACATCGTGTCGTGCGGCTTGACGGGCACGTGAGGACGCGCCTTGAGGAGAGGGCGAAGGGCCGCGATATGCTCGGGCGTAGTGCCACAGCAACCACCGATGATATTGACCAATCCCTCGTCAACAAAGGCCTGCATCTGGGCAGCCATCATGCTGGGTGTCTGGTCGTAGCCGCCCAGGGTATTGGGCAATCCGGCATTGGGATGGGCCGTGATGTAGCATGGCGCATTCTGGGCCAGCGTACGGAGGCACGGCAACATATCATGAGCACCGAAGGAGCAGTTCAGGCCCACGGACAAGACGGGAACATGACCGACACTGGCCAGGAAAGCCTCCAGCGTCTGCCCGCTCAGGATATGGCCTGCCTTGTCGCTCACCGTGGCGCTGAGCATCAGGGGCACATCATGACCCATGCCTTCCACCGCCAGCTGATAGGCCATCATACCGGCCTTGGCGTTGAGCGTATCGAAAACAGTCTCCAGGAGGATAGCATCCACCCCCCCCTCGATGAGCGCCCCTATCTGTTCCTGATATGCCGTGCAGAGCTCGTCGAACGTGATGGCCCGGAAGGCCGGGTCATTGACATCGGGGCTCATGGAGCACATCTTATTGGTGGGGCCAACCGTACCTATGACAAACCGGGGATGACCGGGTGAAGAGAACTCCTCAGCGGCCTGGCGGGCCAGGGATGCCGCGGAGAGGTTGAGTTGCCTGACATACGACTGGCAATGATAGTCGGCCATTGAGATACGCTGGCTGCTGAAGGTATTGGTGGTGATGATGTCGGCTCCCGCCTGCAGATAGCGCCGGTGAATGTCGAGAATGACATCGGGACGGGTGAGAGAGAGCACGTCGTTGTTACCCATCATCTGGCACGGGATGTCGGGAAACAGTTCTCCCCGAAAATCAGTCTCACCCAGTCCATAGGTCTGAATCATCGTTCCCATGGCCCCGTCGAGCAACAAGATTCGCTCTGCCACAGCCTGGCGTAATGTCATACGATTATCATCCATATACTTTATCCTTTAAATTAAGTAACTTAATCTGTCATTATTTATATAAATCGGTGCGAAGTTAATACATTTTCCACGGAAAGAGAAATTTCACAGTCTATTTGATATGCTATTTCCATATTTCCGACCATAATGGCATCAAAAGCCCCGATTAGGTCATCCCCCAGGCAAGCGAAGCGACACAGGCGGACAAGACGTAGCCCACAGACGACAAACATGAGATAAAGCCCTGCACGGAAGGGCCATGCCAGAATGCTCATGAACAATTTGTGTTAAAAAAGAGTGTTTAGCAATTTTTTTCAAAGATTTCATTTGGCGGATAACTAATATTGTTGTATTTTTGCGTTAGAAAATAAACGTAACAACATTATATTGCCTACAAAAAAAACAAAATACATGAAAAAGTTAGCCTTTTTGCTGAGCGTAATCATGCTCACGCTTACAGCATGCCATGAGGAGGTTGACACCTCGGCACGCTATGTTTTCACTGAACACACAGTCATGAGCTACCTGCAGAAGTACTCGAATTCCTACAGCTCCTATGTGGACATCCTGTACAAGGTGAAGGTGAGTCCCCTGAGTGAGACGACCCTGGGCCAGCTGCTTTCCGCGCGCGGACACTACACCGTGTTTGCACCCACGAACCAGGCCATAGAGCAGTACCTGGACACCCTGGTGGAGCAAGGCACCCTGAAGGAACCGTCGTGGGACGCCTTCCCCAGCGAGCATAAGCGCGACTCCATACTGCAGGTTATAGCCTTCAACAGCATTATTGACTGTGGCGACACGGACGAGCCCATTGAGACCTATGCCTTCCCCACGACACAGGGCGGCGAGATTACCCTGCCCAACATGAACGACAGGAAGCTGACCGTATATCGCGACAACAGCTCGATGGACGCACTGCGCATCTTCAACAAGTACAACATCAATGAGCGCAACCGCGACATACTGGTGCTCAACGGCGTCATTCACCAGATGGAGGACGTAATTGCCCCGCGCAGCATTACCGCAGCTGTGTACCTGCAAGATGTCGTTGACCAGCAGAAGGAAGGATTCCTGGTGATGGCCCGCGCCATACAGGCCTGCGACCTGAGAGACACCCTGAATGCCATACGCGACGAGGTGTATGAGTTGGAATACAAGAAGGGAAACATACCCGACCGCCACGGTATGACCGACATGGGCACGGACGTTTCGGACTTCTACGCCCCGCAGCACCGTAACTACGGCTTCACCATCTTTGCCGAGACCGACGACTTCTGGAGGAGCCAGGGACTGGAACCCACCGACCCCGACCTGCTGCAGAAGCTCACCCAGTGGCTGGCGAACCCCGAGAATCACATGTATTCATCGGAAGACGTATTCACCACGGACGAGAACTACAATGACCCCAACAACCTGCTCTACCAGTGGGTGACCTACCACATACTGCCCCAGCGCATGTCGTCGAACAAGCTGGTAGCCCACTTCAATGAGATTGGCTACAGCCCCAGCAACCCCGGGCAACTGGGCGTTGCCACCTATGACATCTACACCACGATGGGCAAGCGCCGCCTGCTGAAGCTGTACGAGAGCAAGGAGAGCGACGGTGTGTACCTGAACCGCTTCCCGAACCTGGACAACCGGCGTTCGGGCACATACCACGAGCTGTCATGCGACCCCGACAAGGTGGGTTGCAAGGTGTTGCGCGATGATGAGCGTGCCGTGTTGAGCGATATCCTCAACTGCAACATTTACCCGATAGATGCACCGCTGGCCTACAACGACGACGTGCGTGCGAACCTGATGAAGCAGCGCATGCGCTTCGAGGGTCAGTCGCTCTTCCCCGAGGCCATCACGAACGACATACGCCTGAACGGCTCAGGCGACAGCCGGCGCAAGTACATCTACGCCCCCAGCGATAATGTATATCGCTACTTCAACGACCTGTGGCAGACCGAGGACACCTATACCTGCTTCATCGACTACGGAGGCGGCAACCCCAGCAACATGGCGGACGAGATAAAGTCTGCCGGACGATTCGACCTGACCTTGAAACTGCCTCCCGTACCGAAGGCCGGCACGTACGAACTGCGCTATGCCATCGTGACCACCAGCTACCGGGGCGTATGCCAGATCTACCTGAGCACCGACCTCGACCGCCGCACCATCACGGGCATCCCCACCGATATGCGACTGTCCGTGAAGAGCCTGGGCGTATGGGAGCCGGACACAGAGGACCAGGACTATAACGCCGAGGTGGACAAGCGACTGCGCAGCATCGGATACATGAAGGGCTGTCAGCACACCGGCTGCAACGGCAACATAGGCCTCTCGATGCGCGTCAACAACGACTCCTACTATA
Source organism: uncultured Prevotellaceae bacterium (assembly GCA_946407895.1). Taxonomy (GTDB): domain Bacteria; phylum Bacteroidota; class Bacteroidia; order Bacteroidales; family Bacteroidaceae; genus Physcousia. Next base: position 8,768 of record CAMJQA010000095.1, read on the forward strand.
CCTGCCTGCGCCAGATTATCTCGCGCAAGTTTATGAGTCCCGACGAGACGTACTACCTGACCTTCAAGAACGTGCTTGACGCCCCGAAGGAACTCTATCTCGACTACTTCGAAATAGTGGCAAAGGAGGTTTACGACAATCCAGAAACGCCTGAGGATATCTGGTAGGAGCCACGAGCGCAATGCCGCACCCCATATCCTGATCGGTTAGCAACCGGGGCGAAAGCCTGCCAACTGATGAATTACAAGCCCGTCCGCACCCCAGCAAGGGATGCGGACGGGCTATTATATAAAAGGTATAAGGGAAAATGACCCCACCCCTAACCCCTCCCCTCAAAAGGGAGGGGAATGGGGGCATGTCAGCCAGGGAAGCGGTTCACGGCCCGGGCAACATGCATCACCTCCTCATCGCTAAGCAGGGGATTCATAGGCAATGAGAGAATCTCGCGGTGTATGCGCTCAGTTACGGGGAAGTGCAGGTCGTTCCATTCGGCATAAGCCTTCTGCTGATGAGGCGGTATGGGATAGTGCACCATCGTCTCGATGCCGCACTCATTCAGGTAAGCCTGCAGGCCATCGCGGTCGGGACAACGCACGGGATAGACGTGCCATACCGTCTCGGTATGCACGGCCGGCATGGAGGGCTGGATGACGAGCGGGTTCTGTATCTCGCGCTGATAGAGCAAGGCTATCTGCCGCCTGCGCTCGTTATCCTCGTCGAGCCGGGGCAGCTTGGCACAGAGCAGGGCAGCCTGAATCTCGTCCATGCGGCTGTTCATGCCCTGCCAGTCGTTCACATACTTGCGGCTGCTGCCGTAGTTAGCCATCTGCCTGACAAGGAGGGCCAGGTCGTCATCATCAGTCGTCACCGCCCCGGCATCGCCCAGTGCCCCCAGGTTCTTCGTGGGATAGAAGCTGAAGCCGGAGGCATCGCACAGATGCCCCGCCCGCAGTCCATGATAAAGCGCGCCATGAGCCTGCGCCACATCATCCACGACCTTCAGCCCGGCATCGCGTGCAATGACGTTGATAGCCTGCATGTCGCAGCAGCGGCCATAGAGGTGGACGGGCAAGATGGCCCGGGTGCGATTACCGATCAGCCCGGCAATGTTGGAGGGTTCAATGAGGTAGGTTGAAAGGCTGGGCTCGCACAGCACAGGCCTAAGCCCGGCTGCGGAGACCGCCAGGATGGAGGCTATATACGTATTGGCCGGCACGATTACCTCGTCGCCGTCATGCCACCCGAGCATGACCTTGTAGGCCCTCAGAATCAGCGTCAGAGCCTCGAGCCCGTTGGCCACCGCCACGCAGTTGCGGCTGCCCGTATATGCCCCGAACTCCTTTTCGAAGCGCTGCGTCTCCTGCCCCAGCAGGTACCATCCGCGCTTGATGACCCGGTCAGCCGCCAGGCTGAGCTCCGGCTCGAAGCGCTGGTTTACGGACTGCAGATTTAGGAACTCCACCGTGCGTTCCGCCCCGGGCACCGCCTGTTCCTGAGACTTAATCCGCCCCAGGCTCACCGTGTAGGTGTCGTAGCACACGGCCCGTCCGCCAAAGTCCTCGGCCAGCAGCGTGAGGCCGCTTGAGGGGCACGAGAGGCAAGGCGTGACGTCCATGAAGGGCACCTGCTTGTAGCGCTCCGTGATAAGATGCCTGAGCAGCAGGTCGAGAGCGCCCAGCTGCAGGCCCTCGTCGTCGGCAGCCAGATAGCGTACCGAGGCTACCTGCCGCGTCTCATATATCAGCACACCGGCCACCACCCTGCGTCCGTAGCGCACAAGATAAAGCTTAATCTCGCGGTGGAAATGCTCCATGAGCGAGCGCAAGTCGTCGAACGACTCATCGGGCTCACAATGCTGACCCGCGAGATAATCCCTCAGCAACTGCCAGAACTCGCGCAGGCTATCCCAGTCGCCCTCCGCCATGCGGTCGATATAAAACCCGTTATCAATGGCCCGCTTAGCCTGCCTTACCCTCATAGGGCGTATCTTGGAAGAGCCCGAGAGCTGCACGGCCATGCTGACGCCCCTGTGGCTCAGCTGCCCGCCGGCTGACGACACGGCATAGACATCCTCCGCAGCCGGAGACCCTATATATATATAAGGTATAGCCTTGTAGTGCAGGACCTCAGCCTGCAGAAAGTTCTGATAATAGAGGAGAATCTGGCGCATCATCTCGCACGTCTCGTCCAGCGACACGTCATCCCGCACAATCAGGCCCCCGTAGAGAAGGCCCGAATGAGAGCATACGATACGCCGCTGCTCATCCCAATCAGCAGGAAAAACGGCCCGCAGGTACCTGCCGTCGAGCGAAGACTCCCTGTCGTCCTCGGAAAGTTCCTTGCGGTCGAAGACCAAGACCGAGCAGTCGAAATAACGGTCAGCATGACGGTCCATGTAGCCCCGCTGAAGCATGAAACAGCCACCCGGAGCCTGAGAGACGAACCAGTCCCAGAGTTCACGCCTATTGATGGAGTAAGGTATTATAGTCATCACATATACAATTTCCGGTTCCGGGGGCAAAGATACGACATATAAATGGAAAAAAGCCCCTCCAGGGCCACGAAAATACACCAGAACAAAAAAAAATGGCAGAAATGTTTGCAGGAAAGACAAAAAACATATACCTTTGCACCGCATTTGAGAGGAACCTGCAGCAAGTGCAGCATCCGAGCGGTGCAAAAGGAAGTTTGGGTGAGTGGCTGAAACCACCAGTTTGCTAAACTGACGTGCGGGT
>CAMJQA010000096.1 GCA_946407895.1 uncultured Prevotellaceae bacterium
CGGGCATCGGCCACCTTGACCGCGCCGCGCACATACTCTCCATCCTGATTCCGAATCTCCTGTGCCACATAGCGACACAGCGCCCGGGCGAAATCCGCGGCCTGTTCCTGACGTTCCATCACTTGTGGGCCTGCTCCCATTTCTCAATCTTCTCCTTGTCCTCCAGCAGGAAGTCAATGTCGTCGTATGCATTCATCAGGCAGTACTTCTTGTAGGAGTTTATCTCGAAGTGCTCGCAGTGCCCCGTCTCCAGGCTCGTCACCGTCTGGGCAGGCAAATCCACCCGCACCATTGTGCGCGGGTTGCGGGCAATTGTGGCGAAGAGCTCCTGCTGGAACTCGGGGCTGACAACCACGGGCAAGACGAAGCAGTTGAGCAGGTTGTTGCGGTGGATGTCGGCAAAGCTGCTGCTGATGACCACCCGCACGCCGTAGCCGGCAATGGCCCAGGCCGCATGCTCGCGGCTGGAGCCGGAGCCCCAGTTCTGCCCGCCCACGATAATCTCGTGGACGCCCTGGCGGGGAGCCGCGCTGTATTCGGGACGGTTCAGCACGAAGTCCTCGATGGGCTTGCCCTCGGCATCGAAGCGCAGGTCGTGCATGAAGGCCTCGCCGAAGAAGTTGGGGTCGCGCGTGGTGCTGGCCAGGTAGCGGGCCGGTATAATCAAGTCGGTATTGCAGTTGTCTATCGCTATGGGCAGACAAGTGCTCTGTATGATGTCGAATTTCTGTTTCATTGCAGTAAGGTTTAGAGTTTCCTGGGGTCGGTAACCACGCCCGTAACGGCGCTGGCGGCCACGGTAAGCGGAGAGGCCAGGATGGTGCGGGAGCCAGGTCCCTGGCGCCCCACGAAGTTGCGGTTCGAAGTGGAGATGGAGAGTTTGCCGGCCGGCACCTTGTCGGGGTTCATGGCCAGGCAGGCCGAGCAGCTGGGCAGCCTCAGCTCGAAGCCGGCCTGCTCCAGTATCTTGTCGATGCCCTCGTCGATAATCTGCTGCCTTACGAGCCAGGAGCCGGGCACAAGCCAGGCCACCACGCCGGGAGCCTTGTGGCGCCCCTTCACGATGCTGGCAAAGGCGCGGAAGTCCTCGATGCGACCGTTCGTGCAGGCACCCAGGAAACAGTAGTCAACGGGCGTGCCCTCCAGCCGCTGACCGGGTTGGAACTGCATATAGTCAAGCTGGGAGAGGAATCCGGCGCGCTCGCCTTCGGGGATGCTCTCCAGCTGTGGGATGCATCCGTCAACGGCGATGCCTGCACCGGGGTTAGTGCCGTAGGTGATGCGCGGCTGTATGTCCTCGGCGCGGTAGGTAACCTCCTTGTCGAAGACGGCGTCCTCGTCGCTCCTCAGCTGGCGCCACTCCTCCACGGCGCGGTCCCATTCCTCGCCCTTGGGCGCATACTCGCGGCCCTTCAGGTAGGCAAAGGTTACTTCGTCGGGAGCTATGATGCCCGCCCGGCTACCCATCTCGATACTGAGGTTCGACAGGGTGAGGCGCCCCTCCATAGAGAGGCTGCGGATGGTGCTGCCCGCATACTCCACCACGTAGCCGGTGGCTCCGCTGGTAGTCATCTGCGCCATGATGTACAGGGCCACGTCCTTGGCCGTGACGCCCGGCTGCAGCTGGCCCTCTATGTTGATGCGCATGCTCTTGGGCTTGCTCTGCAGTATGCACTGGCTGGCCAGCACCTGAGCCACCTCGCTGGTGCCGATGCCCATTGCCAGGGCGCCTACTGCGCCGTGCGTGCTGGTGTGGGAGTCGCCGCAGACGATGGTCATGCCGGGCAGCGAGAGGCCCTTCTCGGGGCCCACCACATGTATGATGCCGTTATCCTTCGTGCCCATAGCGAAGTGGCGGATGCCGAACTCCCGGCAGTTGCGTGCCAGCGTCTCCACCTGCTTGCGCCCCACAGGATCGTGTATCTCCTGCTGCTGGTCGCTGGGCGTGTTGTGGTCGGGCATGGCAAAGACCTGCCCGGGCCGGAAGACGGGGATGCCCTTGTCGCGCAGCGTATCGAAGGCCTGCGGCGTGGTAACCTCGTGGGCATAGAGCCGGTCTATATATAGCTGTGTGGGGCCGTCCTGCACGTTCTGCACCACATGGCTGTCCCAGATTTTGTCAAAAAGGGTGGACCCTCCCCTTACCCTCCCTTGCAGGGAGGGAGCAGTTACTTTTGTTGTTGAATCACAATTGTTCATTCTATTATGTGAAATATTTCGCAATCTTTTGTAATACGTTATCTATGTCATAGAGCACCTCTTCGTTAGTGAACCTCATTGTGTGGTAGCCCATTCGCCTGAGAGCCGACTCCCTCAGCTGATCCTCTGCCTGTTGCCTGGGCTCGGAATGATAGCCTCCGTCCACTTCTACTATCAATCCTCCGTGGCGCGAGACGAAATCGACGATATAATCTCCAATAATATGCTGGCGCAGGAAGTCCTCTCCACCAGGTTTCTCATCCCGAAGGTGTTCCCAAAGCCATTGCTCAACCTCCGTTGCATTCTTTCGGTTTTCCCGCGCATACGTTCTCAGTATAATATACCTGTCAGGCGATGAACTCTTATACGATGCCCGCTTATTCCTCATCAGGATTTGGTATACCCTCCCCTCCCAACAAGGGAGGGGCTGGGGGAGGGTCTCTTACTTAAACTTATTGATACAGTCGATGTAGGCTTCCACCGAGGCGGTCACGATGTCGGTGTTGGCACCGAAGCCGTAGTAAACGTGGCCGTCGTACTCCACCTGCATGTGAACCTTGCCCACGTCGTCGCTTCCCTTCGAGATGGCCTGAATGGTGAACTCCTTCAGCGTCATCTGGCGCTTGATGATGGTCTTCAGGGCGCGGATGGCAGCATCCACGGGGCCGTTGCCCGATGCAGCCGCCTCGAACTTCTCGTTGGCAATGAGCAGGCCTATGCTGGCTACGCTGCGCACACCCTTGCCGGTGGTTACCTGCAGGTAGTCGAGCTTCACGTTGTGCGAGGCGCTGCGGTCGGCTCCGGCCAGCACCAGGATGTCGTCGTCGGTAACCTCCTTCTTCTTGTCGGCCAGGAGCAGGAACTCCTCATACACCTTATCCAGGCGCTCATCGCTGAGCTCCACGCCGTTCACGCTGAGGCGGTGGCGCAGGGCGGCGCGGCCCGAGCGGGCTGTCAGCACGATGGCGTTGTCGTCGATACCCACGTCCTTGGGGTCCATAATCTCGTATGTGCTGGCATTCTTCAGCACACCGTCCTGGTGGATGCCGCTGCTGTGGGCAAAGGCGTTGCGCCCCACAATGGCCTTGTTGGGCTGCACGGGCATGTTCATCAGGCTCGAGACCATACGGCTCGTGGGGTAAATCTTGGTGGTATTGATGTTAGTCTCTATGCCCAGGTCGGGATGAGTCTTGAAGATCATAGCCACCTCCTCGAGCGAGGTATTGCCGGCGCGCTCGCCTATGCCGTTTATGGTAACCTCCACCTGCCGGGCTCCGGCCAGCACACCGGCCACGGTATTGGCCGTAGCCATGCCCAGGTCGTTGTGGCAATGGGTGGAGAGGATAGACTTTCCGGCCGAGAAGGCATCTACGTGCTCCATCAGGTACTTAATCTTCTCGTGATACTCGTTGGGCACGCGGAAACCGGTCGTATCGGGGATGTTGCATACCGTAGCGCCGGCCTTGCAGACGGCCTCGATGACGCGGGCCAGATACTCGTTGTCCGTGCGCCCGGCATCCTCGGCATAGAACTCCACGTCCTCCACATACCGCTTGGCATACTTCACGGCAGCCACGGCACGCTCTATGATTTCCTCGGGCGTGGAGTTGAACTTATATTTTATATGGCTCTCGCTGGTGCCGATACCTGTGTGTATGCGCTTGTGCTTGGCATACTTCAGGGCTTCGGCAGCCACGTCGATGTCCTTCTCCACAGCGCGGGTAAGGGCACAGATGACGGGCCACGTCACGGCCTTGCTTATTTCGATTACTGAATTGAAGTCGCCTGGACTTGAGATGGGAAAGCCCGCCTCAATGACATCCACCCCAAGGGCTTCCAGCTGGCGAGCTACCTGAATCTTCTCCACCGTATTGAGCTGACAGCCGGGAACCTGCTCGCCGTCGCGCAACGTAGTGTCAAAAATAAACAATCTGTCACTCATATTACCTTATTTATTATAGATTCCTTTTAAAATCGGCTGCAAAGTTACGATTAAGTGAGGGATAAGCAAAATAAATCAGGATATTTATTTGCTTATCCGAGCGAAAGTAATTTAGACCACAGGTCAAAGTTACGATTAAGTGAGGCAGGAAATGTTACTCGGATAGGCAGGAAAAATTCCTACTACGGGGAGTAATTTTCCGTTCAAAGACCTGAAACGTACGTTCAAAGACCTGAAACTTGCGTTCAAAGACCTGAAACATACGTTCAAAGTCTTTGAACGGAAAATAAGCCCAGGGGCGGAGGAAATTATCCGCCCCGAGGGGAGAAAAAAGAAGGCTCAGGGCCGAAACACATCCTGCACCGTAAAAGACACGAAAACGGCAGAGTAAAATGCTATAATCAGCCCCACTTTGACGCGGAAGTTGAGATTTAGCTGGATAAAAAGCATGTTTTCTTGGCCTAACTGGCTGAAATCTCGAATTTTTTGCCTACATTTGCACCGATGAAACAGGAAATGTGCGGCAAGGGGCTGTATGTCCTTTACATGGACGACTACACGGCCCGCGACATTGAGAGCCTTGTGGAGCAGCTGCCCGCCTGGCGGCGAGAGCAGGCCCTGCGATACCGGCACGAGGCGGGACGCAGGCAATGCGTACTGGCCTACGAGGCCCTGCGACGGGGTCTGAGGGAACGGTACGGCATAGCGGAGAATCCCGGCTTCGACTACAACAGCTACGGCAAGCCCTCGCTACACCGGCTGCCCCACATCCACTTCAGCCTGAGCCATTGCCGCGAGGCCGTAGGCTGCCTGTTGAGCGACAGCGAATGCGGCCTCGACCTGGAGGCAAGCCGACCCGTAAGGGAAAGCCTGGTGCGATACACGATGAACGAGGCCGAGGCAAGCCTCATCGGCTCGGCAGACGACCCGCAGACGGCCTTCCTGAGGCTCTGGACGCGAAAGGAAGCCGTGCTGAAACTGCGCGGAACGGGCATTAGGGGCAGCATGAAGGACGTGCTCGCACAAGCCGCCACGCATGACCTGGAGGTGCACACCCGCCTGCTGCCGCGCAAACAGATAGTATGCTCCTGGGCCGTAAAGACAGGGCAGCAGTAAGATAAATAGATTAATGTAAAATAAGTAAAACGACAAAAGCCTGACTGACGATGAAGAAGAGAATCTTGCTCCTGGCGCTCGGCCTTGTACTGAGCCTGGCACAGGGATACGCCGTATTGAAAGAGAAAGACCTGGCGCGCACACTGGGCGTGCTGAGGGCCGAGTTGCTGGGCACGTACGAAAGGCAGCAGGCCTTTATGGCAGTATATGAACAGCAGGGCGCGCAGCAGCACAAGGAACTGGTGCGCTACATGCAGCAATGCGAGCAGATAGGCCTGATGCTATACTCGCAGTCGCAGGACAACACCTTCGACATGGCCTATGCCTGCCAGCAGGCTGTCGACCTGCACCGAAGCCTGAGGCACAGGAACAGCAAGCTGCTGCAGTACGACCGCATCATCAACAACATGAACAGGGAGATTGAGCGCCTGGATGCCCTCATCAACACGCTGAAGAGCATGCCCCCCGTCATCTCCACCGAGGGCGACAACCTGCTCACGGCCGGCGACTCCATCCTGCTCATGGCTATCGACTCGCTGGCCGGCATGAAGGACTCCATCACCCAGGTAGAACGCATTCTGACGCCCGAGGAGGAGGACCAGGCTGAAAAGACAAACAAAGAATACGAGGAAGAAGAAGAGGAGGAAGGCAACGAGGAAGGCAACAAGGAAGAAGAGGAAGACAACGAGGAAGCAGAGGCTGACGAAGAACAGGGCGAGCCGCTCTACCTGCAGGGAAAGCAGCTGCGCGACAGGGCCGACTGCCTGGTGTATGCACAGTCGCTGCGCGACAACATGCAACGCTTCCTGGAAACGATGAAGACGGAGAGCTCCTATTACGAGACCGTGAAGAACAAGGTGGAACAGCTGAACAGCTTCGCCCAGAGCCGCTACAAGATGCTGCAGGACAACATCTTCATTAACGGCGGCAGGAACTACTTCCGCATCCTGTCGCGCTTCTCGCGGTACTTCAAGATGGCCCAGCGCGGGCTGGAGAGCAAGTACAGCCCCCTGAAGGGGCACTCGAGCAGCTACTCGGAGTGGCGCGGCATGGCCGTACTCTTCATCAGCGTCTTCATCATACAATACCTGGCCATATCCCTGCTGCTGAGCTACATCTGCCTGAGGCTCTTCCTGCCCAAAAAGTGGAGGACGCCCGAGTACAGGATAAAGCGCGGCGCGCTGAACATGGTGGTTGGCACCGGCCTGTTCGCCGTCATCGTAATGGTGATACACAGGATAACGAGCCGCAACTTCATACAGATGGGCACCGAACTCATCATCAACTTTGCCTGGCTGCTTGAGATAATCCTGCTGAGCCTCTACATCCGCCTGCGCGACATCGTCATGCGCCACGCCGTGCTGGCCTACTTGCCGCTGGTGGTAATGGCCTTTATCGTCATCATATTCCGCATCGTGCTGCTGCCCAACTCCGTCATCAACCTCATCTTCCCGCTCATACTGCTGCTGTGCTCTATATGGCAGCTGCGCATGGCCACCAGGCGCAACAGCATACTGCCCACCCTCGATGTCATCTACGTCAACACCACAACCGTAATCATGATCGTATCGTGCATTGCCTCGTGGTTCGGCTATACGCTGATGGCGGTGCAGATTATGATCTGGTGGATGTACCAGCTGGCCGCCATCATGACCATCACCTGCATGTATGACCTGATGGAGATGTTCGAGGAGCGCCACATGATTTACCGCATAAGCCCCGAGCTGAAGCAGCTCAAGGAGGAGGGAGAAGACATCGATGACGAGATAGAAGCCCTGACGAAGGAGATGAGAAACGGAGACCACTTCGGACAGACATGGATCTACGACCTGGTGAACCGCACGCTGGTGCCCATCCTGGCCGTACTGTCAATCCCCTTCAGCATCTACCAGGCTGCAAAAGTATTCGAGATGACGACTCTGTGCCAGAAGGTCTTCTTCATGGACCTGGTAAACGTGCCCAACCTCATCCGCCTCTCGCTGTCGAAGGTGTGCGTCGTGGCTGCCCTGTGGTTCATATTCCGGTACCTCACCTACAGCATCCGCAGCATATACACACACTACAGCGACAAGCTGAACACGCACAGGCAGGCCCAGAACCACACCCTGGTGCGCAACGTCATTACCATCCTGACCTGGGGAATATACTTCATCACGGCGCTTGTCATCCTGAATGTGCCCAAGAGCGGAATATCCCTCGTCACGGCTGGCCTTGCCACCGGTCTCGGCTTCGCCATGCAAGACCTCATCGAGAATTTCTTCTACGGCATCAGCCTGATGGCCGGCCGCCTGCATGTGGGAGACTTCATCGAGTGCGACGGCATTCAGGGCAAGGTGGAAAGCATTACCTACCAAAGCACTCAGGTCATTACAATAGATGGCTGCGTCATAGCGTTCCTGAACAAGGCGCTCTTCAGCAAGAACTTCAAGAACATGACGCGCAACCACCGCTATGAACTCATCAAGATACCCGTAGGCGTTGCCTATGGCACGGATGTGGAACTGGTCAGGAAAGTCATCATAGAAGCCATCACACCTGCCTGCAAGGCAAAGAACAAGGACGGCTCCTACGTGACCAACATGCGCCAGGCGCCCCTCAAGGTAGCCTTCGTCGACTTCGGCGATAGCAGCATAGACCTGGCCGTATGCGTATGGATGCTTGTCGAGGAGAAGATTGCCCTGACCAGCGTCATCAAGGAAATCATCTACAACACGCTCAATGAGAACCACATACAGATTCCGTTCCCGCAGCGCGACCTGCATGTCATAAACCTGCCGGCCAAGTAAGGCTCGCTCAAAGAACCCCATGAAACCCCGTTTTGCCATTATGAAGAAACTATCATTATTCATTCTCGCCAGCCTGATTGCCTCAGGCCTCAGGGCAGAAGTGGAACTGCCGGCCGTAATAGGCAGCCACATGGTGCTGCAGCAGAATGCAGAAGTAAACCTGTGGGGCAAGGCGCAAGCCAATGCCCGCGTAACCATCAGGCCCTCATGGACGAAGACGCGCTACACCGCGCAGGCCGACAGCGAAGGACGCTGGCAGGCCACCGTACATACCACATCGGCCGGAGGGCCCTACACGCTGACCTTCAGCGACGGCTCCAAGCAAAAGACCGAGCTGACCGACATCCTGCTCGGAGAGGTATGGGTGTGCAGCGGGCAGTCCAATATGGAGATGCCCCTGGGCGGCTTTCCCAACCAGCCCGTAGAGGGCAGTGCCCAGGTTATTACTACTGCTGGCGACCAGAGCGGCCTGCGGCTCTTCCATGTTCCCCACAAGTTCACCGACGAGCCGCAGTACGACTGCGAGTCGGAGTGGAAACTGTGCTCGCCGCTGACGGCCCGCTCGTTCAGCGCCGTGGGCTATCTCTTCGCATTGGAACTGTACCGGCTGCTGAAGGTGCCCGTGGGCATCATCTCCTCCTACTACGGCGGCACGCCCATAGAAGGCTGGATGTCGCGCCAGGCACTCGACGCCACCCATCGCCTGCATCCCGAGACGGACAAGAACTGGAAGGGATTCCAGGCACCATGCGTCCTCTACAACGCCATGATCTGCCCCATCAAGGGCTTCACCGCCAAGGGCTTCATCTGGTATCAGGGCGAGGCCAACCGGGGCAACTGGTTCGACTATACTGAGCTGCAGAAGTCGCTTATCGCCCTGTGGCGCCAGGATTGGGGAAACAGCGACATGCCCTTCTACATCACCCAGATAGCTCCCCACGCATACAATAACGGCGCCCTGCGCCTGAGTGCCCTCTTCGTGGATCAGCAGTACAAGGCTGCGGCCGAGACGCCCCACTGTGAGGTGATTAGCACCCAGGACGTTGGGGATTACTTCTTCATCCATCCCAGCCGAAAGCAGGAGGTGGCCAACCGACTGGCTTGGACCGCAGCTACGTGCGACTACGGCATAGCCGGGCTTCCCGTAAACAAGCCCCGCTTCGAACGCCTGGAGCAGAAGGACGGCAAGCTGCTGCTCCACTTCAGCTTCGGGCTCCACAACTACTACCTTGGCGGCGCAGAGGCCGAGGCCACCAGCCGGAAGGAGTACTTCGTGCCCAACAATCCGGTGAAGGGATTCGAGGTGGCAGGCGAGGACCGCAAGTTCTATCCTGCCACGGGCAACCACATCCTGTGGGGTACGAACACAATAGAGGTATGGAGCGAGCAGGTGCCCCATCCGGTGGCTGTCCGCTATGCCTACCGTAACTTCCCCGAGGAGGCCAACGTCATGTCGCAGCTCGGGCTTCCCCTGCCATCCTTCCGCAGCGACGACTGGCCGATAGAAGACCTGTAGTCACCATCCCGACCCACGCCTTGGACAGGCCCTCCCTTTAGCTATAATGACCGAAAGGCTTTAAAGCGGCACGGATGCTCGATATCGGAAAACTCAGGCAGGGCAAGGCTGCCTAAGAGAATTCAGGCAACGAGAGCCGCCTACATCTTGACGACATAGACATTACGAAACTCCATGGGGCCACCCTCGCTCTGCAGGGCTACATAGCCCTCGGTGGCCTCGCAATCAGCCTCGTTCACGAGAATGCCGTTAATGGTTACCGATACGTGTCCACCATGACAGGCAATGTCCGTGGTATTCCATTCGCCGGCAGGCTTCTCAGCGGGTGAATCGTTGTCGAGTTTCTTCATGTAGAAGCCGTTCCAGTTCTCTACGCCCTTCATCGGAATGCCGCCCATCAGCACGCCCATATCGGCACCCTTCATCTGGCACTGTACGCCAGTTGGCCACACCCGGTCGCCCTCCTGAATCAGCACAAAGATGCCGCCGTCGGCAGGCTCGCCGCTCCAGCGCCATTCCGTATGCAGGACGAAGTCGGCAAACTTCTCCGTGGTTCGCATGTAGCCGAAAGGCGTGCCCGAGATTCGAATCAGTCCGTCCGCAACCGTAAAGGTCTGGCTGGCATCGGCATCGCTGTTGGGGTCGGTAAACACAATCCAGCCGTCGGGGTTCTGCCCGCTGAACAACACAGTCTTTTTCTGTCCGCAGGAAGCCAGCAGTGCCAATCCTGCAATAAACAACAATTTTGTTTTCATATCCTTCTTTGCTTTAGTTATTTACGCCCCTGAGATCTGGGGACGAATCTTTTTGTTTTTCCTTATTAAAGGTGAAAGAAAAGGAGAGTGCGAATTTGCACTCTCCTTCCTGATAATTATCCGACATATTGGGGAGCGAATTACTCGTCGCCCCAAATGTCCCAACTTTTCTCTTCCTTCGTCAGTGCCTCGCCGCCGTCAACGGTATCGTCACTGATGGGCAGGCTCTCTGCCAGCATGCTTGTTACCTCTGCGAAAGCTACTTCCGTCTGAGGTGTTAGATATGTTTTCTTCATAATAAACGCAGTTTTTATTTAGTCATTGGTTAGCCACCCCCTCCCCGCGAGGGGGATGGGGGTGAGCCTTTCCTATTACTTCAGCACCTTCTTACCGTTGATGATGTAAATGCCCTTCTGGGCCTTCTCAACGCGACGACCAGAGAGATCGTAGATGGCGTCGTTCTCAGCGTTCTCAGCAATTTCGGCAATACCGGTCTCGCCATCGAAGCTCAGGCCGAAGCCCTTCACGTTGGCGCCACCGAGCAGATAAGCCTTGCCTGCTGCAATGGTACCCTCGGCCTTGTAGAAGCCTACTACGCCGTTCTTCTGAGCCAGAACATACTGACTGCCGTCAGCCTCGAGATCCACATCAGTACCCTTCAATACGTTGTAAACCCCGTAGGAACCTTCCTGCTCAACAGGAATGAAGCTGTAATAGCCAGGAGCACCCTTCAGCACGACTGCAAAGTTCTGCCAGATAATGGTGCTTGACAGGGGCTGGATCCACAGGAGGTCGCCAACAATCTGACCAGAGTGAGCAATAATGCCTTCGGGAATCTTGACATTCTCGGGCAGATACAGGGTAGCATAGCCAATCTCGGTAATCTGCTTCACGTAGCCGTGAGTGGGATCTACAGTGGGATATGCATCCTCGCCAATGTTCTGATGGAATACGGCGCCCAACTTAACTGCAATTTCACCGCTGGCCAGCTGGTCGGCAGTAACCTTCGTACCATTGCCATTATCCTGCAGTTCCTTCACACCCTCCAGATAGTAGGTATTGTTGTGAGAAGCGTTGCCGGGGTTACGAGAGAAGGT
>CAMJQA010000097.1 GCA_946407895.1 uncultured Prevotellaceae bacterium
GGCCCGCCGCCTGCAGAAGAAGATCCAGAAGAACCAGTTCGACTTCAACGACTTCTACGGTCAGATACAGCAAATCAAGAAAATGGGCAACCTGAAGGACCTGGCCAGCATGATACCCGGTGTGGGCAAGGCCCTGAAGGATGTGGACATCGACGATAACGCCTTCAAGAACATCGAGGCTATCATCCTGAGCATGACACCCAACGAGCGCGAGCATCCCGAGGTGCTGAATACCAGCCGCCGGCAGCGCATTGCCAAGGGCTCGGGTACGAATATTCAGGAGGTGAACCGCCTGATAAAGCAGTTCGACCAGACGCGCAAGATGATGAAGATGGTAACGGGCAGCAAGATGTCTCAGATGGCCAGCATGATGAAGGGCCGGATGCCAATGGGCAAGATGCCTAAACCTTAACCCATAGCATGTAACCAAGAACTTTTAACCAATAACCCTCTTCCCGATGGAATTAATAGACGGAAAGGCTACTGCGGCCGAGATAAAAGCAGAAATTAAGGCAGAGGTTGAGCAGATGGTCAGCCAAGGCAAGCGCCGTCCTCATCTGGCTGCCATACTGGTGGGCCACGATGGTGGCTCTGAGACTTATGTTAAGAATAAGGTACTGGCGTGTGAAGCATGCGGGTTCCAGAGCACCTTGCTACGTTTCGAGGATGATATCACCGAGGAATTCTTGCTTGAGCAAGTGGGGAAGCTCAATGAGGACCCCTCGGTGGATGGCTTTATTGTGCAGCTGCCGTTACCAAAGCACATCAGCGAGCAGAAGGTTATCGAGGCCATTGACTACCGAAAGGATGTAGATGGCTTCCATCCCATCAACGTAGGGCGTATGGCTATCGGTCTGCCTTGTTATATCAGTGCTACGCCCAAGGGCATCCTGGAGCTGCTACGCCGCTATCAAATCCCAACCAGCGGCCGGCGCTGTGTCATCCTGGGGCGCAGCAACATAGTGGGCAAGCCCATGGCCCAGCTGATGATGCAGAAGCAGTATGGCGACAGCACCGTCATCGTCTGTCACAGCCACAGTAAGACGCTGAAGGAGGAATGCCGCCAGGCTGATATTATCATTGCTGCTATAGGCCAGCCAGGTTTCGTAACCGCAGATATGGTGAAGCCCGGGGCTACGATAATAGACGTGGGTACGACTCGCGTACCAGACGCTACGAGGAAAAGCGGCTTCCGCCTTTCGGGCGATGTGGACTTCCAGCACGTTGCCCCCCTATGCGATTATATTACTCCTGTGCCCGGCGGCGTGGGGCCAATGACCATCTGTATGCTGATGAGTAACACCCTTGCAGCGGCCCGAAAGGAGTATTATGACTGATTCAAGAAGCCCTTCATGAAAAAAATGGAGGGCTTTCTTGTTTTTTTACCCCAAAAGGTTTGGTGGATTGAAAAAATTGCCGTACCTTTGCATCCGCAATTAGGAAGGACATCTTTATTGGTGCTTTAGATGGTGGCTATAGTTCAGCTGGTTAGAGCGTCAGATTGTGGTTCTGAATGTCGTCGGTTCGAATCCGACTAGCCACCCTTTCCCCTCCCTCCCGGATCCCTGGCTTGAATGTTTTTTCAAGTTGGGGATCCACCTTTTTCAGGGCTGCGGACTTACGGTGCAGCTAAGGGAGGCAGGAAAACAACGCCGTTCTTTTGCCATTCCTACACCGATATTTGGGCAAGACAACGGCGTTGTTTTCATTCTTCTGCTCCGTACCTAGTTTCACTCTACTTCTTGAGGGCTTCCGGTGTCCAGCACTTGAAGAAGCGAAGCACCTTCTCGCGACTATAGCTCTCGCCCTCCTCCAGGAAACTGGAGTCCTGGGTGTGCAATATTTTTCCGTCTCCGTCGAGGACCACAAAGACGGGATAGCCGAAACGTCCGGGGTTGCCCAGCCGCTGCATCATGGCCTCAGCCTTCTCGCCGTGCCCGCCCGACGCCGCGGACTGCCGCCGCGGATTGTAGTTGACATGGATATAGACGAAGTTGTCCCGCACCAGACGACTCAGCTCCGAATCCTTGGAGACGAAGTCGGCGAAGCGCAGGCACCAGGGGCACCAGTTGCCTCCCACCTGGCAGACTACGAACTTGGAATCGCGACGGGCGCGCGCCACTGCCTGGTCTATCTGGCGCATAGGGTCTATGGTCTCGTCGTACACTTTCTTAAGCCCCTGGGCATTCAGCGATGTCATAACGCACAAAACAGCCAAAAGGGCTAATACTCTCTCTTTCATCATACTATTTACTATTAGACAATTTACAATCTACCATTAAACTATTTCAGGGATGAGCCCAGCGCAAGGGGGGGATTATTTGAATGCATAGAGGGCTGCTCCTCAGTTAAACCAAATATCTTTCCAGCCTCAGCAACCATTCCTTTCGTTCAAGCCCGGCCGCAAACCCCGTAAGCTTTCCGCCCTGGCCGATGACACGATGGCACGGAATCATCAGCGCGATGGGGTTTCGACCTACAGCCTGGCCTACTGCCCGAGCTGAAGGGACGTTGAGCCGGCGGGCTATCTGGCCGTAGGTTGTGGTCTGTCCGTAGGGAATCGTCCTCAATATGCCGTACACGCTCTGGCAGAAAGGACTCCCGCCTGGGTGCAGCGGGGGCGGCGCACCGGGCTGCAGGCCGCCAAAGTAGTCGTTGAGCCAGCGGCGGGCATCATCCAGGGGCTTTATCCCTGATGCCTCGGGGCGCAGGTGGCCCATGTCTTTCCAGGGCGCGTGTGGCGGGGCCGCGAAGTGCTTCTGCCCGTCGAACCAGAGGCCTGTTATGGCTTCGCTGTCGCAGGCCAGAGTTATGTCGCCCAGTGGGCTGGCGTAATGTGCCATGTAAATCAGACTATTTGCCATTTATCCATTTACTATTTACCATTTAACAAAGGTTCAAAAGTTGAGCTTTGGCCATCCGTAA
Source organism: uncultured Prevotellaceae bacterium (assembly GCA_946407895.1). Classification (GTDB taxonomy): domain Bacteria; phylum Bacteroidota; class Bacteroidia; order Bacteroidales; family Bacteroidaceae; genus Physcousia. The sequence goes on from CAMJQA010000097.1 coordinate 2,926, forward strand.
GCAAGCTTCCGACGGCTCTCGCTGCTCCAAGAGTTCAAAAGTTTCTCTCTCTATTCCAGTTTGTAGGTCATCCTTACCGTCTTTCCCTTCCGGTTCCGGTAGGTGATGGTGTAGTTGCCGCGGAATCCCCTGAAGCGGATTTTCCCCTCCTGGTCTGCCTTGAGGGTAAGGCGTGTCTTCCACTCGTGGTTTATGAGGCTATCCAGGGCCTGGTATGAGGGCTTAGGATTCCCCTCCTTGTCGAGGAGACCGGAGAAGGACGGCTCGCCGGGTGCGGCCCCTCCGTCTATGAGGTTCCACCAGGTGATTCCCTTTACGTTCGGATGGCTGAACCAGAGGCGGTAGAGGTCGCGCGTCAGCACCTTCTGCACGGCCCTGCCATGTTCCGAGTCGTCGGGAGCGCTGATGGTGACCTCGCTGATGAATGTGGGCCTTTCGGTATCCCTGAGGCATTCCAGGGTGGCCCAGAGCCTGCGGGGAGATAGCAGGTCGCTCTTCCCCTGGGAAATCTGCACGGCCTCCTGGGGGTTGAAGATGTGCATCTGCACGCCGCAGTTGTCCACCCTGATGCCTCTGTCGGTGAGGTTGCGCACTATCTCCACATACCTCTTGCTGGGCCCCCAGTGCATGTCGCACTCGTTGGTATTGAAGGTTACGTCCTGCGGGAAATACTGCATGGCCCATCGGAAGGTCTTATAGACATAATCGTCGGGCATCAGGCCGCGGTTGGCCTGGTCGTAGCACTCGTTCACCACATCCCAGTTCTGTATGCGGCTGCCATAGTGCTGGGCCAGTGTCTTCACATGGGCCTCGAAGAGGTGCTCCATCTCCTTGCGGTCCTCGGGCATCCAGGTGGGATGTCCCCACGAGCGTATGCCGTAGATGATGGCGTGCCCCTTCATGTAAAGGCCCTTCTTCTGGCAGAAGTCCACCACAGGATCTGTGGCCGGGCGGCGGTATTCGTACGGGCTGTCGGCCGCGAAGCGCAGTTCCCCCTTCCGGGGCTCCAGGGTCTTCCAGTAGAAGGCTATCGTGGCCTGGTTGAACAACTCGCCGAAGGCATCCTCGTAGCGTTGGTTCTTCTGGGGCGTATCGAGCTGGCCGTAGAGGAATATGTTGCTGCCGAAGAGGAAATCGCTGCTCTGCTGTTCCACGCTGACGGCTGTGCCCTTCTTGGCACCTTCCAGCAGGATCTCGGCATCTGCCTTCCGGTAGCGTTCGATATTCTGGTCAATGGCCTGCTGGACACTGTCGTTCCACATGTCGAGGTAGCCCTGGCTCATCACCTCCTGGGCGGAGAGGGGGCAGGGGAATGTGTGGCCTGCAGCCAGGATGAGGCTCAGGTAGAGGGCTGATAGTACTGACGGTTTCATAGTCTTTTTTGAAGGTGTTTAAGTATCGAATCTGTGTGCAAAGATACGATTCGCCTGGGGATGAGCCAAGGAAATCAGCATTTTTGTTCCTTTATCGGAGCGAAAATGTCTTCCGGCAGGGTGGGAGATGGGGGAAAAAGAAAAAGAGAGGGCGGCTTCCGGCTGGCGGATGTCGCTCTCTCTTTCACTTATTTGCCTATATGGAGTCCTGGATAGGGGGGTAGTTCAGCCCTCATGCAGGGGGAACAGGCAGGGCAGGTTACCCAATCTCGATGGCACGTGTGCTCTTCTGCTTCTCTTCCTTGGTCACCTTGGGCAGGGTAATGGTGAGTATGCCGTTCTCCACCTTGGCCTCTATGCCCTCGCGGTTCACATCGTCGGGCAGCGTATAGGTCTGCTCGTAGTTGCTGTAGGAGAATTCGCGGCGCAGATAGTGCTGCTTCTTCTCTTCCTCCTTGTGCTCCATCTTGTTCTCGATGGCCACACTCAGGTTGCCCTCCTCGTCCAGGTTGATGCGGCAGTATTCCTTCTTGATGCCGGGGGCGGCCAGCTCCATTGTGTATGCCTTCTCGCTTTCCATTACGTTTACTGCGGGTGCCGTGCAGTTGACACGAGGCATCTCGTCATTGTTCACGAAATCGCTGAATAGTGTTGGGAACCAACTGTTGCTAAACATTACTGGTAACATAATCAATACCTCCTATTTCTTTTTTTTGTTTTGTTCTCTTTGTTAATTGTTTTGTCAGACATTTTTCTCTGTTCTTGGGGAACACCTCAGCTTCGGCTCAGGCACCCCGTCCGGAAGGTCCGCGGCGCGGAACAAACCGGAAGGGTGAATAGTGCCGGCCCCCAGGGGCAGGAATCAGGACACCTCGATGGCGCGGGTGTTCTTCTGCTTCTCTTCCTTCGCGACCTTAGGCAGCGTAACGGTAAGGATGCCATTGTCCACCTTGGCCTCTATGCCTTCGCGGTTCACATCTTCGGGCAGCGTATAGGTCTGCTCGTAATTGCTGTAGGAGAATTCGCGGCGCAGATAGTGCTGCTTCTTGTTCTCCTCCTTGTGTTCGCTCTTGTTCTCTATGGACAGGCTCAGGTTGCCCTCCTGGTCCACGTTGATACGGCAACATTCCTTCTTAATGCCAGGCGCTGCCACTTCCATTACATAGGCTTTCTCATTCTCCTTGACATTGACTGCGGGTGCCGTGCTATTGGCGCGAGGCATGAAATCAGTGTTCAGGAAATCGTTAAATACTGTTGGGAACCAACCGTTGTTAAACATTACTGGTAACATAATCAATACCTCCTAATTTTTGTTTTGTTAAATAGTTAAACTTTTATCTCTGGTGCCTCTGCTTTCGCTTCAGCAACCACTCTCAATGTTACAAATTGCGTGCCAAAACCGAAAGTGGACAATCTGTCACCATCAAGTGGACAATCTGTCCAGTTCGTGTCAGTTTTTTTCTTCTTTGTTAACGAAATTTAAGCTATTGCCGACTAAACCTTTTCTCTTTTTCTATGTCTAAGAGGCAGAGAGAAACAAAAAAAGTGATTGTTTAATTAATAACAAGGAGAAAGTAATGAAGAAAATTGTATTAGTGATGGTTATGACCTGTATGGCCATAGCATCTGTGAAGGCCCAGGATGGGCAGGTGAGTGACGAAGAGCGTGCACAGCGCCGTGCAGAAATGATTCAGCGCCAGGGCGAGGAACTGGCAGCCGACTTTAAACTTTCTGATAGCGAGAAGACCTCCTTCATGGAACTCTACACCAAGTATCAGAACGAACTGATGAGCCAGTTCCAGTCCATGCGTCGGAATCAGAATGACGGCGAAGGACGCAAGAAGCTGAGCGAGATGACCGACGAGGAGGTGACGGCTCGCATCCAGGAGGCATTTGCCCGCCAGGAGCAGCAGATAGAGAACCAGAAGGCTCGCCTGGAGATCCAGAAGAAGTACTACGCCGAGTTCTCCAAGACGCTGAAGCCCAAGCAGCTGATTCGCATCTTTGGGCAGCAACGCCCCCAGGGACAGCGTGGACAGCAGGGCGGCCAGCAGGGTCAGCGCGGCCAGCGCGGTAATGGTGGTCGCGGTGGATTCGGAGGTCCTGGCGGCGGCTTCGGTGGTGGTGGTTTCGGTGGCCCCTTCTGACGGCTACCATTCACCCCCTTCGCGCCCTGTTTCTCTGCCATAACGGGTGCAGGGCGTCCTGCCCTACGACAAAACTTTCACATTAAAAAGAAAAAAGAGTTCAAAGTGCTTGCCGCTTTGGACTTTTTTTTGTAAGTTTGCCCTGGTTTAGTTCAATTTAACTTATCTGGAGATATATAAAAGACAAAATAGTTATGGGACGAGTATTAATTATCGGAGCAGGGGGCGTGGCCACAGTGGCCGCCCACAAGGTGGCTCAGAACCCTCAGGTCTTTACCGAGGTAATGATAGCCAGCCGCACAGAGAAAAAGTGTATTGACCTGGCCAACGTGCTGAACCGCAAGTATGGCACACAGGTGAGGACGGCACGCGTGGATGCCGACAGTATCCCCGAACTGGTGGCGCTGCTGAGCGACTACAGGCCGGACATCGTAATGAACCTGGCATTGCCCTATCAGGACCTTACCATCATGGAGGCTTGCCTGCAGACAGGGTGTAACTACCTGGATACGGCCAACTATGAACCCAAGGACGAGGCACACTTCGAGTACAGCTGGCAATGGGCCTATCGCGAGCGTTTCGAAAAGGCCGGCCTCACCGCCATCCTGGGTTGTGGCTTTGACCCCGGTGTTACCAGCATCTTTACGGCCTATGCCGCCAAGCATCACTTCGACGAGTTGCAGTACCTGGATATCGTGGACTGCAATGCCGGCAACCACCATAAGGCGTTTGCCACCAACTTCAATCCCGAGATCAATATCCGCGAGATTACGCAGAAGGGACTCTATTGGGAGAATGGCCGCTACATAGAAACAGAACCGATGGAGATACACCAGCCTCTGAACTATCCGGAGATAGGTCCTCGCGAGAGCTACCTGCTGCATCATGAGGAAATAGAGTCGCTCGTCATTAATTATCCAACCATCAAGCGTGCCCGTTTCTGGATGACGTTCGGACAGCAATATCTTACATACCTCGACGTCATTCAGAATATTGGCATGGCACGCATAGACGAGGTGGAGTATAAGGCCCCCAAGGCAGATGGTTCTGGCGAGGCTGTGGTGAAGATTGTACCCCTGCAGTTCCTGAAGGCTGTTCTGCCTAATCCCCAGGACCTGGGTCAGAACTACGATGGGCAGACCAGTATAGGTTGCCGGATACGTGGATTGCGCGATGGGCAGGAGCATACATATTATATATATAATAACTGCAGTCACCAGGCAGCCTACGAAGAGACGGGCATGCAGGGTGTCAGCTATACCACCGGTGTGCCGGCTATGATAGGGGCCATGATGTTCCTGCAGGGCAAATGGAAGAAGCCCGGTGTGCACAACGTAGAGGAATTCGATCCAGATCCCTTCATGGAGCAACTCAACGTACAGGGCTTGCCTTGGCATGAGCTTCACGACATAGATTTGGAATTGTAAAATAGCAACGTTAATAATTAAATAAAGATGGCAAAAAAGGAACTAGAGAAACCAGTTGACGAGAGATCCGCTAAACTGGAAGCCCTGAAGCAAGCCATGTCCAAGATCGAAAAGGACTTTGGAAAAGGCTCAATCATGAAGATGGGCGATGAGAAAGTAGCAAATATAGAGGTCATCCCCACGGGTTCTATCGGTTTGGACCATGCCCTGGGCGTTGGCGGGTATCCCAAGGGGCGCATCATAGAAATCTATGGTCCGGAATCTTCGGGTAAGACGACGTTGGCCATCCACGCTATTGCCGAGGCCCAGAAGGCTGGTGGCATAGCCGCTTTCATAGATGCCGAGCACGCCTTCGACCGTTTCTATGCAGAGAAGTTGGGAGTGGATACCGACAACCTTCTTATCAGTCAGCCCGATAATGGCGAGCAGGCCCTGGAAATTGCCGACCAGCTTATACGCAGTGCCGCTGTAGATATTGTAGTGATTGACTCGGTAGCAGCCCTTACACCTAAGGCAGAGATAGAGGGCGACATGGGTGAGAACAAGGTGGGACTTCAGGCCCGTTTGATGAGTCAGGCTCTTCGAAAACTGACGGCAACGGTCAGCAAGACGAACACCACTTGTATCTTCATCAACCAATTGCGCGAGAAGATAGGTGTCATGTTTGGAAACCCAGAGACCACCACGGGCGGTAATGCCCTTAAGTTCTATGCCAGCGTTCGTCTGGACATACGTCGCAGTACCGCCGTTAAGGATGGCGACGATATTCAGGGCCATCTAACCAGGGTGAAGGTGGTCAAGAATAAGGTAGCCCCTCCATTCCGTAAAGCAGAGTTCGAGATTACCTTTGGCGAGGGTATTAACCGTATAGGCGAAATAGTGGATCTTGGAGTCGAATACAAAATAATCAGCAAGAGTGGTTCGTGGTTCAGTTACGGTGGCAGCAAACTGGCTCAGGGACGAGATGCCGTGAAGGTCTTGCTTAAGGACAATCCTGAATTGTGCGATGAACTCACTGCCAAGATTATGGATGCCATGAAGGGCTCTCCCGCATCTTCATCTGCATCTGTCGACGAGGCTCCAGAAGAATAAACGAGTAAAACAGTGCAGAAAACGTGAGAGAGTGGCAGTCCTTTGGGCTTGCCACTCTCGTTTTTTCTGTCACTCTGTCAGTAATCTTGCCATTTTTGAGTTTGGCACAGCCTTTGTTTCTTATAAAGCAGAATTTCTATAAAACAATGTTGAACAAATAATAAAAAAGATACAATTATGGGAAAGATTATTGGAATTGACTTAGGAACGACAAACAGTTGCGTATCCGTATTCGAAGGCAATGAGCCTGTAGTAATAGCCAACAGCGAGGGTAAGCGTACCACACCCTCTATCGTGGCATTCGTAGATGGTGGCGAGCGTAAGGTGGGTGACCCTGCCAAGCGTCAGGCTATCACAAACCCCAAGAAGACCATCTTCTCCATCAAGCGTTTCATGGGTGAGACCTACGACCAGGTGCAGAAGGAAATATCCCGAGTGCCCTATAGTGTCGTGCGCGGCGATAATAACACACCTCGTGTGGAGATTGACGGCCGTATGTACACTCCCCAGGAAATCAGTGCCATGATTCTTCAGAAGATGAAGAAGACTGCCGAGGATTATCTGGGCCAGGAAGTTACTGAAGCAGTCATTACCGTGCCCGCATACTTCTCAGACTCTCAGCGTCAGGCCACCAAGGAGGCTGGTCAGATAGCAGGCCTCGACGTAAAGCGTATCGTCAACGAGCCTACTGCTGCAGCACTTGCTTATGGCGTTGACAAGGCCAACAAGGATATGAAGATAGCCGTATTCGACCTGGGTGGCGGAACCTTTGATATATCCATCCTGGAGTTCGGTAGCGGAGTCTTCGAAGTGCTTTCCACCAATGGCGACACCCATCTGGGCGGCGATGATTTCGACCAAGTCATTATAGACTGGATGGCCAGTGAGTTCAAAAGCGAGGAAGGCATCGACCTGAAGCAGGATCCTATGGCATTGCAGCGACTGAAGGAAGCTGCCGAGAAGGCAAAGATAGAGCTCTCCAGCAGCACAACGACCGAAATCAACCTGCCATATATTACAGCAGTAGGTGGTGTGCCCAAGCACTTGGTGAAGACCCTCACCCGTGCAAAGTTCGAGCAATTGGCTGACAGCCTTATCCAAGCCTGCAAGGTACCTTGCCAGAAGGCAATGCAGGATGCCGGGCTCAGCAACAGCGATATCGACGAGGTAATCCTGGTGGGCGGTTCCAGCCGTATCCCCGCTGTGCAGAAGCTTGTGGCCGACTTCTTCGGAAAGGAGCCCAGCAAGGGTGTTAACCCCGATGAGGTAGTAGCCGTTGGCGCCAGCATCCAGGGTGCTGTCCTGGCAGGTGATAAGAGTGATATCGTATTGCTCGATGTAACACCCCTGTCTATGGGTATTGAGACCATGGGCGGTGTGATGACACGTCTGATCGATGCCAATACCACCATCCCCTGCCACAAGAGCGAGGTGTTCTCTACAGCTGCCGACAATCAGACAGCAGTAACTATCCATGTCCTTCAGGGCGAGCGTCCTATGGCCAGTCAGAACAAGAGCGTCGGTCAGTTTAACCTTGAGGGTATTGCACCTGCTCGTCGGGGTGTGCCTCAGATCGAGGTCAGCTTCGATATCGATGCCAATGGCATCTTGAAGGTCAGCGCCAAGGATAAGGCTACCGGTAAGGAGCAAGCTATCCGCATTGAGGCTTCCAGTGGCTTGAGCAAAGAAGAGATTGAGCGCATGAAGGCAGAAGCAGAGCAGAATGCCGAGGCTGATAAGAAAGAACGCGAAAAGGTAGATAAGTTGAATCAGGCTGACAGTATGATTTTCCAGACGGAGAATATGCTGAAGGAAAATGGTGATAAGCTGCCTGCAGATGTGAAAAGCGAAGTCGAAGCCGCTGTGGAGAAATTAAGGACCGCTCATAAAGCACAGGATATCCCAGCTATAGATGCAGCCATCGCAGAACTGAACAATGCAGCCCAGAAGATGTACCAGCAGGCTGGTGCTCAGGCAGGCCCTCAGGGTGGTGCCGGTTTCCAGGGCGGTTCAGGCTTCCAGGGTGGTCAGCAGGCAGGTCCTCAAAACGGTGGTCAGCAAGGTCCCGATATTCAGGACGCCGACTTCGAGGAGGTGAAGTAAGCACATAGAGAAATAAGAATACAATATCAAATGGAAAGCGTGTAGCTCAATG
>CAMJQA010000098.1 GCA_946407895.1 uncultured Prevotellaceae bacterium
TATCGCTCGGCCAAATTCAAACAAGTTTGTTTGGCTCTCGCTTAATCGCAGCCTTTTGCAAATTTGCATTTAGTGATTTGCGTTTTTTGAGTCATCAGTCAAAGCCCCTTTATGTTCTGCCGTCTTTTTGTCAGCCTCGACTGACAATTTGTCGTAAACGTCAGTTTGGCACACAATTCGTTACAGAGGAAGGCAGAAAGTTTAATCCAATAAATCAAAAAACAAAAGTAATATGAACATTAAACCATTGGCAGACCGCGTGCTTATAGAGCCCGCTCCTGCAGAGACAAAGACAGTAGGTGGCATCATTATTCCCGATACCGCCAAGGAGAAACCCCTGAAAGGAACCATCGTAGCCGTTGGTAATGGCACGAAGGATGAGGAAATGGTGCTGAAGGTTGGCGATAACGTTCTCTATGGCAAGTATGCCGGCACAGAGCTGGAGGTTGAGGGCAAGAAGTACCTTATCATGCGCCAGAGCGACGTAGTGGCTATTCTTGGCTAATGCGCCCCTCCCAAGTGTGAGTCAGAAATAAGAAACGTAGAACATATTTAAATTAAGGTTTAAATTAAGGAATAAAGTTATGGCAAAAGATATTAGATTCAATGTGGAAGCCCGCGAGTTGATGAAGCAGGGCGTCGATCAGTTGGCAAATGCAGTGAAGACAACACTGGGTCCCAAGGGCCGCAACGTAATCCTGGAGAAGAAGTTCGGTGCACCTCAGATTACCAAGGACGGTGTTACCGTAGCTAAGGAAGTGGAACTGGCTGACCCGTTCCAGAACGCAGGTGCCCAGCTGGTGAAGAGCGTTGCCAGCAAGACTGGTGATGATGCAGGCGACGGCACGACAACTGCTACCATCCTGGCTCAGGCTATCGTACGCGAGGGACTGAAGAACGTGGCAGCAGGTGCCAACCCGATGGATCTGAAGCGCGGTATAGACAAGGCCGTTGCCAAGGTTGTGGAGAGCATCAAGGCTCAGGCCGAGCAGGTGGGTGCCGACTATCAGAAGGTAGAGCAGGTGGCTACCGTAAGTGCCAACAACGACCCCGAGATAGGTAAGCTGCTGGCCGATGCCATGCAGAAGGTTAGCAAGGACGGTGTCATCACCATCGAGGAAGCCAAGGGCCGCGATACCACCATCGGTGTGGTAGAGGGCATGCAGTTCGACCGTGGCTATCTCTCTCCCTACTTCGTTACCGATACGGAGAAGATGGAGTGCGTGATGGAGAACCCCTACATCCTCATCTATGACAAGAAGATCAGCAACCTGAAGGACTTCCTGCCCATCCTGGAGCCCGCCGTACAGACCGGCCGTCCCCTGCTCGTCATTGCCGAGGATGTGGATAGCGAGGCTCTGACCACCCTGGTAGTGAACCGTCTGCGCTCTCAGCTGAAGATCTGTGCCGTGAAGGCTCCTGGCTTCGGCGACCGTCGCAAGGCTATGCTGCAGGATATTGCCACCCTGACAGGCGGCCTCGTAATCAGCGAGGATACCGGCCTGAAACTGGAGCAGGCTACCATAGAGATGCTGGGCAGCTGCGACAAGGTGACCGTAACCAAGGACAACACCACCATCGTGAACGGTCATGGCGACAAGCAGCTCATCAAGGACCGTGTGAACCAGATTAAGAACGAGATAGCCAACACCACCAGCGACTACGACCGCGAGAAGCTGCAGGAGCGTCTGGCTAAGCTGAGCGGCGGTGTGGCTGTCCTCTATGTAGGTGCACCCAGCGAGGTGGAGATGAAGGAGAAGAAGGACCGCGTGGACGATGCCCTGTGTGCAACCCGCGCAGCCATCGAGGAAGGCATCGTAAGCGGTGGCGGCGTAGCCTACATCCGTGCCCAGCAGGAGCTGATAGGCATGAAGGGCGACAATGCCGACGAAACGACCGGTATCCAGATTATCTGCCGTGCCATCGAGGAGCCTCTGCGCCAGATTGTGGAGAACGCAGGCCTGGAAGGCAGCGTAGTGGTGAACAACGTCCGTCAGGGCAAGGGCGACTATGGCTATAATGCTCGTGAGGACAAGTACGAGAACATGAAGGCCAGCGGTATCATCGACCCCGCCAAGGTGGCTCGTGTAGCCCTGGAGAATGCTGCTTCCATCGCAGGTATGTTCCTGACCACCGAGTGCGTGATCTGCGACATCAAGGAGGAGAAGCCCGAGATGCCTATGGGCAACCCCGGTATGGGCGGCATGATGTAGAGATGTAATTCTCATACGCTCTGAAATATAAATCACATATTCCGTAAGGAAGGATGGTGTGCCCCGCACGGGCATGCCATCCTTTTTTTGTGCCCGTTCGTTATTTTTTTCGTCCTGTTTAGTTAACGAATACATTTTTTTATGTACCTTTGCAGAGGTTTTGCCGCAGAATCATTCCTGCGCGCCCCTTTAATTAATGTATATTCCTATTCTATGAGACACATTTCCCGTCCGATCGCACGCTTGCAGTCGTTATTGCTGCTGCTGTTCGTAGTTACCCTGTCTGCCCAGGCCCAGGTTATATCCCTGGCTGGCGAATGGGAGTTCTCGCTCGACCCCAAGGGCGAGGGCCGTGATGCCCGCTGGTACGAGCGTACCCTTCCGGAAAAGATTCAGATGCCCGCCTCGTGCGAGGAACGCGGCTTCGGCGTGCCATACGAGAAACCTACCGTAGGGCGTCTTACCCGCGTACTCAGTTACGAGGGCCAGGCCTGGTACCAGAAGGAATTCACCCTGCCCGCCTCCTGGCAGGGCCGCAGGGTAGAACTTTTCCTGGAGCGTTGCCATTGGGAAACGAATGTTTGGATAGACGGCCGGTTCGTGGGTACGCAGAACAGCCTTTCCGTACCGCACGTCTATAGCTTGGGCACCTTGCAGCCGGGTACCCATCGGCTCACCGTTTGCGTGGATAATACCTACAAGATTCCCATCGGCACCTGGGTGCACGCCCTTACCGAGGATACACAGGGCAACTGGAATGGTATGATAGGACGGCTGGAGCTTAGGGCAACCCCGTCCGTCTGGATCGAGAATGCTCAGGTGCACAGAGACAAACTCCTGGTGCAGGTGGGTAACGAGACGGCTCAGTCGCAAGAGGTTGCCATACAGGGACAACAATTCCGCATTCCCGCCGGAGGTACAGAAGTGAGCCTGCCCTTCGAACCTAAGGGCGCTGCCTGGGACGAGTCCTCTCCCCGTCTGCAACGACTCTCCATCAGGCTCAGGGGTGAACAGTTCGACGACCGCTTCTCTCTGACCTACGGCAACCGGGTGCTGGAGGTGCGCGACAAGCAGGTTGTCGCCAATGGGGAACCCATCCTGCTGCGTGGCCCTGTTGACGAATGCGTCTATCCCCTCACGGGCTATCCCCCTATGGACAAGGCAGAGTGGCTGCGCATCCTGAGGATATGCAAGAGCTATGGGTTCAACTATATACGCTTCCACTCCTGGTGCCCGCCCGAAGCTGCTTTCCAGGCGGCCGACCAGGAGGGCTTCTACCTGCAGGTGGAGCTCCCCTTCTGGTCGCATGATGCTCCGCGCTATGGAAAGAATGCCGAGCGCGATGCCTTCCTGGCTGCCGAGCTGCGCAGGATACTGGATTGCTACGGCAATCACCCCTCCTTTGCCCTGATGGCGATGGGCAATGAGTCGTCGGGCCCCCTGGAGCGCCTGGTGCGCGAGGGTCGGCAGCGCGACAATCGCCATCTCTATCGTGCAGAGAATGGGCAAACCCGCGAGTACGGCGACTTCATAGAGACCGGTATGCGCGGCATAGCGGGCCCCCAGACGGATTGGGACCGCTGGTCGAACGGCGGATGGATAGCAGGCGTGTCGGGCGACGGAGTGAGCCGGAACACGGGGGCAGAGCTGCCCACCCTGGGGCACGAGATAGGACAATGGGAAATGTACCCCGACTTCGACGAGATAGGGAAGTATACGGGCACCCTTCGCGCCCTGAACTTCGAGGGCTACAGGCGCACCTTGGAGGCTCACGGCATGCTCGGCCAGGCAAAGGATTTTGCACGGGCCAGCGGACTCTTCAGCGTGCTTCTCTATAAAGAGGATATCGAGGCCTGTATGCGTACCTGGCCCTTTGCCGGCTTCCAGATCCTGGAGGCGCGCGACTATCCCGGCCAGGGAACAGCCATTGTGGGGTGGCTCGATGCCTTCTGGGACTCGAAGGGGCTCATCACGCCCAGTCAGTTCCGCCAGTTTTGCGGTCCCTCGGTGCTGCTCATGCAGATGCACCGCCGCGTCTTCGCTTCGGGCGAGACGTTCGAGGGCTTTGCCGAGATAGCCAACTATTCGGGCCGTCAGATGAACATCGCTCCCCAATGGACGTTGCAGGACGGGCAGGGACGCACCTTGGCGCGGGGTAAACTCGACAAGTCGGCAGCCCCGAACGGCCGAGTAACCAATCTGGGGCGGCTGTCTGTCCCCCTTCGTGTGGAGAAGGCGTCGCGGCTCACCCTCTGGCTCAAGGGTAACGGGCTTCAGAACGGATGGGACATCTGGGTTTATCACCAGTCGGAGGTGCGCAGACCCGACAACGTCCGGGTGGCCTATGAATATGATGATGAGGTGCGCAGGGCTCTGGCTGCCGGCGAGCGGGTGCTGCTCTTCCCCGATGTGAACAAGGGTATCTTCCCCGTCCAGCCCGCTTTCTTAGGCGCAGACAAGTATCGTGTGTTCCAGGTGTCGCACCAGCATAATGCCGTAGAGGGCAGTTTCATGCCCGCCTTCTGGAACATGCGCCTCTTCAACCAAACCGGCACGTTGGGCCTGCTCTGCCAGCCAGAACATCCGGCCCTGAGCGGCTTCCCCACCGAGGAGCATAGCAACTGGCAATGGGCCGACCTGCTGGGTCGTTTCTCGGCAGCCCAGTCGTTCCGTACGGCAGGTGCTCCCGCCAGCTATTGCGACGAAATGGAAAAGCTGTGGGGCGATGTCAGAGGGCGTTCCAAGGCCATCGTGCTGAACGATGCGCCAGAGGGGTACCGCCCCATCGTGCAGGCCATAGATAACTTCGAACGCAACTACCGGCTGGGTGTCATCTTCGAGACGAGGGTGGGGAAGGGCCGTCTCCTGGTTTGCGCTATCGACCTCGAGACCGACCTCGCCAACCGCCCTGCGGCACGAGCCCTGAAGCAGTCGCTCTTCGACTACGTGGCCGGTCCGTCATTCAGTCCCTCCTACGAACTCGATGCCCGGATGCTCGATACCGTGCTGACTTACGAATAGGTAACCTACACTTGAAAACAATAAATTCTTTATAAAGATGAATCACATCCTCCTGGCAATACTGGCTTCGGCACTGGCGGCCACCCATTACCTCTTTGTCTATTTCACAGGCAATGCACCCGAGAAGGAACAGATCTGCTATGCCGTGAGTGACGACGGCTTCAACTATACGCCGTTGAATGACGGACTGCCTGTAGTAGGCAGCGATACCATAGCCCTCAGCAAGGGCGTGCGAGACCCCCATATCCTGCGATGCGACGACGGTTGGTTCCGCATGACGGTAACCGATATGCGCTGCACCCTCGGATGGAGCAGCAACCGGGGCATCGTGCTGATGCGCTCGCGGGACCTGGTGCATTGGGAACACCATGCCGTCCACTTCCCCTACCGCTTTGCAGGCACACCTTTCGCCAAAGTGGTACGCGTCTGGGCACCTCAGACGTTCTACGACGAGAAGGCAGGAAAGTACATGGTCTATTTCTCCCTGCTTACCGAGGACGGTTCCATTCCTTACGACCGCGTTTACTGGTGCTATGCCAACCGGGACTTTACCGACCTGGAGGGCGAGCCGCAAGTGCTGTTCGACTTCGGCGCGCCAGCTATCGATACGGATATCGTCAAGGACCAGAAAGGACTGCTGCACCTGTTTTTCAAGACAGAGGCAGACGGTCAGCACAAGGGCATCCGCCAGTTCGTGCTTAAAGACTTGCACAAGCCCGGGACGTGGGAACTGCTTGACGGCTTCTGCGAGACAACGAAGAGCGACGTTGAGGGAGCTGGCGTCTTCCCGCTCATCGGCGGCGGCTGGTGCCTGATGTACGACTGCTATCGCGACGGACACTATCAGTTCACCCGCAGCCAGGACCTGCGTCAGTTCAGCTTCGTGCAGAATACCAGGACAGAGGGCGCTTTTACACCACGACACGGAACCGTTATGCCAATCAGTACCGAAGAGTACCTGAGTCTGGCGGCCAGTTTCCCCTCGGAAGGCATCCAGCGAAAGATTGCACCCTTTGAGGCACAGCTCGACAAGGCATCCGACCACCCTTTCAGCTACAGCTTGCCGTTGCCGGACGGTAATTATCGCGTAACGTTGACTCTTGGTTCGCGTCTGCGTGCTGCTCAGACGGTGGTCAGGGCTGAGAGTCGCAGGCATTTCTTCGACGTCGTCAGTACTGCGAAGGGCAAGTACCAGACGGTCTCCTTCGTCGTCAATAAGCATTCACCCCGCATAGACGACAGGAGAACGGTAAAGCTGAAGCCGCGGGAATGGGAATATAGGAACTGGGACGACTCGCTTACCCTGTCTTTCTGCGGTCCGGCTCCAGCCGTCAAGAGTATTCGCATAGAGCCGGATACTACTGCCACAACCGTCTTCCTCTGTGGCAACAGTACGGTTGTGGATCAGGAGGATGAGCCTTGGGCCTCCTGGGGCCAGATGATAACCCGCTGGCTGGACGACAAGGTGGTGGTAGCCAACCTTGCCGAGAGCGGACTTTCTGCCACCTCCTTCCTTGCTCAGCTCCGTCTGGATAAAATCCTGGCAATGCTGCGCCCCGGGGATTATGTGATTTGCGAGTTCGGTCATAACGACGAAAAAGAGAAACGGGCAGGTGACGGAGCTTGGTACAGCTATACGCGCAACCTGAAGATATTTGCCGACCGCGTGAGGGAAAAGGGCGGAAATATTATATTTGTCACACCCACGGCTCGGCGTTCATTTAATAACGATCATCGTACGCTGGCCTTTACGCATGGCGACTATCCTGCTGCTATGCGCCAGGTGGCCGAGCGCGAACAGGTGCCTTTAATTGAACTGAACGGCATGACGCGCACCTTCTATGAAGCCTTGGGCGAGGAGGACTCCAAGCATGCTTTGGTTCACTATCCGGCTGGAACGTTTGCCGGGCAGGACAAACCCCTGGCAGACAATACGCACTTCAACCCCTTCGGAGCTTGGGAGGTAGCCAAAATGGTAGTTATGGGACTTAAGCAGGTAAACAGTCCGCTGGCCAAACACTTGCGACCCGACTGGCAGGACTTCGACCCGGCTCATCCCGATAATCCGAAGGACTTTCTGTGGTATATGTCGGGCTCAAGCAATATATTGAAACCAGACGGCAACTGAGTCTAATCCTTTTTTCCCCTTTCCCCTCTCTTTCTTGCCCTGTAACGGGTGTCGGAATGATGAAAAACTACCCTTCCGGATGGTTAAATTGAGCATATTTGACTTTTATGGTGTGAATTATGAGAAGAATTAGTGCAGGAATCATTTTTTCTTCGTATCTTTGTACGCCATATTTAAAAGGACAGACAATCGTGAATTCTATAATAGAAAAGTCGGTCAAATCTATGCAGGTGATGGGTCTGCTTTTCCTCGTTGCTTTAAGTGCCGGGGCACAGAACCTTACGGGGCGTATTACCTGTGACGGACGTGGAGTAAAGGATGTAGTGGTGAGTGACGGGGATGAAGTAACGCTGACGGACAGAGAGGGATACTATGCCCTGCAGTCGCAGAAACGTAACGGCTATGTCTTCTATACCCTGCCGCGTGGTTATGAACCGGAATTGCTGGCTGGATTCAATCCTCAGTTCTGGGCAGCCCTGCGTACGCCAGACCTTTCGGCCACTGAAGTGCATGATTTCCGGCTGAAGAAGGTGAAGAATGATAGCTATAACATTCTAATTGGTGCCGATACTCACCTGGCCGGCAGGGCGGATGATTTGGAACAGTTCCGCAGCGGCTTTATTCCATGTCTGGAGAAAGAGCGTGTAATGGGCGACGGGAGGCAACTCTATAGCATGTTGTTGGGAGACCTCACCTGGGACGTCTATTGGACGCAGAACCGCTTCAACCTGAACGACTTTATGCGTACGCTCAGGGAAATGAACTATGATACAATGCTCTGGCCCGTTATCGGCAACCACGACAATGACCCTGCCGTGCCTCCTTCGTCCGAGACGGACTTCCTGTCGAGTGCTCCTTGGCGGAGTATCGTATGCCCCAACTACTATTCGTTCAATTTGGGACGAATACACTATGTGGTACTTGACGATATCTTCTACAAGAACGAGGATACTGGCGGGCCGTATGCTCAGGGCGTGGCAGGCAGCCGTAACTACGACGGCATGATTACTGAAGAACAGTTCCGTTGGCTCGAGAAAGACTTGGCCCTGGTCAAGGATAAGTCGGCACCTGTCATCATAGCCCTTCACATCCCTGTAACGAAGCTCAAGGGAACTGACTTTTCCACAGTTACAGACAAGTTGGCTAAGCATAGCAGCATTCGTCTCTTCGATGCTGTAAAGGCATTTCAGACAGTTCATGTCGTGAGCGGACATACACACTATAATTATACCACTCATCCCAAGGAATACCCCAATGTCACGGAGCATAACATTGCTGCTGTATGTGCTGTCTGGTGGAATTCTGGCATTGTTTCCGGACGTCATAACTGCCGCGATGGCTCGCCCGGAGGCTACTCTCTGTGGCAGGTGAATGGGAAAAAGGTGAAGTGGCAGTATCACTCCATGGAGGAGAACGGCGAGACGCAAATGCGCGTCTATGACATGAATACTGTGCGCGATTTCTATCGTACGGATGCCGGTATGAAGGCTCTCCTGCAGAAATACCCCGACCGGATGGATTACGGACAGATGCCTGATAATGTGGTGATGGCAAATGTCTTTGCCTACGATGATGACTGGAAGATAGAGTTCTTCGAGAACGGCAGTCTGCTCGTGGCCGGGCGCGTCACGGCCGAGGATCCTTTCCATACGCTGGCTTATGACTTGCCTGCTTTCCGCAAGAACGGTTCGGCCGGAAAAAATTCTATGTCGAACCGTACAATGCACATGTTCCAGGCAAAGGCTCAGACTGCCAATGCTCCTGTGACCGTGAGGGTGACAGACTCTTTCGGACAGGTCTATGAACACACCATCCAGCGTCCTCACGCCTACAGCTTGAGTATGGAGGATTTTGAGGAAAAGGTATATAAGATTAAATAATCTAACATAAAAAGAAGATATATGACAATGAAGAAAGTACTTTTGGCAGCGCTCTTGCTTGCTGGTGGCATGCGGGGTAATGCTCAGGATTTCGCGCAGTACGTGAATCCAATGATTGGAACGGGCGACCACGGGCATGTCTTCGTGGGCGCGAATGTGCCCTTTGGTATGGTTAATGCCGGACCTACACAGCTCGAGACGGGTTGGGACTGGTGCTCCGGCTATCACGAGAGCGGAAAGAAGATAATCGGCTTCGGACAGATGCATCTGAGCGGAACGGGCTGCGGCGACCTGGGCGACATAGGCCTGATGCCAGCCTATGGCAATCCCGAACTGTCGCGCGAAGGGCTGGCAAGCACCTATCGACACGAGACGGAGGTGGCTGCTCCTGGTTATTACAAGGTGAAGTTGGACCGTTCGGGCATTGATGTAGAGCTGACGGCTACTGCTCGTGTGGCCCTGTACCGCTTCACGTACCCCAAGGGCAGCAACAACGCCCGCATCGTCATCGACCTGGAGAATACCGTGGGCGACGAAACACGCGAGGCACGTGTGGTACCAGTTGACGAGTTCACCCTGATGGGTTATCGCCGCAGCAGCGGATGGGCCTCCAATCAGATGGTATATTTCTGCATCAAGTTCAACAAACCCATCCACAACTGGCTCACCGACAGCATAGATGCCCACTATGGGCAGGCCACCTTCGAGGTGGGTCCTGGCGACCAGGTGATGGCTAAGGTGGCCCTCTCGCCCACCAGCGAGGTGAACGCCCTCATCAACCTGAACCAGGAAATGCTCCACTGGGACTTCCAGCAGGTGGCAACTGCTGCCCGCGAGGCTTGGAACAAGGAACTGGGGCGCATCAAAGCCACCTTCCGTACCGAGCGCGAGCGCACTATCTTCTATACTGCCATGTACCACTATATGGTTGCTCCGCAGATTTGGTGCGACTTTACGGGCGACTACATGGGTGCCGACCTGAAGGTGCATCGCGGTGCCGACTACCAGACGCTTACTACCTGGAGCCTCTGGGATACGTATCGTGCTGCCCACCCCCTGGCTACACTTATTATGCCCGACCGTATGCGCGACTATGCCAAGACCATGATGGCCATCTATCACGAGTGGGGCGAGCTGCCTGTATGGCACCTGGTGAGCAACGATACCTACTGTATGGTAGGCGAGCCGGCCGTACCCGTGCTGGCCGATATGATACTGAAAGGCGAGTGCCCCGACCTGGACAAGGAGGACGCCTTCCAGGCCATAAAGG
>CAMJQA010000099.1 GCA_946407895.1 uncultured Prevotellaceae bacterium
GAAGTCGTTGAAGTCGAACTGGTTCTTCTGGATCTTCTTCTGCAGGCGGCGGGCCTCTTCCTCATCATACTGCTCCTGGGCGCGCTCCACCAGGGATACGATGTCGCCCATGCCCAGGATACGGTCGGCCATTCGGCTGGGATGGAAGGCATCAATAGCCTCCATCTTCTCACCCGTACCCACAAACTTGATGGGCTTGTCCACTACGGTCCGAATGCTCAGGGCGGCACCGCCACGCGTATCGCCATCCAGTTTTGTCAGGATTACGCCCGTATAGTCCAGCCGGTCGTTGAACTCCTTTGCTGTATTTACAGCGTCCTGTCCCGTCATGGCATCTACGACGAACAGTATCTCATCGGGCTGTACGGCATCCCTGATATCCTGAATCTGCTGCATGAGCGCCTCGTCGATGGCCTGCCGGCCGGCTGTATCAATGATGAGCACATCATGTGCCTTGGCCTTTGCCTCCTGAATGGCATGCAGGGCCACGGCCACCGGATCGGTAGCCCCCATCTCCATATAGACGGGCACGCCCACCTGCTCGCCCAGCACCCGCAGCTGTTCCATAGCAGCCGGGCGGAAGGTATCGCAGGCAGCCAGCAGGGGGTTCATGTGGCGCTTCTCCTTCAGCATCTTTGCCAGCTTACCGCTCATGGTAGTCTTACCGGCACCGTTCAGGCCCGCCATCAGGATAATGGCAGGGTGCCCCTTCAAGTTCATGTCGGTGGTCTCGCCGCCCATCAGCAGGGCCAGCTCATCATGCACAATCTTCACCATCAGCTGCTGTGGCTTTACTGCTGTCAGCACATTCTGTCCCAGGGCTTTCTGCTTGACGGTATCAGTAAAGGTCTTGGCAACCTTGTAGTTCACGTCGGCATCCAGCAGAGCCCTTCGCACATCCTTCAGGGTCTCTGCCACATTAATCTCGGTAATCTTGCCTTCGCCCTTCAGTATCTTAAAGGAGCGTTCCAGGCGTTCACTTAAGTTTTCAAACATCTTATATTTCTACGTTTTGAGAGTTATCTCTATTTCAAATTAGTTTCCTTCTTTCTTGACTAAAGGCCTTTCCGCAATTGCAATACCCGCCTCCAGCAAAAATAAAACCCGCCTCGAGCAAAAAATAAACCCGCCTCGAGCAAAGATAAGGCCTTTCAGCAATTCATGCTCCAAGCCCGAGCAGTTTTTCAACCAGAGGCATGACCACCCGGCTCAGAACCTGGCCGTTCAGATAGTGCTCTCCTTCGAACAGGATGAAGTTACCGCTGCCATAATATTTCTTGAAGTCGGGCTGGCAGTTCACGTTCTTGTCCTGAGTTCCAAAAAGGCCATACACCCATTCCTTCTCCTGCGGTGTGATGCCCTGGAAGGAGCCTTTCTCCACCTGCTGGAACTCCTTGATCATCTGCTTATCGACCTTGAAGTCCACAGCGCCGTCCTGCCGCTTGTTCAGGAACTCGCGTTTTCCGAGACCGCGGAATGTGAGCAGCCGGGCCATGTGGAACGAGGGATTCACCAGGATGCGGGGCACACCGCGAAGCTGCTCGGCATACATTGCTCCCATGCTGGTGCCCACAATAAGGTTCGGTCGCTCCCGGGCCACTGTTTCACGCAGGAAGGCAATAGCCTCCAGCGGAGCGACAGGCACATCGGGACTGAGCACCGAGGCGCCCATCGGATAAAGATGGTTCCTCATCTGAGTGGCCGTTCCGCTACTGCCTGCCGAAGCAAATCCATGTATATATAGTACTTTCATCGTTTCTTTAATATCTAATCTATTTCCTGAACTTAATTGAGCAGGTATTTCCCTGCGAGTCCCTGAGCTGAGCTATATAGACGCCCGCCGGCAAGTCGTCCACCGAAACGCTTCCGTGCCAGCCCTCCAGCTGCAGGTCGTGGCGCACCAGTGTGACTCCAGAGAGGCCGTAAATAGTCACGCTCACGTTGCTGTCTTCCTCGCTCTTCACGCGCAACTCGCCCGAGGCGTATGTCAGGCTCAGGCCAGCAGAACGTATGCTCGTGCGCTCCATACCGCTGCCTGACGTACCGCGTTCCCAGAGGGAGGTGTAGGAATTCATTGCGTTAGCCTTCTCGATGGTTGGCTTGCTCATCAGGTAGAGCGAAGTTCCGCCATCGGGGAAGCGACCCACTGTCTGAGACCCGTCGTGAGCACAATATAATAATGTGTCAGCCCAACTCTGGTCTGCAGCAGTCAGCATCACCAGGGCGCCGTCTTCGTTAGCCAGTTTGAAGTTGACGTGCAACTGGCTCAAGCCCTCCTTGTCGTCGCACCATACGATGCGATAGCCTCGGGCCGGCAGTATCGTGCTCAGGTTACCGTTTCCCGGTTGTATCTGGCACTTTGTGGAATTGCCCGGATCATCTGAAAGATACATACCAGCCAGGTCAATGTCTTCCGCAGTGGTATTGTACAGTTCTATCCAGTCGCCTTTCTTGAAATACTCATTCACGTATATGCTGTTTCCGGCACTGACCTCGTTTATGACCACCTTCCTCCGGGGCTGTTCAGGCACTTCCTCATCCTTTTGGTAGCAGGCCACCAGGTTCAGTGCCGTAATGCGCTTGGGCAGCTGCATCTCCGGGTCTCGGCTCAGGAAAGACATCTCGGGGTTATATTGCAGGGGTGTGCGCATCACCAGGCTGGCCTCCCAGTATATATCAGCGCTGGTGGCGCTGTTGTTGTGCACCTCTACGGCAATCAGGTTCTGCCCTTTCTTAAAGAGTTTGCGGTCAAGGGTCATCGTGCCCGAATTGGGCGAGTCGCCTGCATAGGTGATGCTGACGGTTGAGCTCTTTACCGTACCAGCCGGCATATTGTCGCGCCCGGCTTCGGTGCCGTTCACATAGACTACCATTCCGTCGTCCAGGTCATAGTCCAGCACAAAGGTGGCATCCTCGGGGATATCCTTGTCTATATCGAAGTTGCGGCGGAAGTAGTAGGTGATGTATTTGTTATCGGCATTTCCTCCATAGGAAAGCGTGGTGGGCGTAGTATAGCGTGTACTATAGCCCAGCGGTGCGGTCCCCTGTTTCCAGGCAAAAGTATTGTACGACAACTCGTTCCAGTTCTTGCCGTCCAGGCTGCCCTTATCATAATAATACCAGTTGCCGCCCTTGTCCAAGAGCACCGTTTCCTCAGCATCAGCCCCGCTTTTCTCTGCCCAGCCCAGGAAAGTATAGCCTGCCGGAGCCGACGCCTTCAGCGTGGCAGGCTGAAAGAGTGTGCCGCTGAAGCGCCCTGTGGGCACAGTCTGCCCATTCACCTGCAGGCGTGCTGTAGCAAGGTTGCTGCTGAGCGAGACGGTCTGCCCCCTTGCCGTAGTAAGCTTCATCGGACCGTAGTTTTTCAGGGCGTTGATGAGGGTTTTCTGCCGAGCATTATTGAGCGAATTGATCATATTGTTGGCCGTACCCCAGGGAGAGACATTCTTTCCGTAGCCGTTGTCGCCCAATACTTGCATGTCATTGACTCTTGCTGCCAGCCGGGAGATAATTTCACGGCAACGTGTAGGCTCAAAGACTGAACCTGCCACCAGGCAGAACGTATCGATGAAGTGGCGCCGGAACGTCTCGTTGCGCAACAGGTTTGTGAACAGCGTCACCACCTCTATCTCCTTGGTGTAGTTGCTTACGGGCTCACCGTACAGGGTATTGAAGCGGTACGTGCTCTTTCCGGCAAACGTAGAGAATGGACTTGTAGTATTGAAGCTGTGGTCCAGGTCGTAGAGGATGAAGCGGAAGCGCCCGTTATCCTGTATAGGGCGGAACGCCTTCAAGTTGTTCTGCGGCCAGTCGGTGCAGCCTACATAGAACTCCACGGCCATGTAATTGCAGAACTCGTCAATATCCAGCAACTGCTCTATCTGCTCATAGTACGAGCTTACTGAAGACAGGCGTGCCAGGGTCAGCAGCCGTTTCCAGGCCGTACTTGTTCCGCACTGCTGCACGTAACCCGAGTCGGCATCCATCTCAAAGAGGTCTATCTCCTCGTCGTCAAGCCCGTAGTTTGCATAGACATGATGCTTGTTGTTCGGTTCGCGCATATTTATCACACCCTTATACACCCCGTTTATGTAGTGCGCCACGGGCTGGTATTCCTGATAGTCCACGTCCAGTCCGCTGGTGGCTACTATCTGCTGCAGGAAGGGGTCCAACACCCGGCAGCCGCTGTCGTTTCCGCCATTACGCATCTGCAACGTCTTGTGGCGCAGATAGGGCTTTGCCTCGAAGAAGGGGTAGTCCAACGTCTTCATGAACTCATCAGCCTTTACGGCATGAATCTTGAAGCTGTAGGGCGCATTGGCACGGCTCCAGCCGCCACACCGCTTCATCTCCGTGCCCTGGTTCAGGAGCGAATGACCCTCTGCGTCCAGCAACTCGAAGTTGCAGGGGCGGTCCCAGTCCATGTTCCAGTTGCATTTGGAACTCTGTCCCAGGCCGGGCCGGCCATTTACGCCACGCACGAAGATGCCCATTTCATTGGAATAAAGATTGTCTGGATTTGTCACCACCGAGATTACCGGCAGGCTGAAGTTCTTGTCCCGGAGCAGATAAGTGCGCGTAACTACAGGACTCGACAGGTAGCCGTTGCGGAACAGGGCGAAGCGGAATACCCTGTTGCCGGAGACGGCGAACACTCCGTCGGTACTGGTATCTCCGGTCTTCAGCGTCGGCGTACGCCCGTCTGTGGTATAGCGCAGGGTGCAGCCCTCGGGAATCGTCACCCTTACCCAAATGGAACCTGTAAAGATCTGGCTGGGCTCGTTTACCTCTGGTGCAGGCAGTCGTTCCTGACAAAAAGTCATATCCTGGTTAGTGGAGCCTGGTGTAGGCGTGCTGCTCCACTGCCACTCCCCTGCCCCGTCTGCCGTGCGAGCATAGCTGGCACGTGGCACGCAAGGCGGGTATTGCAGCGTAGCAACGGGGGTTCCGTCTGCCTGGCTCAGGATAAACACACCTCCATCGGCATCCAGCTTCAGGGGCAACTGCGTAATACAATATTTATCGTGATGGTCAAACCACAGAGTGGCAAAGCCCCCGGCTGGCACACTCAAATTCCGGGGTATGCGCACCTTCTTGGGATGTTCTGGGTCATCGCTTACCCAGTATCCGCGAATCTGAACTGCTGCATCGGTGGGATTATACAGTTCCACCCATGGGCCATAGTTCCAGCTGGGGTCAACAAACTGGTCCAGATTCGCCACCATTATCTCATTGATACGCAAATCCGCACCTCCCTGGGAAAAGACCAGGGAAGACACGACCCACAACAGGGCTGAAAGGGCTGATTTGAATACTGTCTCCATACGATTAACTCTAAATGGCTTGCAAAGGTACAAAGAAATAGGCAAAATGCCAAATTCCTGCACTCCTTTTTTGGGCTGACGGATACGTTTCGCGCCGTATGCACACAGACTTTTCCAATGGGAAGCCGCCCAACGGTCTGAATGAGCACATCAAGCTATCCCCTCCCTCCCCCCTGGCGAGGCGGACAAAAGAAAAAGGCCTGTCCTAGCGGACAAGCCTGATTTCTCTTTCGTCTAATTCTTCTATTTTGAATTGAATGAACTATGTTGCGGGAGATGGACTCGAACCAACGACCTCCAGGTTATGAGCCTGGCGAGCTACCAACTGCTCCACCCCGCGATGTAAATATTATTTCATACAAAAAGGGCCACTGCCCCGGCCACAACAGCAAGCTATCGTGTTTTTGCAGGTGCAAAGGTACGTACTTTTCCCAACATATCCAAATTTTACTCATCAAAATATGGAAAAAACACAGAAAAAGTCCCTTTTTCGCACAAAAATGGGGGTGCTGTGCATTTTTTACCACCCAATTCTTGCACATTTTGGCTGGAATGTGTAATTTTGCACTCGCTATGGCTTTGATTAAGACACGGAACAAACTTGTCGATGTGGCAAGACAACTCTTTGCCAAGCGCGGGCTCGACAATACCACCATGAATGATATTGCCGCCGCTTCGGGAAAGGGGAGACGTACCCTATATACCTATTTCAAAAGCAAGGAGGACATATACTTTGCCGTCATCGAAGCCGAGATGGAGCGCCTGCTCGAACGCATGAACGAGGTGGCCAAGACCAACCTGGAGCCTGAAGACAAGCTGGTAGAGCTCATCTACACCCATCTGAACCTCATCAAGGAGGCCGTACAGCGAAACGGCAACCTGCGTGCCGACTTCTTCCGCAACATCATACGCGTTGAGAAGGTACGAAAGAACTTCGACCACAATGAGCAGAAGATATTCACCGCCATCGTGGCCGAGGGCGTGCGCTCAGGCGTATTCGAGATAGAGAGCATACCGCTCTTTGTTGACATTCTGCATTTTAGTCTGAAGGGGTTGGAGATTCCATACATCTACGGCCGTCTCGGGCAGGGCGTACCACGCGGAATGAACCGTGCCATAGTGCAGAAGATGGTACACAAACTGGTGGCCCGCCCCGAACGGCGCCAGAACCTGTATCTATAACATATCTATAATATAAAAGAGTAAGGAATAACCATAACAGACCAGGCAGCCCGCATCACCAAGTGCGCCCCAGCCTGGAAAATAATAAAAAACAAAGAATAAGACATGAACAATATGCTCAGTGGAAAGACCGCCCTCATTACCGGTGCGGCACGCGGCATTGGCAAGGCCATTGCCCTGAAGTTTGCATCCGAAGGCGCCAACATAGCCTTCACCGACCTTGTACTCAACGATGATATGGCCGCCGGCCTCGAAGCTACCCGCCAGGAGATTGAGGCTGTGGGCGTTACCTGCCGTGCCTATGCCGGCAATGCAGCCGACTTTGCACAGACCGAGGAAATCGTTGCAAAGATAAAGGAAGACTTTGGCACCATAGACATCCTGGTCAACAACGCAGGCATCACCAAGGACGGACTTATGCTGCGTATGTCCGAACAGCAGTGGGACCAGGTCATTCAGGTCAACCTGAAGTCAGCATTCAACTTCATTCACGCCTGCGTGCCCGTAATGATGCGCCAGCGGGCTGGCAACATTATCAACATGGCCAGTGTGGTGGGCGTTCACGGAAACGCCGGACAGGCAAACTATGCCGCCAGCAAGGCCGGCCTTATAGCCCTGGCAAAGAGCATTGCACAGGAGATGGGGCCTCGCGGCATACGTGCCAATGCCATTGCACCCGGCTTCATCGAAACAGCCATGACGGCCGCCCTGCCCGAGGAGGTGCGCGAGGAGTGGAAGAAGAAGATACCCCTGCGCCGCGGCGGGCAGGTTGAGGACATTGCCAACGTAGCGCTCTTCCTGGCCAGCGACCTCAGCAGCTATGTCAGCGGGCAGGTCATCCAGGTGGACGGCGGAATGAACACGTAGCATGCAGCCGCTCTACGAAGACAATCACCTCATCATCGTCTCAAAGGCTCCAGGCGAAATAACCCAGGGCGACAAGACGGGCGACACGCCCCTGCCCGAGACCGTCAAAGCCTACCTGAAGGAGAAGTACCACAAGCCCGGCCAGGTCTTCCTGGGCGTTGTGCACCGGCTCGACCGCCCCGTCAGCGGGCTGGTGGTCTTTGCACGCACCAGCAAGGCCCTCTCGCGCCTGGGCCCCATGTTTGCCAGCCACGAGCAGGTGAGAAAGACCTATTGGGCCATCACCGCACAGCGTCCTCCGCACGACCAGGACACCCTGACGCACTGGCTCACCCGCGACGAGCGCACCAACAAGGCACGCGCCTATGACCGTCAGGTGCCGGGCAGCAAAAGGGCTGTGCTCGACTACCGCCTCATCGGAAAGAGCGAGCGCTACTACCTGCTCGAAATCACGCTTCACACAGGGCGTCACCATCAGATACGCGCCCAGCTTGCCCGCATAGGATGCCCGATACGGGGCGACCTCAAGTACGGCGCTCCGCGCAGCCTGCCCGATGGCAGCATATCCCTCCACGCCCGCCGGCTGGTGATGGAACACCCGGTGAGCCACCAGGCAATCGACGTCACCGCCCCCCTGCCCGACGATCCGCTATGGCAAGCCTTTGTTGGAATTGATAATTGATGGAATTGATAATTAAACGCAGCCGGCATTCCCCCTCCCCTTTTATGGTGCAATCGCCCAATAAAACGGAGCGATTAGAATCTAGGCTGAGGGTTAAAGGCCTATAACCGTTCAACGATAACCGAGAACCTATAACCGATAACCCATAACCCATAACCCATAACCAATCAACGATAACCGATAACCCATAACCCATAACCCATAACCCATAACCCATAACCGTTCTCCCCCCAATGTCTGGCGAACTGCTTTCACTGCTGGTGGCC
This sequence comes from uncultured Prevotellaceae bacterium, assembly GCA_946407895.1. Classification (GTDB taxonomy): domain Bacteria; phylum Bacteroidota; class Bacteroidia; order Bacteroidales; family Bacteroidaceae; genus Physcousia. Next base: position 8,322 of record CAMJQA010000099.1, read on the forward strand.
CTGATGTGGACCTTCACCGCCCTCTTTGCCGAGGTGGCCAGCAAACGGCTGGGTGCCCTCACGCTCAATGTGTGGCGCATGATCATCAGCATCCTGCTCCTGGGCCTCACCCTATGGTTCTTCTGCGGCAGTCCCCTACCCCAGCACGTTCCACCCAGGGCCTGGGGCTGGCTGCTGGGCAGCGGTTTCATGGGATTCGTCTTTGGCGACTATTGCCTCTTCAACAGCTACCTCATCATCGGCAGCCGCTTCGGGCAGCTCTTCATGACGCTGGCCAGCCCCTTTGCAGCCGTCACCGCCTGGCTGCTCCTGGGCGAGCAGATGAGCGCACTGGCCCTGCTGGGCATGCTCACCACCCTGCTGGGCATAGGCATATCCATCCTGGGCAAGGATGATGGCGGCCACCGGCGCGTAAAGCTCCCCCTGCGCGGCGTACTGCTGGGCATAGGAGCCGGAATGGGCCAGGGCGTAGGCCTCGTCTTCAGCAAGCTGGGCCTCCAGGCCTATGAGGAAGCCCTGCCTGCCGGAGCAGACGATGTAGAGATGATGATGCCCTTTGCCGGCACCATGATACGCGCCATCATGGGGCTCATAGGCTTTGGCGCCGCCCTGCTCTACACCAAGCAATTAGACACCATGCCCCGTATGTGGCGCGACCGCCGGGGAGCCCTGGCCGCAATGGGCGCCATCCTGCTGGGTCCCTTCCTGGGCGTCAGCCTCAGCCTGCTGGCAGTCAACCTCACCCATGCCGGTGTGGCTCAGACGCTGATGGGCCTCACGCCCGTCTTCATCCTGTGGCCCGCCCACCTCATGTTTGGCACACGAATCACCTGGAAGGAAGTCCTTGGTGCCGTCATTGCCGTCATTGGTGCCTCCCTTTTCTTCATCTAAACAGCAATAGAAAAGATTTTTCCGGTTTTCTTTTGTCATGTCACCACTTATTTGTACCCTTGAGGCATACTCGAAGGTACTTTCGCTCGGATAAACAAAAAAAAATTCATGTTTCTTTTGTTTATCGCTCGCTTATTCGTACCTTTGCAGTCGCAAACGGGGAGAGATGCCAGAGTGGTCGAATGGACCGCACTCGAAATGCGGCGTACTCTTACGGGTACCCTGGGTTCGAATCCCAGTCTCTCCGCTCAAGCAATTTGAAACCCGCTCTTTTCAGCGGGTTTCGCTTTTTCTCCCCTTTAGAGGTTCCGTTTGACGTCGTCACAGTTGCGCCTTACTTCACCAAACCCTATGTATCATAGAATTACATGCTTACAACTCTTGTTATGGTCTCAGCAGATTGATTGGAGCAACATACACTCCATCATTTCGTTTGTAGGCTCCACCAACAGCTGTCAAAACCATCGTAATCGCTTAACTTTACCTTTGGCTGTGCCCCGGGGCACAGCATCGTGTGGCCCGAGGCGCACGATTATGTGCCCCGAGGCACGTGATCATGCGCCTTAAGGCAACATCCCATCTGAGTCGAGCCGTTTCCCCATTTGAGTCGAGTGGCTATCTCAATTGAGTC
>CAMJQA010000100.1 GCA_946407895.1 uncultured Prevotellaceae bacterium
ATGATGGAGAAGATGAACAGGGCGGCCAGCAGGCAGATGCCCATCAGTGTGCCCCATACGACGCTGAGAGGCATGTCCCACATATGGCCGGGTATGCTGACCAGCTTGTTGCCCAGGGCCGTGGCTACGAACCAGCCACCCATCATCATGCCCCTGTACTTGGGAGGAGCAACCTTCGAAACGAAGCTGATGCCGATGGGCGAGAGCAGCAATTCGGCGAAGGTGAGGATGAGGTAGGTGCTCACCAGCAGGTTGGGCGTAACGTCGGCAACGTGGTTGGGATGGTCCGTGGCAGGCAGGCCTATCGAGAAGAAGGTCATCAGCAGGTAGGCCACAGCGGCTACCAGCATGCCCAGGCCTATCTTGACGGGTGCCTTGGGCTCCTTCCCCTTCTTGGCCAGCCAGCCGAACAGGGCTATGCTGACGGGTGTGAGCAGCACTACGAAGCAGGGATTGAACTGCTGGAAGATGGGGGCCTCCAGGGCGATGCTGCCCGAGAGGTGCATATACTGGTTGATCAGGTGGGCCAGGCCAGCGCCGAAGAAGATACCGGCCCAGACGCGTCCCTTTGTAGATTTGTTTTGGAACAGGGCGAAGAGGGCATAGACCATTACAATGACAGCCACCAGGTTCGTCACGTCGAAGAGCATCGACTGCACGCCCGAGGATGAGCGGGCGGTGAACTCATCGGCAAACCAGGTCAGCGTAAGGCCGTTCTGGTGGAAGGCCATCCAGAAGAAGATAACCACAGCGAATACCAGGCACAGGCAGATGATGCGCTCGCGCGTCTCAGCCTTGCTCATTTCCTCCGCGGGCTCATCGCTCTTCACGGCCTGCTTCTTTACGGTCAGCACCTGGCGGAAAGTGGATTTGCCCAGGTAATAGATGAGGATGCTGACGATGACCGACACGCAGGCCACAGCAAAGGCAAAGTGGTATGAGTCGGCTTTGGAGTAACCCAGGCTGTTCTGCGCCCATTCCATAATCTTGATGGCGGCGGTGGGGGCGAACAGGGCGCCCACGTTGATGAGCATATAGAAGAGCGAGAAGCCCGAGTCGCGCTTCTGGGCATACTTCGGATCATTGTACAAGTCGCCCACCATCACCTGCAGGTTACCCTTGAACAGGCCCGTGCCGAAGCTTACCAGCAGCAGGGCGGCGCCCATTGCGGCTACGGCCACAGTGCCTCCGCCCAGGGGGATGGAGAGCAGCAGATAGCCGAAGAACATGATGAAGATGCCCAGCACGACCATCTTGCTGTAGCCCCAGCGGTCGGCGGCCATACCACCTATCAGCGGCAGGAAATAGACTAAGGTTAGGAACCAGGTGTAAATCTCAGAGGCGGTACCTGCGGCAAAGCCGAAGTTCTCGCCAAGGAAAAGTGCAAAGACGGCAAGCATCGTGTAGTAGCCGAAGCGCTCTCCTGTGTTGGCAAATGCCAGGGCCCAAAGCCCTTTCGGTTGACCTTCAAACATAGCATTAATTGATTTAAATTAATAAATGTGGCACAAAGATAAGGAAAAAGCGTGAAAGAAACCGCCTGTCGTGCCATTTTTTAATACTTTTGCGCCCAAATTTTTAAGGAAGATGAGTAAATATGCATTAAAACCGAGTCTGTTGAACTGCATGAGGGGGTACAACAGAGACATTTTCATGAAGGATCTTATGGCTGGCATTATTGTGGGCATTGTGGCCCTGCCGCTGGCCATCGCTTTCGGCATTGCCAGCGGCGTGACGCCCGAGAAGGGCATCGTCACGGCCATCGTGGCCGGATTCCTCATTTCGCTGCTGGGTGGCAGCCGGGTGCAGATAGGCGGACCCACCGGGGCCTTCATTATCATTATCTATGGTATTGTCAACAATCCCGAATACGGCCTGCAGGGCCTGCTTATAGCCACAATCCTGGCCGGAGTAATCCTGGTGGCCCTGGGGCTGTTCCGCCTGGGCGCCGTCATCAAGTTCATTCCCTATCCTATTATAATAGGCTTCACTGCGGGCATTGCCCTCACCATCTTCACTACGCAGATGGGCGATGTGCTGGGCCTGACCGAGGAGACCACGAGTACAAGCGGGGAGCTCATCCGCGTGCCCCTGAAGACGCCTGGCGATTTCATTGGCAAGTGGCTCTGCTATGCCCGCAACATCGGTACCTTCAACCTGTGGAACTTCCTGGTGGCGATGGGCAGCCTGCTCGTCATCGTTCTCTCGCCGCGCCTGTTGCGCAACGTGCCGGTGCTCAACAAGATTCCCGGCTCGCTCTACGGCATTCTGCTGGGCACGCTGGCCGTACTGCTGCTCAAGTCGCAGCTGGGCATCGGGGGCATCGACACCATTGGCGACCGTTTCCACATCCAGGCCCAGCTGCCGGCTATGGTTGTGCCCAGCCTCACCTTCGAGCTGGTGCAGAAACTGATGCCCGTGGCCTTCACCATTGCCATCCTGGGGGCTATCGAGAGCCTGCTCAGCGCTACGGTAGCCGATGGCGTGACCAGCGACAAGCACGATTCGAATATGGAACTGATTGCCCAGGGCGTTGCTAATATGGTGACGCCCCTCTTCGGCGGCATTCCGGCCACGGGGGCCATAGCCCGCACGATGACGAACATCAATAATGGCGGGCGCACGCCGGTGGCTGGCCTTATCCACGCCGTTGTGCTCCTCTCCATCCTGCTCGTGCTGATGCCCTATGCCGAGTATATCCCCATGGCCAGCCTGGCTGCCGTGCTGCTGTTCGTGAGCTACAATATGAGTGGCTGGCGTGCCTTCCGCGGCCTGCTGCGCAATCCCAAGAGCGACGTCATGGTGCTGCTCGTCACCTTCTTCCTGACGGTCGTCTTCGACCTGACCATCGCCATCGAGGTGGGACTGATACTGGCCTGCGCCCTGTTCATGAAGCGTATTATGGAAACGACGGAGATCAGCGTTATTCGCGACGAGATAGACCCCAGCGACGAGGCAGACATGCACCTGCACGAGGAGCACCTTGTCATACCCGACGGCTGTGCGGTATATGAGATTAACGGGCCCTACTTCTTCGGGATAGCCAATAAGTTCGACGACCTGATGTCGAACATCGACCATCACCGTCCGCGTGTACGCATCATACGCATGCGGCGCGTACCGTTTATCGACAGTACGGGCATTCACAACCTCCAGACACTTATAGAGATGAACCATGAGGATGGCACTCACGTCATCCTGTCGGGCGTAACGCCCAAGGTGCACAGCCAGCTTGAGAAGGCCGGGTTCTACCAGCGTATGAACCCCGACCACATCTGTCCTCACATTGATGTGGCGCTGCAGAAGGCCCGCGAGTTCCTCAGCGAGTCTTGATGCCGGTCTTTGCCACGAAGGTGACGATGCTCAGTGGCGGTAGCTCGAAGCTCAGCTGCCGCCGCTTCTTGTCGTAGGCGAAATCCTTGTTGGGTGCCAGGTCTTCTCCCTCCGAAGTGCGGTAGCACGTAATCTTTCCCAGCTCGGGCACGTTGATTCTGTAGGGCTCGGCCTGCCTTGTGGTGTTCAGCGCCACGATGACCAGCTCGTCTCCGCCGGCCGACAGGGCGGCCAGCGAATGGGGGGAGGCAGTCTCCACGAAGGCGTATCCCTCGCGGATGAAGCGGCTGAACTGCTGGCGGACGTAATAGTTGTGGTGGCGCTTGTATTCGTGCCAGGTACGATCGGTCGATACCAGCGACCACTGGTCGTTCCCTTCCTCCACGTACTGCCAGTCAAGCCAGGCGGCGGGCCTGAGCGTCCTGATGTCGTCAATCAGCCGCTGCGCCATCATCAGGTTGCCGTGAATGCCCCGTCCTCCGTTGCCCGTCTCGCTCTGCCATAGCTTTACGCCCAGGCGCTTCGCCAGGCTGTGCAGTTCCTGCTTGGCTTCCAGGCTCCCGCCGTAGGTGTGCGTGTTCCATTGTCCTATCAGGGGCAGTACGGCTGCGTCGTGGTAAACCCTGAGGGTGCGTATGGCCTGCTCCACGCTTGTCTCGTCGCTGGCCGCGATGACGGTGCTGAGCCCGCTTTGCTGCAGGATGGGGTGGAGGACCTGTATCAGCTTCACCTGCTCCCGGGGCGAGAAGTGGCAGCCCTCCTGGCTGCCATTGGCGTACCAGTAGTCGGTCACGGGCTCGTTGAAGGGCTCCAGGCTCCTGAACTCCAGGCCGTACTGGTCGCGGTAGTGGCGGCATACATCGACCAGATAGTGTGCAAAGGCCTCGTACATGTCGGGCCGCAGGTTGTCGGCCGTGGCGGGTGTGTTGCCGCCTACGCAGCCGCTGAGCGTCATCCACCAGGGAGCCGAGTTGGAGAAGGCCTCGAAGATGGCGTCGGGCCGTTTCCTCTTTATCATCAGCATGATGCGGCGCTGTGCCTCGTCGCGCTCCCAGTGGTAGGGCTCGCCCGGGCCGTCCTGGAACCCCTCCATCTCGGCCCGCAGCCCCTTGCCGCGCCCCATGTGGTGGGGCTGGCAGTGTCTGTTCTGTGGGTCGTCGCCCCCGCCTATGTTGTAGCGGAAGATGCGGTAGTTCAGCCCCTGGGGCGATACCAGCCAGTCCACCAGCTGCTCCACCTGCCCGTCGTCCCATCGGCCGCACATGTTTGCCCACCAGCATAGGCTTACGCCCCAGCCCTCGAAGGGCGCGCTGCGCTTACTGGCGTCGATGCTGAACGTATCGGCCCGGCTGCCCAGGTGAAGCGCTGCCAGCAGCAGGCCGATGAGGGTGTATCGTTGCTTCATTGTCGGTTATAGGTTTTAGTTTATAGGTTATAGTTTATAGGTTGGGCATTCCCCGCGGGAATCCTTATTTCTTGTAGTCGGTAATGCGGAAGCGGCGGAGGAAGGCTTCCTGCAGGTACTGCATGATGATGAACAGCACGGGCACTACGAAGAGCAGGGCTATGGTGCCCACGATCATGCCGCCCACGCAGCCCACGCCCAGCGATATGTTGCCGTTGGCGCCCACGCCGTGGGAGAACACCAGGGGCAGCATGCCGAAGACCATGGTGAGCGACGTCATCAGGATGGGGCGCAGCCTGACGCGGGCGGCGCTCATGGCGGCGCCGGTGATGCTCATGCCCTGTCGGCGCCTGGTGCTGGCATACTCGGTGAGCAGGATGGCCGTCTTGGAGAGCAGGCCTATGAGCATGATGAGGCCCGTCTGCATGTAGATGTTGTTCTCGATGCCCCATATCTGGGCGAAGATGAAGCTGCCGGCCAGTCCGAAGGGCACGCTCAGTATGACGGCCAGCGGAATCATCAGGCTCTCGTAGAGGGCGCACAGGATGAGGTAGATGAACAGCACGCACATGAGGAAGACTACCGTGGTCATGTTGCCCACGGAGGCTTCTTCGCGCGACATGCTGCCGAACTCGTATCCGTATCCCTCGGGCAGCACGGCGGCGGCCGTCTGGCGTATGGCCTCGAGGGCCTGTCCGCTGCTGTATCCCTCGGCCTGCTGGCCCTGCACGGCTATGCTGTTGAACAGGTTGAATCGGCTCAGGCTCTCGCTGCCGTATATCTTGGTGAGGGTGAGGTACTGCGTGATGGGCGACATGCCCCCGGCGGCGTTCCTTACGTACATGTTCTGCAGGGCGCGGGTGTCCATGCGGAACTCGGGCGAGGCCTGCACGATGACGCGGTAGAGCTTGGTGAAGCGGGTGAGGTTGCTGCTGTAGCGCCCGCCCACGTAGCCCGAGAGGGTGCGGAGCACGCTGCTGGGGTCCACGCCGTCGCGCAGGCAGCGGGCGGCGTCGAGCTCCACGCGGTACTGGGGGTACTTGGTGGCGAAGGTGGTGTAGGCGCGGCTCACCTCGGGCCGCCGGTTGAGCGAGTCGATGAGGGCGTAGGTGTACTGCATGAGGTCTTCGATACTGCCGCCCTTCTTGTCCTGCACGTGCACCTCGAAGCCGTTGCTGGCGCCGTAGCCGCTGATCATGGGGCGGGTGTTGACGCGTATCTGGGCCTGGGTGATGTCGGCCGTGCGGCGGTATATCTCCTCCATGACGGAGCTGAGGTCGTCGCCCTCGGCGGTGCGCTCGCTCCATTTCTTGAGCCTGATGTTGAAGGAGCCGGCCGATGCGCTCTGGTCGAACGATGCGCCGCGCCCGATGGTCATGTTGTAGAGGTATATCTGGGGTATGTCCTTGATGCGCTGCTCCACCAGGCGCACTATCTTGCCCGTCTCCTCCATGTTGGTGCCGGGTGCGCACTGTATGTTGATGTTCACCTGGCCCATGTCCTCGTTGGGCACCAGTCCGGTCTTGGTGTGCTTCATCAGCAGGGCCAGGGCCACGACGGCCACGGGTACGCTCACTACGGGTATCCAGCGGCGGCGGAAGATGACCATCATGCCGCGCTGGTACTTCTTCAGCATGCGCTGGAAGGCGGCGTCGAAGGCGGCGTGGAAGCGGGCCGAGAAGCCGCGCCCCTCCATGTCGTGGGGCCGCAGGATGAGGGCGCACAGGGCGGGGCTCAGCGTCAGGGCGTTTACCATGCTGATGCCCACGGCTATGGCCATGGTCAGGCCGAACTGGGTGTAGAAGATGCCCGTGGTGCCGCCTATGAAGCAGACGGGGATGAACACGGCCATGAAGACGATGGTGGTGGTCACCAGGGCCGAGGTGAGCCCGTCCATGGCGTCGATGGTGGCGCGGTAGGGGCTCTCGTAGCCCTCGTCGAACTTAGCCTGCACGGCCTCCACCACCACGATGGCGTCGTCCACCACCGTGCCGATTACCAGCACCAGGGCGAACAGGGTGAGCAGGTTCAGGCTGAAGCCGATGAGGTAGAGGCAGGCGAACGTGCCGATGAGGCTTACCACGATGGCTACCGAGGGGATGAAGGTGCTGCGCAGGTTCTGCAGGAAGATGTAGACGACCAGTATGACGAGCAGGATGGCCTCCACGAGGGTGCGCACCACGTTGTGTATGCTGGCGTCGAGGAAGTCCTTGGTGCTCATTACGTCCACCAGCTCCATGCCGGGGGGCAGGGTCTGGCGTATCTGCTCGGCGGCCTTGTCGATGCGTATGATTATCTCGTTGGCGTTCGAGCCGGGCGTCTGCGCTATCATGCAGTTGGCGCCGGCGTGGCCGTTGGTGCTGTTCTGGAAGGTGTAGTTCTGTATGCCCAGCTCCACGCGGGCCACGTCCTTGAGGCGGAGCACGCTGCCGTCGGGCAGGGCGCGTATGACGAGGTTCTCATAGTCCTGCTCCTCCTCGTAGCGCCCGCGGTAGCGCAGCACGTACTGGAAGGTGTTGTCGCTCTCGGCGCCCAGGGTGCCGGTGGGCGACTCCACGTTCTGCTGGCTGAGCACGTCGTCGATGTCGGCGGGCACCAGGCCGTAGGCCGCCATCTTGGCCGGGTCGAGCCAGATGCGCATGCTGTAGCTGGCGCCCCACACGTTCACCTCGCCCACGCCGGGCACGCGGGATAGCTGCGGCTCGATGTTTATCTTCATGTAGTTGGTCAGGAAGTCGGTGGTGTAGGCGTCGGTGGGGCTGTAGAGGGAGAGGCTCTTGATGTTCGACGTCTGTCGCTTCCTCACCGTCACGCCGCTGCGGGTGACGTCGGCGGGCAGCTGTCCCTGTGCGCTGGCCACGCGGTTCTGCACGTTCACCATGGCCATGTCGGCGTCGGTGCCTTGCTTGAAGAAGATGTTTATGCCGGCGTTGCCCGTGTTGGAGGCGCTCGAGGTCATGTACATCATGTTCTCCACGCCGTTGAGGCTCTCCTCCAGGGGCACTACGACGCTCTTCTGCACCGTCTCGGCGTTGGCGCCGGTGTAGTTGGCGTTCACGCGCACGGTGGGCGGCGCTATCTCGGGGAACTGCTCGATGGGCAACTGGCTGAGCCCGATGAGGCCCAGTATGAGTATGAATACGCTGATGACGATGGCCAGGATGGGCCTGTCGATGAATGTCTTTACGGTCATTGTCTGAGTGTGTCGGGGTGTCTGTGTCGGTGCGTCGGTGCGTGTGTGATTCGGTGTCTGCGTGTGCGGGGTTATTCCACCTGCTGCCCCTCCCTGATGAGTCCGGCGCCGCGGGCTATGATGACGTCGCCGGGGCGCAGGCCGCTCTCCACCACGTACTCCGTGCCGTTGTTCAGGCGGAACACCTCCAGCGGGGCGGTCTGTGCCCGTCCGTCAACTACGCGGTAGGCGAATACGCGGTTCTGCAGCTCGTAGGTGGCCTTCTGGGGGATGACGATTACGCTGTCGCGCGGGGTCTGCAGCACGATGGTGGCGCTGCTGCCGTTGCGCAGCAGGCGGGCGGGGTTGGGGAAGCGGGCCCGGAGGCTGACGGTGCCCTGCTCGGCTATACCGCTGACGGCATCTACGCGGCCCGTCTCGGGGTACTCGGTGCCGTTGGTGAGGCGCAGCTTCACCTGCGGCATCTGTCCCAGGAAGGCGTCGATGGAGCCGTACTGCTGTATCATGTCGGTGCACTCGCGCTCGCTCAGGCTGAAGTAGACGAGCATCTCCTCGTCGTCGCTGACGGTGACGAGGGGCTGGCTGATGCTGCTCGAGACGAGGGCGCCCACGTGGTAGGGTATCATGCCGGCCACGCCGTCCAGGGGGCTGCGCACGGTGGTGTAGCCCAGGCTGTTGCGGGCCGTCTTCAGCTTGGCGCTGGCCTGGGCCAGTGCGGCCTTGGCCTCGGAGAGGGCGTTGTCGGCCGTCATCTTCTCGTAGGCTCCGATTACCTGCTCCTGGTAGAGGCTCTGTCGGCTCTCGGCGTTCAGGCGGGCGGTGTTGAGCTTGGCCTCGGCGGCCTCTACGTTGGCCACGGCCTCGTCCACGGCTGCCTGGTAGGGCACGGGGTCAATCTGGAACAGGGCCTGTCCGCGCCGCACCTTGTCGCCCTCCTGTATGAGGATGCGGGTGATGAGGCCGCTCACCTGGGGCCTTACCTCCACTATCTCGCGTCCGGTCATGGTGGCGGCGTAGTCGGTCTCCAGCGTTACGTTGCTCAGGCCTACGGTCATCTTCTCATATACGGGGGCGGCCTTCTGCTGTGGCTTCTCCTTGCAGCCCACGAGGGCCAGGGCGCTTATTATTACGGCGTAAATTATCCTGCTTTGCATACTTTTTCTGTCGTTTTATCGTAAAAATCCGTGCGAAATTACAAAATAGTCAGCATTCGGCCAAGCTTTCCTCCGATTTATTTCTTCTTTTTGTGCGAATTTCCTCCCCGGCCTGTGCTTTTCTTCGTAGTTTGTGGCAGGGGGCGGGGCCTCTCCCCGGCTGGGGCGGCGGGGGGCTGGGCAATGAAAAAGCGAGGCCCGCTTTGAGCCTCGCTTCGTGCAGTGTATGTGTGTGAGTCCTACTCCATGCCGTCGCCGGCGTAGTCGTAGCCTCCGCCGCCGGAGTCTCCGCCGGGACGCTGGCGCCCAGCTGCCCGATGATTTCCGTCTGCAGGCGCCCGCCGACCTGCCGTATCCAGGAGAGGTGGCGTGTGTTGGACTGTTTCTGTACGAAATGTGCAAATCCCTTAATTTGCTTAAACTGATAAATATTCATAGGCTAAAAATTTTTAAAGAAACATCGCCGGAATGGGTTCGGCACCCCGCCGAGGTCGTCCCGACGCCGTCTGCAAGAGTTCGGCACCCCGCCGAGGTCGTCCCGACGCCGTCTGCAAGAGTTCGGCACCCCGCCGAGGTCGTCCCGACGCCGTCTGCAAGAGTTCGGCACCCCG
>CAMJQA010000101.1 GCA_946407895.1 uncultured Prevotellaceae bacterium
AAGCTTGTGATTTTATTCCTCGGACCTTTTTGCCTTTCCACAAGCTTGTGATTTTATTCCTCGGACCTTTTTGCCTTTCCACAAGCTTGTGATTTTATTCCTCGGACCTTTTTGCCTTTCCACAAGCTTGTGATTTTGTTCCTCGGACTTTTTTGCCTTTCCACAAGCTCGTGACTTTGTTCCTCGGACTTTTTTGCCTTTCCACAAGCTCGTGACTTTGCTCCTCGCGTCCATCGGCCTTCTCCCAAGCCCGGGCATGGGGCTGCTTCCTTCCCGCGGTGCCATACCTTAGAATGTTACGCGGAAGATTCCCCTGATTCCCCACTTATGCGTCTCGTCGCCGTAGATGTAATTCATCCGTCGCACGTACTCAATGTGGAAGATCTTGAAGATATTGTGAATTCCGAACACCAACTCCACGTAGGGCTTCTTCGGGTCCATGATGTGCGAGGCAAAGTCGAACGTGCCGTCGCTGCGGAACGTCCCCGGGAAGTACATCAGCCTCGGGTCGTTGAAGTTCTGTGGCAGGAACGGGTTGTTCTTGTCGGTAAGCTGGCCCCACAGGCAGTTCACCCCGATATACTCCCTCCACTTGAGGCCCCTTATGAGCGGGATGCGGTTGAATATCTTTCCATTGAGGTCCCACGACATCATCAGCGAGGCATACCTGTCGGTGGGGAACTCCATATTGCGGATGAGGCTGAATGTATAGCCCTCCTTGATGTAGCTCAGGTTGGCCGCCGGCATGATCAGGAAGGGGAAGGGCACCTTGTTCCACTGTATGCCGCCCTTTATCATGTAGTCCATCTTGCCCCACGAACGCAGCCAGAACCTCTTGTACAGCGTGGCCTCCGTAAAGTTGTACGCATACTCTCCGCCCAGCAGTCCCTTGATGCCCACGGTGTGCGACAGTCCCAGGATGGGTGCGTCGAAGTTGGTCGTCAGCCGCCGCTGCTTCGTGTTGATGTAGGTGGCCCCGGGCTGGAATTTCAGTCCGGCCGACACTTGTGTGAACGTTATCCTGCGCAAGTTCGTCGAGGCATCCTGCACAGGGTCGGCCGTGCCGTTCATTGGCTGGTAGAACAAGTGGCCTGCACCCTCGTTCCACTCCCTCCGCGCATGGGCTGTCAGGCGTAGTCCGTTCTCCCACTCCCAGTCGTACGTCAGGTTGTAGCGCTCAAAGTAAGTCATGTGCCGAACGGGCGCCCACTTCAGGGCAATGAAGACGTTGTCGCGGTCGGTGGGCATGTGTACGTCGCTGGGCGAGCCTATGTCGTTCTCGTAATTGAACGTCAGGTTGCGTACAGGATATTCCCGGGGCAGATAATCCTTCTTCTTGAAGGAGTAAGTCACCTCCCCGAGCCCCTTCCACCTCTTGTCGCCGAATCCATACTTCACATTTCCGCGTAGGAACCAGTGCGGGTTCAGGTTAGCCGTTGTCTGGGCGCTCGCTCTCAGATGAAATCCTTCTACGCTGTTCGTCCCCAGCATGGCGTTGATCGGACCGATGTCAACCTTGCTCGGATGCTCGGGGTTCACGCTCGTCTCCACAAAATTCTCTATAAACGCCTTGGCAACCCAAATAATCTGCTTGAAGCCCTTTATATTGTACAAGCGGTTCATGAACTGGTCCATCTCGTCCTCTCCTTTGGTCAAGGGAGTGGGTCTCTGCTCCTCCCAGAAGGTCTCGTCGCGCATTTCGGCCGATGCCTCCAGCTTGGTGTCGCCCTTGAAGCGGAAGGTGCGGTCCGGAATCTCTGTGAAGTCCCAGCCGCTGTATTTTACCACGCGCTCCACCTGGAACTTCTGCAGCCACGACGCGAGCTCCATCTCTACCCACATTTTATTGTTCACCACGACCTGCTCGCCGCTTGGCAGGGGCTCGAAGTCCTGCTGAATCGTCATTTGCTCCACAAAATTCACGTCGGAGCGGCTCGGAATGCCGATTTCGGCCCTCTTCAGCCGCCAGGTGCTGTCCGCCAGGATGAAGAGCGAGCCCGAGAAGCCGAAATCCTGCGGATTGTTCGGCGTGAAGTCCACCTGGTAGCATTTCTGCTTTCCCACCATCAGCGTGTCGACGATGAAGTAGCGGTAGAAGCTTATCGCGCTGGCCGTGCTGATCGGACTGGTGAAGGGATACTGCAGCAGGCGCACCTGGTCCTGGTAAATGTCGATGTCAGTGAAGCAATCGGAGAGCATGCCCGTGAATATCTCGCCGGTATTGATCAGGTTGTGCACGCCCTCGTTCCTCTGTCCTATTATGATGCTCTTCTCCGTCTTGGGCTCCTTCCGGTAGATGATCTGGCTCACCTTCTCCTCCATCGTCAGCGGCAGTATGAGCTTTCCGGTCTCGGGATAGACCTCCACGTGCTCCTTCAGGAAGGGCAGGTGCTTGAAATGGTCGTCCTCGAAGACCTTGTCGGTGAATTCATTCAGCGACATGGTCATTTTCTCATACTTCATGTAGGAGAGATAGTCGTGCAGCCTCAGGTTGGAGCTCTTCTTGGCGGCAATAACCTTCCGCATCATCTCCACGGCCGGATTGTTCTTGCGGCTATACTTCTTCCGCTTCGTCTCGACCTTGATCTCCATCAGCGACGAGGCCGTTTCCTGCAATTTGACGTTCAGCTTCTGGGCCGACTTCAACTCCAGGGCCTTTGTGTCGAACCCCATCATGGAGAAGACGAGCGTACCCTTGCGGAAGGCTATCTTGTACTTGCCGTTGATGTCGGTGGAGACGAGCGTGCTCTTGTCGTCCATGTAATAGACGTGCACGGCGGGCAGGGGCTCGCCCGTGGAGCCGTCGGTCACTTCGCCCTGCACCATCTGCGCCGCTACGCGAAACAGACTCAGGGAGCACGCCAAAAGGAGAAAAATCAGTCGTTTTTCCAACTCATGTCTTATTATTCGGCCGCGAAGGTACAAAGAAGTGGGGGAAATACAAAATAAATTAAGGATTTTTATTGATATTTCCCCCCTTCCTATCTACATTTGGGCCCTGTCAAGGCGGTTTAACTACGGTTCCCGCACCAGGCGGACGCGTGAGTTGAGCCCCGAGGGCACCAAATCCCACCCGTCGTAAGTTGTGTGCTGGTAGTTGATGTCCACCAGGTTGATGCCCTCCATCTTACGCCACTTCACTCCCCTTCGGTCCAGGTCGCGGATGCGGTTTGCCGGCAGGTTGGTCACCTCTATGCGAATGTCGTTCCATCCCGGCCTCAGGCTCTCGCCGCAATCCAGCACGAAGGGCACGCACCATGCGCAGCCCAGGAACGCTCCGTTCACGTAGACGCGTGCCGACTCGCGCACGTCGCCCAAGTCAATGTGCCAGCGTCCTCCGCCCGCCCTGAGCTGCTTGCCCGTCAGCCGGACGCGCGTCTCGTACACACCAGTCCCCATCGTCACCCGCGCGCTGTCGTCCTCCAGCTTTTCCCAGGTCTGCAGGCTGTCGAGCAAGAACGTCTTCTCCACGCGGGGAGCCTCCTCGGTGAAAGCAAGCGTCCACGGGCCGTCAAGGGCGACCTCCATCCGCGACGGAGCCGTCTCATGCGGGCGGGCCGACGGCTTCCGGCCCCCGGCAGCATCATCACCCCCGCCGGTACGACTCTGCATTCCCTCCGCGGCGTCCCACGTCTGCAGGATCATCGATTCCCCGCTGCGCAGGCTCATCGCTATGCCGCGTCCGTCGAACTCCGCGGGCGAAATGGCGCCGTTGAGCGGGTTGAACCACACAGCCTTGTGGAAGGGCACGGACAATGGTATGCGGGCCTCCACGTCGTCCGCCGTTAGGTTGGCTATGAAGTAGTGGTACCCCGTAGGATTGCGCCGGCGGATGGCCTTCAGCCCGTAGTCGGCCTTCATGGGCTCGTAGCGGGCCGCCCGGCTCAGCGCAGCTGCATCTACGTCGTAGAATACAGGTGCTCCCTGCGCCTTCAGGCTTTCAATATGCTTCCCGGCGGCTTCCGACATACGCCCGCTGCCCGGCACTATCAGCCCTCTGTACTGCGTACCGCCCTGGGTGGTCAGCAAACCGTCGCGCAGCGTCACGTTCAGCAGCAGGCGCTCCGAGATATAGTCGCAGTCGAAGCCCGCACGGTCTATGGCCAGTATGCTTTCAATAAACTGAGGAGCCAGCCCCGCCATATCGTGGATGGTAAACATCATGAGCAGCTGCCCCAGGTGGGTGCGCCACATATCGCGTACGGGCAGCAGCACCAGGAAGTCGTTGTCGGGCCGCCCCCACTGCAGGAAGCTCTGGCAGCGCGTGGCATACTGCATGAAATAGGGCGCGTCGCGCCAAATGCTGTTGGTGGGCGACATATCAATCGAGGCATAGAACTTCCAGCCCGGCCAGGCATCGTCCTTTGGCGAATACGCCGAGCCATGGAAGAAAATATGGTTCACGCCGGCGCAGAACATCAGGTCGAGGTCTGGCTTAAGCTGCGAAAGCGAGGTGCGGAAGTGTTCGGTAAGCCAGGTGAACGTCTCGCTGCTCGTGAAGGGCTTTCCACAGATGTGGGCGGCCGAGGGGGCATATTTCAGCATCGAAAAGTCGGAGAAGTTCGGCCGCGTCTTCCCAGGGTCGGTGCGCAATCCCCTTATGCCCAGCTCCGACAGGCCGAAGCCCTCAATCTCCGGTATGTCAACGGCTGCATAGCAGTCTATGAGATTGCTCGGCGAGCCGTGAGCCTGATTCCGCGTGATGGCGCCGTGGCGGTGTGCCCAGGCCGTCCATTGCATAGTGAAATTCTCCAGCAGCAGGTCGCTCAGCGTCTCGCGGTAGTCGGAAACAACCTCCTCGCGCGTTCGGGAACTCCTTCTGCCTTCTGCCTGGCGGCCAAAAAGCTCGGGCAGATATTCCTCAAGCCTGTAGCCCCTGCGCCTCTCGAACTCCTGGAAGAGGCGGGGAGTCCACGTGGCCGTACTCACTTCGTAGGAATCGTTGAAAAACGTATGCGGATAAGGCGTTGCCGTGCGCTCGAAAGCCTCCTCTATGTGCGACAGATAGTGGGCCACGCTTGCGCTGTCGAAGTGGTCGATTACCCATCCCTCGCCGCCTGGGGCAGCCCGCTTCACCTTCAGCACGCCAAAGCGAACGTATAGGGCTATCACCTGCCACTTCTCATCCTCCTGTGTGCCCTCAGGGGCCGTCCAACTGAGGCGTCCGTCGTTCATGAAGGGCGTTACGTCGAATGCTTTCTCGCCGTTGTACGCCATCACCTTCGACAGGCGCGAGTAGGGCTGGTCTCCACCTCCCACCTTCAGCTCCAGGTCCTTGGCCTGACGTCCTGAGAACGATGATTCGGCAATGACGACCTTGCAGGCCGATTCCTCCAGCGGTACCCAGGGGCCGCCGAATGGCCAGCCAGTCCCGGTGGCCATGCCCACCTCCATCTTCAGCTCTCCGGCATTTTGCTGCACCTCGCGCAGCATTTCCATCCAGCGGTCGGATAGGTAGGGGATGTTGTTGGCCTGGTTGCCCTGTATGGCATCCACTGGCGTAATCTCCACCGCGCCTATACCGTGCTCCGCGTATTGCTGCATGAGCCATTTCAGGTTTTCCTTGTCGACGGCCGAGCCGTGCCACCACCATCGGGTGCCGGGTTTTGCCTCGTTCATTACCTCGGGCCACGACTGAGCCGTAGTCACCACGGCAACAGCAGCCAGCAGGATTGTGCATATAGTCCTCTTCATATCGCAGGATTCTGTTTTATTTCTTGAATTGAAATTACTTTTGCAGGACTTTTTTACCCCTCCGTATATATATAGTGCCGGGCCGTGGATTGTTTACCCTGCGCCCCTGCAGGTCATATAAGGGCTCTGGCCGGGTGGCTGCGGGAAGGGTCTGCAGGGTTTCCTCCATGCCCGTATAGTCCTCGTATTCATCCAGGTCGCCCACCAGGGTTCCGAACTCGGCCCAGGGGGAAGCCTTGTATGCAGCCAGGGCACGGGCATAGACATGGATAATAGGCTTGCTGCTGAACAGGTAGGCGGCTATGCTGGGCGGCGTGGAGGCTTTCACGTAGGCGTGTCTGACTGCCGAGCTGTAGAATACCCCCTGCTGCATCGTGCGTACCTTGGAACCGATAACCACAGTGCTCAGCTGGTCGCAGTAGGCAAAGGCATCGCCGCCGATTGTCGTTACGCCATCGGGTATGCGCGCTTCCCTGAGCCCAGTGCGGGCAAAGGCATTCCCTTCTATCTTGTTAATGCTCTGCGGCAGGTTGATGGAGATTAGCTTCTTCAGCCCGTAGAAGGCATGGTCGCCTATCGCATTGGTCGCACTGCGGTAATTCTCGTAGTAGGACAGGCCGCCGCTGCTCACCTTCGCCTCCGTGAGGTCCAGTGCCGAGAGGTTGCCTTCTTCTATCAGGCTACGCATGTACTTGATGTCCGTGCCGTTGATGGGGCCTCCAATCGCTGCTTTGATGGCGGTGGCAGACAGGGAGTCTTTGAGCGTGCCTGCTCGTTCGAGCCTGACTGCCACGGCTCCGCTGCCGGCCCTGACTGCTTCATGCAGCGTGCCGTCGGCATCGATGGAGTACAGGGTGAAGTCATCGCCTATGCTTGTGGGGATGCAGAAGCATAGCGAGTTGGAGGCGTAGCGCATCCTGCCCTCGCCGTCAAGCGCCAGGAAACCCACGCCGCCTGTGCCTGACATGGCATAGAGGGAATCGCTTTGCAGGTAGGTATAGCTGGAGGGCTGCGATTCGGCATCGGCCATGTAGCTCGTGAACTGCCCCAGCTCGCCACACTGCCCCACCTGTTCCGAGTCGCGACGCTTCTTGCCGCCCGTGGTCAGGAAATCGCGGGTCAGCACATAGTCGGCACGATCCTCGATGAACAGAATGGTACGGTTCTTCCTGGGATACTTGGCTATCTCGGCCAGCGTACGATTGATGTCGGCCTGGCGGACGGTCATCCTATAGTCGCCATAGTCCGATATAGGCAGGTTCGTGCAGGGTTCGAAGAAACCCCATGCGGTGAAGAAGTCGGTCAGGTCCTCCTGCGCCACCTCACAGACCTTGCGCACGAACTTCAGACTTGTCTGGTAGGTATTGCTGTAGCGCGTTCCCAGCGGGTCGCGGCGTAGTTCCTTGAATAGGTTGGGATAGAAGGCCGTATTATTCTGCGCCTGGTGATAATAGAGATACAGCTGGTAGTACATGCGCAGCTGGCTGTTCACATCGCGCACGAAGAACGGCGTATGCTGGGCGTACTCGTTCATTACGGTAGAGAGCGGCGAGCCCACGGAGGTGACACGGCCCGTCAGGTAGCGTACTACGTTGGAGAAGAGGTTGTTCGATACCTCCGTTCCGCCCTCCAGGTTGATAACGCCCTGATTGTTATGCCCGCACTCATGAGCGGCGCACCAGTCATCGTGGTCCGAGCGCGCCACGTTGAACGATGCCGATATGCACTCCACCGAGTTGTATGATGTCCTGTAGGGCGTGGAGTTTGCCCATCCGGCATCGGCCTCCACACCTTCGATGGCAAAGTTGGGGTTGTTGTAGTAGAGGGGGAAGATGGCCTCGCCGCCCGTCAGGCAATGAGGTGCAGCGGCCCGTTCCCCGCTGGCCACCGACTGGCAGAAGCCCATCAGCTCCTTCTCCCATACGGTCAGGCTGTCATACCAGCAAATGCTCTTGTCTATCGTAGAGGGCCACACCTTCCTGTAGGTCGTGGTCTTGAAGTTGAAGAGAGCCTGCCCGCCCCTTACCGTGAAGCGTTCGTGGGTGGCAGCCTTCAGCAGGGCCTTGTAGTCCTGGTCGCTGTGGCGCGAAATGTCGTAATAGCCGTTCACCGTGCCGCCCTCTATGTGAATCTTCATCTCGTGCCACTCGCCAAGCGTTTTCTTCATCGAACGCGTGTCGGCCGTATAGACGATATAGTAGAGCGCCCCCTTCTGCCCATCCACTATGTTCAGTCCCTTGGAGAGCTTCTTGCCCGTCTTGGCATTGGTGACGAGCGTGTTGTCCGTGCAGCCCGCTATATAGAGCGTGGCATCCTGGGGCACGTCCTCGTCCACGAAGACGTACAGGGGCTCAGTGTTCTTGGCATAAATACCCGTAGGGTTGCCCATGTATGAGCCGCCCGTGCTCTTCATCTTGTCATTCCAGTAGTTGGCATCGCTGTATGCCCGGTAGCTGTGTATGCGGAAGTCCTGCTCGTAGGCGGCCCATTCGTTGTTCTTCAGCCTTTGGGCAATCTCCGTCATGAACTGCGGCATGCCGGCTTCGCTCATTGCCTGGGCTAGTTCGTCGTCGCCCATAGCCTGGTATGTGGCCCTCAGCCTGGTGCATGCAGCATCCTCGAAGAAAGTATCGCGCAGGCTGTTAACCACCGCGCTTTCGTCCTCCTCCATCGGATATATCGTTTCCAGGCGGCCCGTTATGGTGCCGAACTGCTTCCATGAGGATTGCTTATAGTCATTGAGCACATCGGAATAGACGCGTATGCTGGGGTTCGACGAGAACAGGTAGGGCGGTGTGGCTGGCGGCGTGAGTGGCTTCACGTAGGCCGTCTGTACGGGCGAGCTGTAGAATACGCCCTGATCCAGTTGCGAGACGCGGCTGCCTATGACCACCGTAGCCAGTGAACTGCAGTAGGCAAAGGCATCCATGCCCAGGCGCGACACGTTGTTGGGGATGTCCACCTTGCGCAGGCCTGAACGCGAGAAGGCGTTGCTGCCTATGGTGCCCACCGATGTAGGCAAGACCACTTCGCGCAGTTTCCGGCACTCGGTGAACATACATTCTCCGATGACGTCGGCCTCCGTCTTGTAGGTGTTGTAGTAGGCCACGCCGCCGCTTACTATCTTCACCCCTGAGAGGTCCAGCGATGTCAGGCTCTTCTCGTTGGTCAGCTGCCGCAGGTACTTCACATCCGTACCGTTGATGGAGCCAGTCAGCTTCAGGGATGTCTCGCTGCCCGTCAAGAGCGTAGAGAGGGTGCCGGCCTTCTCCACATGAACTTCATTCTGTGCCCAAATGCTGGTTGCAATGCTGCATAAAACGGCTGTCAGCAGCGTTCTCGTTATTCCCATAAGACTATTCTTTCTCATTTCTTTGATGTTTTATCATTCTTTGTTTAGCAACTCTAACGCAATACGCTTCTCTTCTTCACTAAGGTTTTTAAGCATGTGATTAACCTTTTCCACCAAATCACTTGTATCCGAATCACGAGTCGCATTAGCGAGTAATGCCTTACCATTATCTGTAAGGAAGTATCTTTGTTTAGGGCTTGTTGGTTTATTTGGTA
>CAMJQA010000102.1 GCA_946407895.1 uncultured Prevotellaceae bacterium
TGTTTGCCCCGGGCCACACGGTCGCGTGCCCCGGGGCACATTAAAAAGTAAAATACAGCCGCCACCCGCCGGGATATTAGCGGATGGCGGCCCTGAGAAAAAGTCACATGAGCTTTTCGTCTGTTCTTGAGATTGCCTACGTTATGATTATGAACTTCGCTCATTGTTTGTTCCACAGCAGTCCGCCCTCTGCGGTCTGCCCTGCGGCTTCCACGTTGGGATGCGTGGTGCGCGAGTTGTTATAGAGCGTGACGTGCGCCTGGCCCTTCTCATCTAACTGTAGGTCGGGGTTCCAGTATAGGGTGCGGCGATAGTCATTGGGCTCGGGTGGAGTCTGCTTCGAATAGTCGGGGCTGTAGAACTCGGCGGGATAGGCAAAGCCAGGAAGGACATAGCGACGGTCACGATACTGGACGCGCCTGCTGCCGTCAGCATAGGGATATAGCACTACACGCGTTTCCGGCAGGTTGCCTCCAGAGTAGCGTTTGCTTCCTTCCATGCGCGGACAGTAGTCGGAATAGATGACCAGGTTCTCAATATGGCTGGGTGTAAGGTCACTCATGTCATCGTGAGCCGGACGGAACCCCTTCCCCACAGATTTCAGGTATTTGGAGGTATAAATGGAGTCGTCGGGCGCTTCCATGTTGCGTCTGATACGTTGTCCGCGAGTCAGGCCATAAGAATATATGATATTGTCGTTCCTGCTGTTGGGATTTGTGATACGGTCATAATCTATGTACGGGAGATCCGCCCCATAGTCTCCCATCAGTGCCCTGATGATGCCGCTATTGTAGCCTTGTGCTCTCCGCCCTCCCCAAATGCCGATTCCTGCATCTTCGGCAAGGTTCTGCGCCTCTTCGGCATCGATGATGTAAGCCGGCTGTGAATCGTCGAACTTGCGCTGTCCGCCAAACCGCGCATTTACCCGTACTTCACGCAGGTGCCGGGTGTCATCATCAGCTTGTGCCGCTCCCTTTGCCGAAGTGCTGTCGGGAGTGCTGCTCAGATTACATTGGTAGTAGTCGAAGGGCTTTACAAAACGGGGATAGGGGAATGCCACCTTTACAAAATATTCGGGTGGGTCCAGGTATGAGTGTACCCAGTCGGGGAAGAACAGTATGAGGTCCTGTAGCCTGCTCGGCTCCTTGTACTCCTCTTTTTTTGACAGTCTCAGGAATTCCTCGTCAGTCTCATCGCCGAGCAGTTTCACCCACTGGTATTCCTTGCCTTTACTCCATTTTGTCGTGTCGGATGCAGCCAGGAAGAAAATGGCATTGCCGTAGTAGTGTGGCAACTGGATGCGGAACTGTCCTTCTTTCGTTTCCGCCTCGTTTACCTTTGCCCTCTTGTAGAGTGGATGAATGAGCTCGGCATGAACCTTCACCTCTCTTCGCGGACGCGTCTTGCCGTCCCGTGTTATCCAGTCCTCGGGGTCTGTCTCCTTCACGACATTATCATCCGCATCCTCATTATTTTTGCCTGGCGAGCGTACTCCCCGAATGGAATTTCTTACCACCCCGCCCGTTATAATAGGGGCTGCTTCGTTGGGTTGTGTCAGGTCCCATTCGCCCTTCACAGCCATATCCTTCCATACAAACCTTCGCCAGCCCTGCGTCATCATCAGCAGGTCCAGGGCCTGGCGGTGCTGCTCGTCGTCCCGTTCGAAGTACCAGCCGGGATTGGGGATAAAGCCCTTCACCTCCGAAGCCAGCAGCATCTCGGTCATGATATTGCCGTTGTCGAAGAGCTGCTCCTGCTGATGGCCGTCGCGGACGGAGAGGGAAAGACCTACCCCCAGCCCCTGCCGTTTCACTTCTTTAGGAGGGGGAGTCGTGGTCGCTACCTGCAGTTCTATCTTCTCGTACGGCTTGTATTCGTCCTTCAGGCCGGAGACGGTGAGGGTGGGCTGTGTCAACTCGGGCTTCGTGACGAAGAAGAGGCGGTCGGCATATACGCACCCCTGCATGTCGAAGACTGTCACTTGGTGGATGCCGGCCTCCAGTTGGTAAGTTTCAAGGCGATATGTCGGGTTGAACTCGTATGCCTTTTGAAGCCTTCCTTCGTGCATAACCGTCAAGGCCAGGCTATCGGGGCTGAGGCCTATGGCTTTTGTTGAGATTACCCACTCGTCTCCCTCCTGCCTGACATTCATCGCCACGCCCTGTTCCTCGGGTTTCGGCAGTTTGGCAGACACCTTCTGCCCGTCCTTTGTGGTGAAGGTTACCTCTTGCTCCATGCCTTTCTCGGGTGTAATTGTGAAGACGCCGCGCCCTCGGTTCAAGGCTGGAACTTCCTCATTGCTTACCTTCAGCGTTCCCTCTAGTTGCTCCCCGTCATTCCACTTCGCCTCGAAGGCTATGCGGTTTGGTATGTCAGCCACCAGGTTACCCCCTTCGGGGAAAAGGGAGAGGACAGGCTTGCGCTCCTCTTCGTCCATGTCCTTCTTGAAGTAGCGGCGCATGATGCGGGCTGTCATATTACGCTCAGGGTTCTCTTGGTCGGTCGGCTTGTCATAGACAGGGAATACGCGGCTGTAGAGTTTCTCGTAGTCGCGGTAGAAGTCTTTCTCCAGAGCTTTGTTCAGGAACCAATTGCTGGCAGCTCTTCCATGCTTGTGCTCGAACAGGCCCCAGTTGAGCTGCCAACGGGTATAGGCCCGCAGTTCATAGAACCCGCTGTACATGATATCTTTCGCCAAGGCAAAGAATCCGTTGCCCCGTCCCTCCTTCATCTCTATGAGCTTGCGCTCCACCAGATAGCCGTCGTTGTTGTACAGCTCGGCATAGAGCACACCACTCACCTTGGAGGGAGTATCTGTATTCGTCTGTCTGGTATATGCCGAGAACCAGATGGTATCGCCCAGGAAGTACGAGGTATTGTCCATGTGGACGAACACCTTCTCCTGCGGAATCGTTTTTCCGAAGGCAGCAAGGCGCGAGATTAAACCAGAGGGATTGACTTGCTTAGGTTGAGCATATGCAACAGTAGATATAAATATTATGAGAAGTTTTTTGAAGGATTTTTTGTTCATGTCCAGTGAAGGAATATTGGGGAATTTTTAATATCGTCTTGTGCCATAGTTAGATATAATTTAATTAGATATAATTTAAAATGTTTGTTACTTTACTTTTACTTTAATGTGTCTTGAAATTGATACATGGAATCTTCCGAATTCTTATTCCTTTACCATAGGCATTTCATTTACAAAGTTAGACATTTCTGTTAATACACTCATAATATTCATACTTAAAAGATGTTAATTTGTTGCCTTATCGCTTCCCTCTATACAGATAACCCCTCGGCGAAGAGCGTTAGTCCTATTTCTCACTTGTCAGGATCAATCCTTTTTCGGTAATGCCCTGGGCTGAGACGTTGAACTGGTTCTGACGGCTGTTGTTGTAGAACGATACGGTGGCGCGTCCGTTCTCGTCGAGGCGCAGATTGGGGTTCCAGTAGAGGGTGCGGCGATAGTCCTTGAAGTCATCGGGCATTTCGTGCTTCGAGTAGTCGGGTTGGTAAAATGCCTCGCATACGCTCAGGCCCGGCATGACGTAGAAACGGTCGCGGTAGCTCTCGCGTACACTCTCGTCTGGCATCGTCTCCAAGCTTACGGTTACTATGGGCTGGTCGGATGCCTGATAGCGTGGGTCGCCCTCCAGACGCGGCGCATAGTCGGTATATACGGTTATGCTTCGCAGGTCCTGCAGGTGGTTATACACATATTGCTGCGACGGAGTTATATTGCTTGTGCGTGGCTGTCCGTTCCAGCGCCGCTCTAACTGGTAGGAGCGTTCCACGCCCATATCCCCGATAAGGAGGCGTGCGGCGGCGAGGGTGAAACTGAGCGAACCGGCATACCATGCAGGCGAGAGTCCTGCATCTATCGTCTGGTTATAAGTGTCGTATGCATCAAGTACCATTACAGGATGCTCCCTGTCGAAGCCCCTCAGTCCGCCTCGGCGGGCACCTACCGGCACTTCACGTAACTGGCTGTTTCCCTCTCCGGCCTGCTGTGCCTTGTCCTCGGGGAGCGGTGCAAGCCTGGTCTGGTAGTAATTGTAGGGCTTGACATAGCGCGGATAGAAGGGACGCACCCTGACGCTATACTCGGGATACTCGTCTGCATCTGGCAGGAAGACGTTCTCCTTTTTCGAAGCCGAGAGGAACATGAAGTGGTAGCCGTCGGTAGTAGGTGCCTGCAGGCTGAACTCCCCCTTCTGCGTCTGCATCTCCCCGTTTGCGACGTTGTTTTCCTGCGGGACGGGCAAGGAGAAGCGGGCATGAAGGGTAACATCAGTCTTTAGGGGCGGGAGGCTCTGGAAGTCCTTCGGGTCGGCCTTGGACGAGCTATAAAGGATGATGTTGCGTCCCATGTTCTCCAGGAGGGGAATCCTAGCATCCTCAGCATCCCTCTCTTTTGGCTGTTTCATCCCCCTGATGACGGGCAGTCCCTCCAGGAAGGGGCGTGCCTCGCCTGGCTGCACTTCGCGCATCTTCTCATGGTTGTCATCATCTAGGTCGCTTTCCTGCAGTTCCTCTCCCAGGGCCAGGGGTTCCGTAAGCAGCGGGCCGCTCTGTCCCCCACTGGCGCGGTTCATTCGGCCGGGGGCGCTGTTAAGGTTGTCCTCCAGCATCTGACGGAACCCGTCGGTGCCCAAGGCATAGAAATAGTCCTCCTGGTCGAGTGGGGTATAGCGGCTAATATCGCCCCGGATGATGGGGTACTTCTCAAACGGCTCCTCCAGACGGAAACTGTCAGGCTTCTCTTGCCACCGGAACCGGCGCCAGCCCTGCACCATCAGCAACAGGTCGAGGGCACGCCGGTGCTCCGTGTCGTCCTGCTCGAAGTACCAGCCTGGGGCTTCCACGAAGCCCTTCAGCTGACTGGCCAGCAGCATCTCGGTGAGCAGCGTGCCGTTGTCGTAGAGCGGGTCGGAGAGAGCCTTATCCCTAATCGCCACGGAAAGCGTCGTCTGAGCAGGTGCCTCCAGCATCATCGTCACTTTCTCCAGCGGCTCGCCCTGTTCGGGCAGCCCGGTTACTTTTACATTATCTGGCTGTAAGTCGTCGTGGCGGATGAAGCACAACCGGTCGGCATAGACCTTTCCCTTCTCATCATGTAAAGTCAACTGGGCTACGCCCGTAGGCCACCTGTCCGTATCGATACATAAACTGTCCCCCTTCACCTTCTGGCTAAAGTGGGCTATACCGTTCGTCCTGGCAGTGAGAGTCAGTTCCGTTGGTACGGTTCCGCGGCGTGCTATGCTAACATTCAGCCCCCCTTCCTCCTGCTCCACGCCCATTGCTGCGCCGTTCTTCTCTCGCCCTGGCAGCTGCACTTTCTCAATATGCCCGTCTCCCCAGCGGAACTCGGCTGTATAAGACTCAGCCGGCAAGGCGGTCAGTTCTATGGTGCCGCGGCCACGGTGCTCGGTTCTGCCTTCACCGATGACTTTATGCTTGCTGTCATATACGGTCAGCCTGCCGTTCAGATGTTCGCCCTCGGGGCTGTTGGCCTCGAAGGCCAGGCGCTGCGGCACGCCCTCTACCCAGGCTCCGCCCTCGGGATAGAACGTAACCTCGGCATGTGGCTTCTCAGCCTTTATCTTATGGTAGCGGCGCAGGGGGCGCAGCGTCATGTCGCGGTTGTACTCGCCCGCCTGCTTCGGTTTGTCGTAGAGGGGGAAGACGCGGCTATACAGCTTGTCGTAGTCGCGGAAGAAATCGGCCGCCATATCGGGCCGCAGGAACCACTTCTCGGCCGCCTTGCTGTGGGGATGCTCGGCGCGTCCCCAGTTCAGCTGCCATCGGGTATAGGCCCGCAGTTCGTAGAAGCCTGCATAGAGCGTGTCGGGCAGGCAGAAGGAGCCGGCCGCCTGTCCGTCCGTAAGGCGCAGCATCTGGCGCTCCACCAGGTAGCCGTCCTGATTCAGCAGCTCGGTGTAGAGAATCTGGCTGATGTCGGAGGGTGTGCCGCGGTCGCTGCGCACCACGTAGGCCTTGTAATACAGCGTGTCGCCCAGGAAGTAGCAGGTATTGTCCGTATGCACATATACTATCTCCTGGGGAATGATCTTGCCCTGTAACGAATCGATTGGGGCGGCCTCATCGGGGAATGTCACTATCAAGGCTGGAGCATCCTTCTGCACGGTGTCGGGCGATGTCTCCGTGCTGTGTCCGAAGGCAATCATCTCCTCCTCCCGCGTACGTTTTATGATATTATAGCGCTCCCACAGATTGGAGTCATAGCCCGCATACTTTATAGCTTCTATCAGATTGCTGCCTGCTTGAGCCTCTCTCTCAGTTTTATCGGTGCCTTCAACGTTGAAGAGCAGCGAGTGGAATTTCATCTCTCCGCTTCCTCCGTTTGCTGCAATCCGGAAGACCTCCGTAAAACCGTTGGTATGGCGGTACTCCACATTTACCCTGACTTCGGCCTCGGCCCTTTTCCCGTGCACCCTCATGGCAAGGTTTCTGACGTTGCAGTCAAAGCTGAGAAGGTGGCCTGTGGCGGCATCCACATAGAGGATGCCTTCCAGAACAGTCTTCTCACCCTGCGAGGCTGGCATGCTCCCATTGTACCTGAGGTTAATCTTGTATATCTGCTGTCCGTCGCTCCCGGTCAGTTCATCGCCCGAAATATCATAGTAAGACCTGAACCGCTTAAACTCGCCCAGCGGGGCAATCGAGAACCTCCAGTATGATGATTCCATTATCATGGGTCCCAGTTCAAGCATGTGATGCACGTTTGTCTGGTCAATGCCTAAGCCTTCTGCATTCTCAACTCCGCCGTGCCCCTTGATACCGCTGATGACTTTCAGGTAGCGCAGGTTGAGGGCCGAGCAGCCCTGCATAAAGGATTCTATCAGTTCGCTCCCTCCTTTGCCGGTGAACAGAGTGCGGTTGAAATACTGCGATTCCTTCCACGACTGGCTTTTGTATTCCTTTTTCAGCTGTGCAGCCAGCCTTTTCAGGATATCATCCACCGGGATGGGCTTTACCGTCACCTCGCGCAGTTTCCGGGTCAGGGGCTTCAGCTTTACCAGATCCCTTATGTCAGCCGCTTTGAGTAGCAGCTTCTCATAGCCTATACACGAAAGTCGCAGCGTGTCGTCGGGCTGGGCGTTTATAGAGAATGCTCCCTCATCGTTACTCAGCGTGCCGTTTCCCTCCGACACATAGACACTTACATAGGGCAATGGCTCGCCCGTCTCGGCATCCACTATCTTGGCATGAAATTCTCCCTGTGCCCAGATGCAAAGAGTAAACAGCAGCAACCACAAAAAGGTAACGGTTCTCTTCATATTACAAGAAAGTATTCTATTCTTCTGCAAATATAACGTTTTTATCTGCAGTTATTTAAAAAATCATATATCTTTTCTTGCTTAAGATATTGCTTTGTAATTTAGGGATGGCAAATAGGCCGCCACCCGCAGTTCTGTTAGCGGATGGCGGCCCCGAACAAAAGTCACATGAGCTTTTCGCCTGTTCTTGAGATTGCCTACTTTATCATCTTTATCTGACCGCCCTGAATATAAATACCCTTTTGGTTGTGGGCTTTCCATTCAGTCTTCTCCCATTGAGGTCGTACCAGGGGGGCATCTACCTCCCTGTAATGACATTTTTTCTAAGGAGTTTAGGAGTCTTTTTCGTCAGCGACTCCCTGAATATTAACCAACTGAACACGGATTTCCAGCCGAACCAATAGTGATGACATCCCGGGGCACTAATCATTTTCGCCCAAAAAGGTCAAAACGGTAGGACCAGAATGGATAGTGCTTGATGAGTCCATCCTTATCGTAAAGTTTCCTCTTTTTGATAAAAATATAATCTATAACTGGCGCAACTATAAAACACCATGCCATCAACAATGCCACAAAAATGAATTAATGGGAATATTAACGGGAATTAATGTTTCAAATATTATTGTCCGTTAGTCATTGTTTGATTTTTTTTATAATTTTTGTTTTGATTTTGAGCGCAGCGACCCTTAACTACGAATATCATATTGTTTGGTTAACTCAAGCGCATTGTTCGGTCAATTTAACCGTATGAATTGGGCAATTCAACCGTATGCTTTGGCCAACGCAAGCGCATTGTTCGGTTCATTCTACGCCGTAGAAAGCATCGTTCTACGCCGTGGTTTATTCTTTTCTACGGCGGGAAAGCGATTCGCCTCCCCCCTCGGGTACAGCCTTGCCTCTGCGGCGGCCCGGAATGGCATTTTAGTCATTCCCCAGGCCTGTCAGCCGTTCGCCCTATAGGAAACGTCGCTGGTGGCTATTGACTTTAACCCAAAGGGGTTGTTCTTGCGTCCCTATGGTAGCAAGCGGCAGAGCCGAGCGAGACTGTTTAGCGATGCAAAAGTGCAGTTTTCCTCTTTACTTTTGCATCTTTTGGTTGAAAAACCTGCCGTATCGGTCGCATCTGTCACCATCTCTCACACTATCTGTCACGCCGTTTCGTCCTGTAAGCCAGCTGGTTAGACCCCGCAGTGACAGATTGACAGATAAAAACACCAAAAGACACTATGTAGCATTATTGCATGATCTTTGCCGAGCGAAAGAGGCTCCGCCTCTAAAATCTTGGACAAGCCAAGCGAACATAGTTCGTGGTCCTTCCGCTCGGATAAGCAAATTAAAACGGTGTTTTATTTGCATTATCGCTCGCTTAATCGTATCTTTGAGGCTCCGCCTCTAA
>CAMJQA010000103.1 GCA_946407895.1 uncultured Prevotellaceae bacterium
GAGCAGACGGGCCGTATCATGGAGGGCCGCCGATGGAGCGACGGACTGCACCAGGCCGTGGAGGCCAAGGAGCACGTGAAGGTGCAGGCTGCCACCCAGACGTACGCCACCATCACCCTGCAGAACTACTTCCGCATGTACCACAAGCTGGCCGGTATGACCGGTACGGCCGTCACCGAGGCTGGCGAGTTCTGGGACATCTACAAGCTGGATGTTGTGGAGGTGCCCACGAACCGCAAGGTAATCCGCGACGACATGAACGACCGCATCTACAAGACGCAGCGCGAGAAGTACAAGGCCGTCATAGAGGAGGTGGAGAAGATGCGCACCAGCGGCAGGCCCGTACTGGTGGGTACCACCAGCGTGGAGATATCCGAGATGCTGAGCAAGATGCTGCAGATGCGCAAGATTCCCCACCAGGTGCTCAATGCCAAGCTGCACCAGAAGGAGGCCGACATCGTGGCACTGGCCGGACAGAGTGCGCCGGGCCAGGTCTATGTGGCTACCGACGGACGTGCCTTCAACGAGCGCAGTGCCGCCGTGCAGTACCAGACGCGTATAGAAGAAGAGGCTGCCAAGAAGGAGAAGCGCGAACCGCGTGATGCCTCGCAGCTCGTCACCAGCGAGGAGCGCCTTTTGGGTACCGTCACCATAGCCACCAACATGGCCGGTCGTGGTACGGATATCAAACTGGCACCCGAGGTCAAGAAGGCCGGCGGACTGGCCATCGTGGGTACCGAGCGGCACGAGAGCCGGCGTGTGGACCGCCAGCTGCGCGGACGTTCCGGCCGACAAGGAGACCCCGGCAGCAGCGTATTCTTCGTGTCGCTCGAGGATAAGCTGATGCGACTCTTCGCCAGCGAGCGTATAGCCAAGGTGATGGACCGCCTGGGATTCGAGGAGGGCGAGATGATTGAGCACCCCATGATTACCCGCAGCATAGAGAACGCCCAGAAGAAGGTCGAGGAGAACCACTTCGGCGTGCGCAAACGCCTGCTGGAGTACGATGATGTGATGAACAAGCAGCGCACCGTCATCTACGAGAAGCGGCGCCACGCCTTGATGGGCGAGCGGCTGGGCATGGACATCAGCGACATGATATGGGACCGCGTGTGCCACATCATGGAGAACAACGACTACGACGGATGCCGCCAGCGATTCTTGGAGATACTGGCTATGGAGTTCCCCCTCACGCGTGAGCAGTTCGAGGGCGGCAAGCTCGACGACCTGGCCGAGGAGGTCTATCAGAAGGTGCTGGACCGCTTCAAGCAGAAGACAGAGATCATGGCTGCCAACGCCTATCGCGTGGTGAAGGTGATATATGAGAATAACCGCGAGCAGATAACCGACGAGATGATGATGGGCATACCCGTGGTGGCCGGCAACCGGCAGTACGGTGCACAGGTCAACATCGTGGAGGCTTACCAGACGGAGTGCCGCAGCGTGGTGACGGCCTTCCACAAGGCCCTCATCCTGCATACCATCGACGAGGCGTGGAAGGAGAACCTGCGACTGCTCGACGAG
Source organism: uncultured Prevotellaceae bacterium (assembly GCA_946407895.1). Taxonomy (GTDB): domain Bacteria; phylum Bacteroidota; class Bacteroidia; order Bacteroidales; family Bacteroidaceae; genus Physcousia. The sequence goes on from CAMJQA010000103.1 coordinate 1,525, forward strand.
CTGAAGCACAGTGTGCACAATGCCAGCTACGAGCAGAAGGACCCCCTGCTCATCTTCAAGCTGGAGAGTGTGAAACTCTTCGACGATATGGTGAACACCATCAACGACCGCACCGTCTCCATCATCATGCGCGCCATGATTCCCGAGCTGAACGTACAGCCCGAGCCCCAACGCCAGCAACCCGCACCGCAGCAGCGCAGGCCACAGTACCATGAGTCGCGAGGCGAGATGACGGATGCCGCCCAGCAGCAGGCCGCAGCCCGCGATACCCGCGACCGCCAGCCCGTGCAGCCCGTCCGTGTGGAGAAACTGCCCGGCCGCAACGATCCCTGCCCCTGCGGCAGCGGCAAGAAGTTCAAGCAGTGCCACGGCAGGAACTTGTAGTTCCCCCCCTCGGGGGAGGTTCAAAGTGTTCAAGAGTTCAAAAGGTTCAAAACCGAGCCCCTTGCACTCTTCCGTCCTTTGAACCTTTTGAACCTTTGAACCTTTCAACGCCCTTTGGGCTTAATCTATATGGAAGCAAGTCAGCAAACCATCCAGCAAATTGAGCGGGCCATCAGGAAGGTGGCCGCCAACTTTCCACCCAAGGCAGAGCCTGTCCTCACCGACATACACCTGTGGGTGAACCCCTACACGGGCGAGATTCGTTCCTACAACGATGATGACGAGGAACTGGACCGCTGTGTGGTAGAGGAGTGGATAAAGAGTCCGCAGGACGATTTCTACGAGAACGTAGCCCCCATCCTGCGCCGCTGCATCGAACAGATGCGGCCCGTAGTGGAGCAGATGAGCATCATGCGCCCCTTCTCTTTCGTACTGATCGACGAGGAGCACGAGACGCTCCAGGACCTGGTGCTCATCGACGATGAGGAGACCGTTGTACTGGGTGGCGCACTGATGCAGGGCCTGGAGCAGGACCTGGACTCTTTCCTCCAGAATCTCCTGGCCGACTGACGAAAGTCCCGGCCTGGGGCGGCAGGTTGCATGTTAAAAGGTCAAGCGTATGAATAGGCCAAATCATACGCTTGACCTTCTCTATTCATACGTATGAATGAACCCAATCATACGTTTAACCCAAATTGAGCCTGTTGTCTGCGTTCTTCGCGGATTCTCTTTGTAAAAATACTCCATAGAAGTTTTTTGTGGAAATATCTGTCAATCTGTCACGGATGTGTTGCAATAGATTGAAATACAACCAGTTGATGCCGTGACAGATGGTGTGACAGATGTGACAGATTATCGCTGCCGTACCAGATATTCCGTTCCGCTGCGTCCATGTCGCCTATGCATGCCCTCTATGTTGGCAAGCATGCGCCCGAAGTTGATGAGGTTTGCCTGCCTGACGAGCTGGCCGGCCACTTTCCGTATCTGCTGCAGCATGGCTGCTGCGGTGAGCCATTCGCCGCGTTTCTCGTCGGCAACGGGTTCGTAGAGTTCGTGGAAGAACTGCTCGGCAGGCGTCTTCACCTGGAACTGGCGGTTGTTCTGCATGATGAGCTGCGTCTCCCGCTCGTCGAACCAGTAGGGTATGCCTTCGTCCAGCAGGGCTTGGGCCTGGGCGTAGATCTGTTCGTGGTTGGGACGTACGCTCACGTCGATGGGTCCCGTCAGCTCCACGCCGATGAAGCGGCGGTTGCCCGAGGGGTCGGCCAGCACGTCGGGCATGTTTGTGGTGGCGATGAAGGAGGCCAGGCGCGGGAAGTCCTCCACATGCTTGCCGTAGGGGCGCTTGGCCTTTACGCGTGCCAGCTGGATGACGTTCTTCAGGAACCCCTCCTGCGTGCGGGCACTTATCTGGTTGAACTCGTCCAGGTTGATGAGCAGCATCTGGCTCATGGCCTGCAGGACGGGGCGTTTCTCGTCGAGCGAGAGGTTGTCCATATAGCCCCATTGCAGCTGCTCAGGCAGCAGCGAGCGGCAGAAGGTGGATTTGTTGTAGCCCTGGCTGGAGATGAGCAGCGGGGCCACCGAGTTGCCGTAGCGGCGGTTGCGTCCCGTCCATTGGGCCACCATAGCCAGCATCCACGTTTGGAACCAGCGCGGCCAGTCGGGGTTCGTTGTGGGTACGGTCTCAGCCAGGCGGGCTATGTGGTCGCGTCCGTCCCATTTGCCGTGCACCTCCCAGAGGTAGTTCTCGATGGGGTTGAAGGGGTGTATCTTGTCGGACTTCACAAAGCGTTGTACATCCTTGTCCCATACGTCGAGGCCTGCCAGCCGGGCATCCGTCGTAAAGCCGTTCACGACACGTTCGTCAACGGGCTGCCATTCCTGGAAGAAGGTGTTGTTGGGCCTATACTCGGTATATCCCATCACCGTGTTGTAGCGGAAGACGTAGCGCCGCTGCAGGTAGCCGATGAGCTGGCGCATCTCGCTTCCCACTCCGCCCTTGGCGTTCTTGCTGCGGCGGTCGGGCCTGGTCTCGGCATAGACGGCAGCCGTTATGGCACGCACGCGCTCCTCGGTGAGCGTTGGCCCAATCTTATAGCGGTGGTGTGCCCAGATGTGCAGTACGGCCTCTTCCTCGGGCAGGCCCCTGAGGCAGAGCTGGCGGGCCAGTTCGCCCAGCTTGGTGTTTTCGTCTGCATCCTCGGGCAGGTTGCTCTGCAACTGCTCTGCAGCCATCCTATAGAGATGTTCATTCTGCGTGTAAAGGTCGTAGTCGCCCTGTAGCTGCTCACCGGCATGCACCTGTGCCGAGGGCGAGGCCATCGCCGCCTCCACCCTGAAGGGCATAGCCTTCGGGTTCAGCAGCGGGGCAGGGTCCAGGGTCATACGGAAACCCGTCATCACCGTGGGCTCTTCCTTCTCGACGGGTACACCCAGCAGGGCCTCGTAGGGCGGACGCACCAGGGAGAATGCTGCGCTCAGGAACTGGTTGGCCTCATCCTCGGCCTGGGGCAGCGTGCCGTCCGGACGGCTCACCGCCACGAGCACCTTCACCGTCTTGCCGCTGCTGCCCTCGAAGGCGGCCTGCGTGGAGGGCATCGTCATGGCCAGCTGCTTCACTCGCTGTCGCTCCTGCTCGCTGAGCAGGCCGCGTATGTTCAGCATCACCAGGCCGTTCAGCCTGCTCATCGTCAGGTTCCCGTTCGCATCTCGCCGCAGTTCGGCCAGGGGGTGCACCTTTGGCATCTTGTGTATCAGTGCGTAACTGTGGGAGGGGTAACCCTGCCGCAGATGCTCGCGCAGGTGGCTCACCTCCTGGTTCTTCGTCTCGGTCTTCATGCGTTCCACAAAGCTCTCCAAATTCTTCACCGACATGTGCATCTGGTTCTTTTCGTCGGTTCTTATCAAAGTAAGTTTCATACGTATAGGATTATTATATTCTGTTTGTTGTTTTCATTCTTTCAATAGGCTTCCCAGCCAGATCCAATAGGGTGCTTTCCATGCCGCAACCATGTTGCCCGGTCCTTTCTACGCCGTGGAAAACATCTTTCTACGCCGTTGAATATTCTTTTCTACGGCGGGAAAACGGTTTGCCTCTTCCCCCACTCGGGCACAGGGCACATCTTCCCATTTCAAGTTGCTTTCAATAAGGTTTTCCATATCTTTCTCCCCTTAATCTGTTTTACGTTGCAAATATACAACATTTTTTCCGCTTTTGCAAGTTTTTTTGCGGAAAATCTGCCGAATCTGTCACATCTGTCACACTATCTGTCACAATCAATGTCGTTGTAAGTCAGAAAGTTAAGCGCCTTTGTGACAGATTGACAGATAAAGCACCCAAAAACTCTATGTAGCATATTGTATGCTGTTCCCAAAAACAGAGCCATAAACATGGAAATAAGGACGTATGACCTTATGCCGATAAGGACGCGTCCCTATCGCAAGAAGGACACGTCCTTCCGGCCAGAAGGACACGTCCTTGTTGTTGTAAGGACACGTCCTTGTTGGTGCATTCAGGCTGACTCTGGGGGTACAAAGCAGGCGGGCGGCAAAAGTGCCGCCCGCCTGAAATGTTTTTTATGCCAGATTCTCTGTGTTGCCGGCCGGGTTCATACCGGGGATATGGCCGAAGGGACCACCAGGGTACTCGGACGGGCTTGCGGCTATCAGAGATGTGGGGTGGAGCTGGATGACTGTCATCCGCGGCTCCTCATACGGTTTCTTTTCCATTTTTATATCTGATTCTTATGTGTTAATACTGGGGGGAGGAGGGGGTTCACTTCACGGTCTCCTTCCTGCCGTTGTGGATGTAGATGCCCTTCTGCGTGGGCTTGCCTTGCAGCTTGCGGCCGTCCAGGGTGTACCAGGCCTCGGTGCTGTAGATCCGGCCCGTCTTGGTGTCGAGGGTACCGATAGCGGTGGTGCTGCCGTCTGCACCTATCAGGCGCACGGTCATCGTGGCGGGCAGTTCCGTCGGCGTGGCGTTCTTGCCGCTGCGGGCACGCACGCCGCTTGCGGCGTTGTACTTCAGGTAGGCCCGGAAGGGCGGAACCCAGGCATCCACACCAGCCTTCACGAAGTCGCCCGCGCTGATGCTGTTCGCACTATATGCTTGGGCGGCAAAGCCATATACCTTGCCCAGGTCGGCATGCCCGCTGCCCCAGGTGACCCTGTCGTATGCTCCGGTGAACGTCCATTCGCCGCTGGTCGTGGTTCCTGCTGTGTAGGTGTCGGCTACGTTGCCGATAGTGCTGCTGAAGGTCACTTCCTTGCTATCCTTTGGCATGAAGAGGTAGGGCGTGTTGGCAGCAAGCTCGCCCGACGCCAGGTTGCTCGGTTCGGTCTCCTGCATAATGACGGTCCACTTTTCGCCCGTCTTATCTACGCCTGCGAAGGTATAGAACTTGCCGGCTGCCGAGGCCTGCTCAGCGCTGATGGCGAACGGCAGGCAGATGGTGCTGGCCACATTGGCGCTGAACGAGCGGGAGAACGATACATCCACCTGCTTGCCCTGCCAGTCGCTTATCAGCTTGCTCACGCCGTCGGTTTCGGATAGGGCGAGCTCGTTCTTGGTCAGCTTGGCATACAGGCTGAATGAGCCGTCGGAACCGAAGGGGATGACGGTGGGGGCGGCGGTGCGCTGCTCATCGGTAAACCAGCCGCCGAAGGTCTGGCCTGCGGATGCCTCAGGAGCAGAAAGGACGATGGCGGCGTGGCAGCCCAAGTTGTCGGCGTTATGGGCATCGAGCAGCATGCCCTCGGTGAGGGTGAAGGGCTTGCTGCTGCCCCTGATGGCGAGAGGGGCATCGTTGGTAGAGCCTGTGGAATTGCTGAAGTATCTGCCGTCGGCGCTTTGACTGAACGTGGGGTCGGTCACATCGGTGCCACTGTCCCACTTGACGATGTAGGGTTTCCCCGCGCTGATGCTGGTGGCCGTCTTGAAGGCGACGGTGAGGGTGCCCGTTTCGCTGTTGTAGGCGGTGTTCTCGGTGTCGAGTTCCTTGATGGTAGCGCCATTGAGGGGCGAATCGGGATAGTTGAGGTTGGAGAAGTCAAACGGCAGCGCGAGGGTGTTCCACGTGCCGTCCTTGTGCAGGATGTAGCCCTTCAGTGTGACGCTAAGGTTGGCGACAGTGGGATGCGTGCCGCCGTGGGCGGTGCTGCTGTTGCTGTTGTAGGTTGCAGCGTAAGCGGCAAGGAGTGCGGAGTTGTCGCGGTCGGTGTAGAGGAAGAAACTCTTGGTGAACGAGGTGCCGTTGACATCGCCCGTGCCTGTGCCGATGTTGAAGGCGTAGTTGCCCACCAGCGAACTGTGGTATTTGTTGCCGCTGAGGGTGCCCGAATTATTACCGACGACGGCACCGGAGTTTGTTACGTTAGGGACGATGACTCCAGCGGCGGTGCAGCCCGACACGGTGCAGCCGTCGTCGTTCCTGCCTACGACACCACCGAAACTTGAGCAGCCCGTCTTACCGCTGTCGTCGGTGATGACGGCGGCGCTGATGCAACCCGTGACAGAACTGGATGCAAGGTTGTCACCCACAATACCGCCAACCTTAGCCGTGTTCTGTTGGACATTATGAACGGCAACCGTGTGGCCTGCTTCGCATTCTGCGATGGTGCCGCCTTTAATTTGTCCGACGATGCCGCCGGTGCAATTCCTACCTGTGATGCGGGCGTCGGTTAGTTTAACGTTGCGCACGGTGCCCCCAGATATATATCCGAAGAGTCCCTGATAAGCAGAACTACCCTTGTTGATGCGGATGCCGCTGATGGTGTGGTCCTGACCGTCGAATGTGCCGCTGAAGGGATTATCCATCAACATTGGATTAGCATTGACGTAGATTGTTTGCTGACAGCCGATAGCCGTGTAGTTGTGCTCGTCGCTGCCATAGTCGTCCCAGTTGCTGGTGGGTGCAAAATCGATGTCGGCGGTCATCTTGAAGGTCAGGCCCGCGCAGATGTGCGGCTCTTTTACAGTGACTGACACTTGGGCGGTGCCAGATTCCTGGATTTCATACTCGCCGTTCACATATTCGGCGAGGTCGCGCAGGTGTTGGGCGCAGTTGATTTCGTAGGCACCGAGTGTCTCGTTGTACGCGATGCTGCCGATGGGCAGGCGGGCGAAGTTGGCGCTGACGGTGACGTCGGCAGCAGGCACGGTGAAGGTGTTGCCGTCGATGGCCGTGCCGTTCACGCTGAAGCCCTCGAAGGAGAAACCGTCGGGCACGTTGTAGGTGAGGCTTAGCGTCTGGCCCTCGCCGCTGTATATCTTGCCGTCGTAACCGATGGCGGTGGTGCCGTAGGCGGTGATGCCGCTCACGTTGTAGGTGGTAGCGGTGCCGCCCAGGGCGACGCCGGTGCCGAGGGTGATGGTGCGGGCGCGTCGGGCACCGTCCTGGTCGCTGCTTGTGCTGCTGCCACCGATACCGCCGAGGCTGATGGCCGTGTAGTAGTTGTTGCTGAGGGTGGCTCCGGTTTTCTCACCCGCAATGCTGCCGACATACCCTGTGCCGGTGACGCTGGTGCCAATGTAGAGGCAGTCCTTGAGAGTACCATTATCCACGTTGCCGACGATACCGCCGCAATCGTTACAAGTTAGGCCGTTATTTTCGATGGTTGCGGCACTGACGCAACCAG
>CAMJQA010000104.1 GCA_946407895.1 uncultured Prevotellaceae bacterium
CGCCGTAGACGGTTTTGCAGACCGTTGACTAAGCCACTCATCCAAGGCACCATTCTCGGCTTTTGCGCTGCAAAGTTACAACCTTTTTTTCTTTCGGCCAAACATTTCGCACATTTTCTTTCCAAAACCCCGCAAGATTTTCTTTTTCCTACGCCCGCATCCTCCTTATCAGACCCCCGAGCGAGTAGATTCCCGAGAGCAGGAGCGCCCCCAGCGCCACCACATAGCGCATCCATCCGCCAGCAAGCAGCCACGCGGCCACCGTCAGCGTCAGGCAGCAGCCGAAGTACGCCGCATTCGTCCACGTCTGGCGGCTCAGCCGGACGCCGTACCGCAGGCGGCATACGACGCAGCTCACCGCCATATCGGCAAACGACGACACGGAGAAGGCAACGCCGGCGCCCTCCAGCCCGTAGCGGCCGTAGAAATACCACATCAGCAGCGGCTGCATCACCCCGCTGATCACCTCGAGGCAGAGAAACACTACCGAGTCGCCCCGCGCAAGCGTGGTGTAGGAGACGGGCAGCATTATGCCGCGGAAGAACATGTAGTAGACAGCGCACACCGTCATTCCCAGTATGACGGCGAAATCGCTCTCGTAAAGCAGCGGCACGATCCACGGCATGCAGATGATGAACAAAATCAGGAAGGGAGAGATGAGCCTCAGGCTGACGTCGATCTGCTGGTTCACGGCCTGGTTCATCTTCACAATGTCGTGGTTCACGGCCGACAGGCGAGGGTAGTAGTCCGACTCGAGCGCAACGAAGATGAGCCCCGAGTACGCCACCATCAGGTAATAGCCCGCGCGGTAGTAGCCGACGTCGTCCATCGACGAGATGTGCAGTATGAGCATGGGAATGAGCATCGCCACGCCCGAGTTTACTATCCCCGCCAGCACGTAGGGGATTCCCCGCCTGATCATGGGCCAGCCTTCGCTGAGAATCCGGCGGCTCAGCGGCTTTACCTTGTAAGAAACAACGCCAACCGAGTAATACAGGTGGATGGCACACACGGCCACCGAGCTCGATGCCAGGCCCAGGATGATTCCCCTCAGCTGGAACAGGAAATAGAATGGAATCGTCAGCAGCAGCGTAGCCACAGCCGCCAGGGTCTCAATCTTTGCCACGCGGCGCAATTGCCTGAGTCCCTTCAGCAGCGAACACTCCGCGCCGGCGATTATCAGCGATACGATGATTGGCACCAGGTAGATTACCTCCGGCCAGTGGCGCCAGTCGTGCTCAAAAAAGCCGTAGCTGAGCAGGGGCGACAGCAGCGCACAGAAAACCACGGAGAGGACCGACGTCCATAGCGCCCACGTTCGCACGATGCATGCAAAATGCGATATCCGCCCGGCGCTGGCGTTATCCTCGAAGAGTTCGCTCGCTTCCCGCGTAGCATTCAGCGGCAACCCGAAGTTGGTGCAGCTGGCCACAAACTCCGCTATGGCGCTGTAAACCGAGATAAGTCCCAGCGCAGTAACGCCAAGAAGATAGACCGTCAGCTTGTTGCGCACGATGGATACCATCATCTTCAGCCCCTGGACGCTGCCGAAGATGCCGGTGTACTTCAGCACATGTCGGTATGAGGTATCCTCAGTCTCCCTCGTATGCAATTTATCGGGTTGCGACATAAAATTCTACGCTCTTTACAATGCCAAACTTTTCAATTCGGGCTACAAAGATACGATTTTTATTCGTAAAGTTTGCCTTATTCGCAGAAAAACTCTATTTTTGTGTCAGTTTATGGCATTATGAAGATACTTCTGCTGGGTGAATATAGCAATGTGCACTGGACGCTGGCCGAGGGCCTGAGGGCTTTGGGGCAGGAAGTCACGGTAGTTTCCGACGGCGACGCCTGGAAGAACTATCGGCGCGACGTCGACCTTCGGCGCCGCTCCCTCCGCCCCTGGGACACGCTGCGATACCTGTGGAATGTCCACCGGATTATGCCGAGCCTCAAGGGGTATGACGTAGTTCAGCTCATCAACCCCGTCTTCCTCGATCTCCGGGCGGAACGCATGTGGAAATACTATCGACAGCTGAAAAGCCAGAACCGAAAAGTCATCCTGGGCGCCTTCGGCATGGATTACTACTGGGTCAGGGCCGGCGTCGATTGCCGCACATTCCGCTACTCGGACTTCAATCTGGGCCCCGACGAGCGTCACTCTGCCTGGAATGAACAGATGAAGGCCGAATGGCTGCACGGCGAAAAAGGGCGGCTCAACCGCTTCATTGCCGAAGACTGCGCAGGTATCGTCTCCGGCCTGTATGAATACGACGCCTGTTACCGTCCCTATTTCGCAGAGAAGCTCAGGTTCATTCCCTTCCCCATAAAGCCCGACCAGTCCGTCCGCGTCAGCAACAATGTCACGCAGAAGGTGCGCTTCTTCATCGGCATACAGCGCGGACGCAGCGCTTACAAGGGCACAGACATCATGCTCCGCGCACTCGAGCGCCTCGCCACGGATTATCCCAGCCGGGTGGAGATATGCCGAGCCGAGAGCGTACCATTCAACGAATACCGCCACATGATGCTCGGCTGCGACGTGCTGCTCGATCAGCTCTACAGCTACACGCCGGCTATGAACGGGTTGCACGCAATGAGTCAGGGCCTCGTGCTGGTAGGCGGAGGCGAGCCCGAGCAGTATGAGATTCTGGGCGAGAAGGAGCTGCGCCCCATCGTGAACGTGTTGCCTAACGAGCAGGATGTTTACTGCAAGCTGGAACAATTGGTATTGCATCCCGAATGGATTCCCGCGCTGAAACATCAGGGCCTCGAATACATACGCCGCCACCACGACTACCGGAAGGTGGCCCGTCAATATCTGGATTTTTACAACGAAAGATGAACCCCGTCCTCTCCATAATCGTCCCCGTCTATAACGTCGCACCATACGTGCGCCACTGCCTGCAGTCGCTGCTTGAGCAAGGGCTACAGCAATACGAGGTAATACTTGTCAACGACGCCAGTTATGACAACAGCCGGGGCATCTGCAGCGAGTGGTGCCGCGAGCATCCACAGTTTCGGCTTGTGAATCACGAAACGAACCGCGGCCTGAGCGAAGCACGCAACACAGGGCTCCAGGAGGCGAGGGGAGTGTACGTGACATTTGTCGATTCCGATGATTTCCTGCAGCCGGGCACTCTGGCCGCCTGTCTGCAGTTTATCGGCGATGCCGACGTGCTGGAGTATCCCGTTATGGTAGATCATCTCTCGCGCCAGGCGCATCTCTGGGAGCCCGAAGAGCGGACCACTGACTTTCGTGAATGGATGCAGCTGGACGGCTATACACACTGCTATGCATGTAATAAGGTTTTCCGCCGCGCCCTCTGGGAAGGCGAACGCTTCCCGCCAGGTCTCTACTACGAGGACATCCTGACCATACCGCGCGTGCTCCAAAAGGCAGGCATCATCAGAGGTACGCGGCAAGGCATCTACTACTACTGTCGGCGAGACGGTAGCATCAGCACCACACCAAACCTACGCAACCTCCGCGACTACGTGTCCGCCCTCGCCAGCCTGATGCAGCTGCCCGAATGTAGTGACAACCTGAACCTCTACCTGCGCACACTGAATGCCCAGCTCTCCTATCGAAGGGCCGGCGGCACAGAATGCCTGGTACCCCGTAGGACGATTCCCTTTAGCTACATCCTCAGTCCCGGTCTGTCGTTCAGACAAAGATTGAAGGCGATGTTGTTTAAGTGCGGATTATCAATTAGATAGCAAGATGAATGAAAAGATAGAACTGAGCATAATCATACCATGCTACGACGTGCCGGTCTCAACGTTGCGCCAATGCGTGGAGAGCATGACCTTCCTGGACGGTGTGCTCCCCTACGAGGTTTGGGTAATTGACGATGGCAGTCAGAAGAACCAGGTGGTGCCGTTCATCGAGAGCCTGGGCAATACCCACTTTCATGCGGTCCGGCAGCAGAATATGGGCCCAGGCGGCGCACGCAATACGGGCATCGGGCTGAGCCGGGGCGAGTACATTACCTTCGTAGATGCCGACGACTATATACTCTACGGCCCATACATCGAAATGCTGAACCTGCTTATGCAGAAGAGGCCCGACATACTCTGCCAGGGATGCCTGTACAGCTACGAGGGCAACGCCACGCGTTTCATGATGGAATACGACATCAGCCCCAGCTGCTGCTCATACTTCATCAGGCGGCAAACACTGGGCGAACTGCGCTTCACCCCATACATCTTTCATGAGGACGAAGAGTTCTGCACCAAATTGCACTTACTTAGGGCACACCTCATCACACTGACCTACAGCGCATACTTCTACCGCTACAGGGCCGACTCTATCACGCACAACACCGACGACGAAGTCATCCGCAAGCGGTTTCGCGACTACCTCACCGTCATACACAACCTGCAGTCCATGCACATAATGGAGCCTCACCAGAGGGCGCTCGTACGGAGGCTCGACATCATAGCTATGTGCTATATCATTACGCTCATGAGGGATATGTCAGATTTTAGGGACATAGAGGCCTCGCTGCAGGGGCTTCGCCAGGCTGGTCTCTACCCGCTTCCCTTCCGCTGGCATGGTTTGCGCTACTTCATGGTTATGATAGTGTCGCGCATACCATGGCTGACACACATATTATCACCGCTAACAAAACTTGCACTGAAACTGAGATATGGAACAACCAAAAAAAGAGCGTTCACTGCACATGCTGACCTTGTTAATGCAGACGAACCGGAGGTACTCAGTCAATGATCTGGCCCAGCTGCTGGAGGTTGACCGACGAACTATCTACCGCTACATCAACACGTTCAACGAAGCTGGCTTCGTCGTAGAGACCAATCACCGGCACGTCCGGCTGGCGCAGAACACCCAGATTCACCGTCAGCTCTCACAACTGCTGTACTTCAACCAGGAAGAGGCACTGACGTTGTACAATGCTATCGATGCTATTGAGTCCGATACGGAACGCAAGACCGAACTCAAGCGCAAGCTGGCCTCCATCTACGGTACAAAGACCGTGCAGGAAAAGCTCATCAAGCTCGAGAAGAGCCGCCTGCTAAAGTCTCTCATGGAGGCTATGGAGCGCCGCCGCCGCGTCGTGCTGGTGAATTACTCGTCACCAAGTAGCAATACAACTGCCGACCGCCTGGTAGAGCCCTTCTGCCTAAGCGATGACAAAAAGCATGTATGGGCATACGAAGTTAACACGCGCCAGAATAAGCTCTTCAAGCTGAGCCGCGCCGAGGCCGTCCGGGCGTTGGATGAACCCTGGCTGTTGAGCATGTATCACCGCAAGGGCTTCACCGATGCCTTTCGCATCATCAGTTTCGACGGGCAGACACTGCCTGCGCGTCTCATCATGAACCGCCGGGCTTACGACCTGATGATGGAGGAATACCCGTTGGCACAACAGGACGTCAGACAAGAGGGTGAAGTATGGATATTCGACGGACAGGTGAGCAGTTACGTGGGCATTGGGCGTTTCGTGCTCGGACTGGCCGATTGCATCACTGTGGAGACACCTCAGTTGAAAGATTGGATGAAGGCATTTGCCCTTAAGCATATCATATAATTATGGGTGGAGGCACAGCAATAATGGGCAAATGGCTCTATCATATCGTGGCGTTCGTGGTGGTTGCCGTCTGGGGCTCTACATTTGTCTTCACGAAGCTACTCCTGCTGAGCGGCCTGTCGGCAGCACAGATCTTCACGCTGCGTTTCATCATAGCCTACCTGTTGCTGATGGGCTTCTCGCTGACCCGGCGTTCATTCAGGCTTATGTCCCACTCGCTGCGCGACGAAATGCTCATGTTTGCCCTGGGCGTCTCGGGCGGCTCGCTTTACTTCCTTACGGAAAACAGCGCTATGAATTATACCACCACTACGAACACGTCACTCATTGTCTGCCTGTGCCCGCTCTTTGCAGCATTGCTCATCTCTGCTTTCTACAAGTCTGAACGTCTGCATGGCGTGCAGATTATAGGTACTGTTCTGGCTGCTGTCGGAGTAGCCGTTGTAGTACTCAACGGGCATTTCGTGCTTCACCTGTCACCCCGAGGCGATGCACTGGCTTTTGCGGCCTGCCTGTGCTGGGCCGTGTATTCGCTGCTGATGATACCGGCTGGCAGGCGGTATGACACCGTTTTTATTACGCGCAAGGTTTTCTTCTACGGTTTGCTGTCAATGATTCCCTACTTTCTGCTCCGCCCGGGCCTTCCACCGGTCGATGTCGTCTTTCGCCCCTCCGTTATGGCCAATCTGCTCTTCCTGGGCTGTGTGGCTTCTATGTTGTGCTTCGTGGCATGGAACTGGGTGCTCAAGCATCTTGGCGCTATGACGGCCACCAACTATGTATATTTCAATCCTGTTACCACAGTACTCTTCGCCTGGCTGGTATTGTCAGAGCAGATAACGGTGTATTTCCTTGCAGGGACGTTTCTTATCCTGCTGGGAATGTATCTGGCCGACAGGAAAAGGCCCGAGGTACATATCGCACCTACTGATAGCATTGAATAAATTATTGAGATATGAAGGTTATATTGGTTTTCACCCTGAAGTACATTCTTCCGCTTCTTGCCCTCGCGGCGCTGGTCACATGGATGGCCAGACGCTGGCACGTATGGTTTGGCAACTACCCCGAGCAGCCCTATAGCGCCCTCGCCAGGCCCGGCCGTATCATGCTGACATTTGGTGATGAACTTGAGAGCAGCCGCAACGTCAGCTGGCAGTGCGATAGCGTGCTACGCCCCTCGATGGTGCAAACAGTATGTCTGGCCGACAGCGATACGGTATGTACCGAGGCTGTGGGCGAGGTCTTTGCCTCGCGGCGCGGACGGGTGGCATATTATGTGGCGCGGCTCCGCCATCTGGAGGCAAATCGGGAATATGCCTATCGTGTGGTCACTGATACAATGGCATCCCCATGGTATCACTTCCAGACGTATGGAGAGGGGCGCAGCCGTTTCTCATTCCTGTATGTTGGCGATGTGCAGGACACGCTCTGCGGCCAGGCAAATCGGTTCCTGCGTCAGGCGCTGCGCCACCATCCTGCCAGCGAGTTCGTTGTCTGTGGCGGCGACCTTACCGAGCGTCCTACCGACCAGCACTGGGCCCAGACTTATCGCGATGTGGACAGCGTTGCTCAGGCTATGCCCTTGCTCTGCGTGACAGGTAATCACGACTATCTGAAGGGGCTTGTGCGCCGCCTCGAGCGACGCTTCCCGCTCATCTTCTCCTACTTCCTGGACTCCGCAGTAGATGATAATATGGTATATACGCTTAATTACGGCCCCGTTCAGTTCTTTCTGCTCGACTCCAACCGTGAGCTGCCCTATCTGCTCCGTCAGCGTAGCTGGCTGGAACAAGAACTTAGCCAGAGCCGTGCCAAATGGAAGATTCTTGTCCTGCACCATCCACTTTATTCCATTAAGGGCCGCAACAACCTCATTCAGCGCTGGGTGTTCGACGGCGTGGTCAGGCGCTATGGCGTTGACTTGGTCCTCCAGGGCCACGAACATGCCTATGCGCGGATGACGATGCACAATAAAGAGAGCGGGCAGCCCGTTACGCCGGTATATACAGTCAGCCACTGTTCGCCCAAAAACTACCGTATCGCCTTCAATCGCCGTTTTGACCGCTTCGGCATCTCGAGCCGTTATTATCAGACTGTGGAGGTTAGCCAAGATACCCTCGTGCTGGCAGCCTATGAGGTCTATGGGCATACACTCTATGATTCGCTGCGTATCGTAAAGCCCGATCGGGGAGTTGCACACATCGATGACCTTGGCAGGGATATACCCGAGTATCTGGAGTACACCCCAAATCCGCACAAGCGGAAAGACCTGAACTTTGCCCGCCGCATACAGGCATACAAGAAACGCAGAGCTGTAGGGCAGTAGGTGTGCCCTGCGGTTCCGTTAATGTAGCATCACTCAATCACCGTCATTCTCATTTCAATGTCATCTATTGGTCTGTCAGCGCGTCCGGTAGCAGTTTCTTGTATCATTTCAACCACATCAAGGCCGTCCTCGACCTCTCCGAACACAGTATATTGACCGTCAAGGTGCGGCGTACCACCAACAGTTGAGTATATCTTCAACTGTTCATCGGTCAACCCCGTCTTTCCTACCTTGCTCTCAGCTTCCGCTGCCAGTTTGTCTTGTAGAGCCAGCAGTCCCTCACGATTCCTGTCACGGCGCATCTGCATGATTTCCGCACGATGCTCTGCTGCCAGTTTATTAAAGGCCGCCTGCACTCCCTGCATCCTCAGCTGTTTGGAGAACTGCCGGAGCTGTCCCTCATTATACACCTGTCCCCATACGATATAGAATTGCGAACCACTACTGCGCCGTTCGGGGTTCACCTCGTCACCCTGCCTTGCAGCGGCCAAAGCACCGCGTTTGTGGAAAAGCCCGTCCCTAATTTCAGCTTCAAGTGTATAGCCAGGATCTCCCACGCCAAGCATCTTTCCGGCAGGCGCACCCTTTGAATCAGGATCTCCACCCTGAATCATAAAGTCCTTAATA
>CAMJQA010000105.1 GCA_946407895.1 uncultured Prevotellaceae bacterium
ATCGCGACCTCCGTAGCGCACCCCGCGCCCTCGAGGAATACCAGCGGGCTGCCTCACAGGCAGACACCACACGTGCCGACTGCGACCTCCCCACCCTCATGCGCGTACACTCGCAGATGAGCAATCTGTACATGATGATGCGCCTTTCAGAGCATGCGCTGAAGGAGGACAGTATCGCCAGCCAGATATGTCAAAGGATGGGAGACATTCAATCCGCACTTTCATTCAAACAGGACGTCTGTACCGTTTTATACCAAGAAGGGAAATACGAAGAAAGCATCCAGGCTGCACAAGCATTATATGACGAATATATGAGTCACGGATTGAAGGACAATGCAGCACTTGTATATATTCATGCAGTACGTAGCTGTATTGCACTTAAGGACTATCCAAAAGCAAAGTATTATCTTGATAACTACGAACAGAGCGCACATATTCGGGGAGACAGTAGAAATATATCTGGCGGGCAGGCTCCATATTACATCTGCCGTGGCAACTGCTTCCTGGGCCTCGGCATGCCGGACTCTGCAGAAATCTCCTTCCGTAAGGCCACCAAGGACATGCACAACATGCAAAACGAATCTACTATATATAACGGCCTTTTGCGTACCTTCATACTAAAGCGAGAAACCGATTCAATCTGCAAGTACGCCGACCTGGCCAACGATTGCATAATGCAGGACTTCAATGCAACAGAGGCAGATGCCACCATACGGGCGAAGTCACTCTATGACTACGGTATAGAACAAAAGATTGCTCGAGAACAAGATCGGAGGGCGACACGTTGGAAGAATATAGCCATTCTCCTCATTGCTTTTGCCATTGTCATGGGCTACTATTTTGGGCGAAAGAAAGCATATAGCCACCATCTGCTTCAAGAATTGAAACATAGAACAGAAGATTTGGATGCCTTGAAACAGAAGGAAGCCACAACTGCCGAAGAGACGGCGCAACATGAACAGCAGATACAGCAACTGATGGGGCAGATAGACTTCCTAAGCCATGAAATTCAGAAGACGCAGCCTGTGACAGACGAAGAAAAGATTCCTCTCGGAGCAACCGCAATCGTCGCTCGTTTCCGTCGCTGCCTAGTCAGCAGAAACGAAAAGCCCCTTGAAAATGCAGACTGGCAAATACTTGCCGAAACGACATATAAATGCAGTCCTGCATTTTGCGCAATTATGAAGGGAACTAAGAAACTCAACATGAACGAGCTTCGACTCTGTCAGCTCATCCTCTGCGGCTTTGAACCGTTCCAGATTGATGACCTGCTGGGAATGAAACACAGCTACTCGTCCAAGACCCGTCAGCGCCTCCATCAGAAAGTATTCGGAACAGAAGGAACCGCAGCCGACTTTGACCGCAAACTAAGGCGCCTTTTATAGTCCCATCTGCACTTTACATGACTTTGTCATCTTTTTGTCAACATTTCCATTGTGTTGTGAAACAGATGATTGCATGTTTTGTCACTTTTCTGTCACTTTTTTCCTGATAAAGGATTTGCTATATTCCACGATTCCGCCATACCTTTGCCCGCGGATTTAACCCCAAAACGGTAAAAAACATGAGAACAAACATCAAGAAAGGATTCTTAATCCTGCTGTGCGGACTCGCACTCTCGCTCCCCTCGTATGCCGACGGAGCAGACACCATTCGCGTGGAAAAAGTCAAGCCTCTGCCACCTCCAATTGATGGCGGGCACGAACTACCCAAGGCTCCCGTCCAGCCTCCTGTCGTAGCCCTCGACGGTCATACCTTATATATAATAAGCGGGTGTGACGATACCGAACTCAGCCTCGTGGATGAGAACGACGACGAGGCCTACAGCACCATCGTCCTGGAAGGAACTACAATGATTACCCTGCCCGAGTGGCTGGAAGGCCCCCACGAACTGCGCATCCTGCGCGGACAGTTCATGTTCTATACAGAGATAGAGCTGTAAACACCAGACGGGAGAGCCGCAAGACGGCTCTCCCACTTCAACAAAGACTTAAATATCTTAGATAGTATTAACCCACAAAATTATACAAGTATGAAACGAAATCTTTTCTCCGCCATCCTTATGGCAGTATGTTTAGTTGGTGCAGTATCGTGCACAGAACATTCTGGGTTAGATTCTGTGAATTACTGCAAGAAATAGTTGAAACTTCTTTGTGACATACAGAATAATAGTTATCTTTGCGCCACAAAGGGAAAGAAAGCCAACAAAAATACCAATCATTATAATATAAAACACAATAAGAAGAGTATGAAGAAGATTTTTATCACACTGATGGGCGTGTGCCTCGCATTCGGGGCCTGCACGAACGACGAGGACGAGACCCCGAAGAAGGAAGAGGGGACGAAGACCGAGAACGCGGACGACATGCCAGAATACAAGTGGCAGCCTGCAAAGGCAATCCAGCTGGACGCAGCATCGAAGGCCGTGAACGAAGGGATGAAGGCGTTTGCCTGGAAGCTCTTCGGCCAGGTGATGAACGAGGAGAAGGGAAAGGACGTGCTCGTGTCTCCCTACAGTCTGGAGGCTGACCTCTCGGTGCTGCTGTGCGGCCTGCAGGGCGAGACACGCCAGGAACTGCTCGGCGTGATGGGCCTGACAAATGCCAGTGAGACAGACATCAACCGATACATCACCACCATGGACAAGGGCATTGCGGAGGCTGACAACATGACGCGCTTCACCTCGGCCTACTCGCTGTGGTACAACCAGTCGGCACGTCTGAACCCGACCTTCAGCGAGAAGATTGAGAATGGCTATGGCGTGGAGGTCTATCCCGTACGATTCGGCAAGGAGGCCACTGACAAGATCAATGCCTGGTGTGCCGAGAAAACGGGCGACCGCATCCAGCACTTCCTGGAGAAGACGGAGCCGGACGAGCTGATGCATCTGCTGAACGCCGTCTATTTCCGCTCCAACTGGGCCGACCACTTCGACAACGTGGAGGCACGCCCGTTTGCCGCTGCAGACGGTGGACAGCAGACGGTGGAGACGATGTGGGAGACCTTCAACGGCACGGTCTCGTATGCCCAGAAGGAGGGCTACGTGATGGCCGGCGTGCCGTTCAACAACGGAGCCTTCGAGATGTTCTTCGTCCTGCCCGACGAGGACAAGACGCTGGCACAGGTGGCTGCCCAGATAGTGAAGCAGGCACCGGACGTAGCCGGCATGGAGACCGCAGCCACACTGCGCCTCTATGTGCCCAAGTTCGAGAGCGAATATTCGATGGACCTCAACGATGCGCTGAAGGCGCTGGGATGCCAGAAGATGTTCAGCGAGGGCAAGGACTTCCAGCTCTTTGAGAACGTGGAGATGCCCGTGAGCCAAGTGCTCCAGAAAACATTCCTGAAGATTGACGAGAAGGGAGCCGAGGCCGCTGCCGTCACGGATATCAAGATGCTCACTGCCGACCCGGATGCCTCGCAGCCGGAGCTGATTACGGTGGACCTGAACCGCCCCTTCATCTACGGCATCGTGGAGAAGAGCACCGGCCTGCCCCTCTTCATCGGAAGCAAGGGAAAGATCTGACGCTCGCGCATTAGCGACATCAGGGCGGTACCTGCCAAGTAATCACCAAAGCATGTAGGTACTCTACCGCCCGGCGCTCGACCCCTTGGTCGCTTCTGCCTGCCATGAGCAGGTGCGGAAGCGTCCCAAAGGGCCGAGCGCCCTCGTTTATTTAAAAGGCTGAAGTTTCTGAAGTAGTTATGTAGTCAGTAGTTAAGTAGTTAAGCCAAATGTCTTGCTTCTTGCGCTTACTGATAAAGCTATTGGCATTACTACTGTCCGAAGGACGAGCATAGTGATAATTACTTTAACTACTTAACTACTTAACTACAAAACGTAGAAGTATTGGCCTAACTACTGTCCGAAGGACGAGCGTAGTGATCGCTCGGCTTTGCCGCTTGGCTCGTCCAAGAACTACTTTAACTACTTAACTACAAAACGTTGAGAGCACCCGAAACTTGAATTAAAAGGTACTTTCGCTCGGGATAAAAATTTTAGAAACTTCGTTTCTTATTTTGTATTTCGCTCGCTTATTTAATAAATTCCTCACACTCGGCAAAAAGAATTCATTCTCTTTGCCCTCGCTTACTCGGAATTTTCGTACCTTTGACCGTCGGTCTTAGGCACTTCCGCTCGGAAAAGCTCAAATAAATTTGGCTTTTCACTCGCTTATTCGTACCTTTGTTCACGGAAAGGCTGAATGGTATGCCTCATATAGAGAAATAAAAGCTAAAATACGTATGAAACGACTCCTTATCCTCCTGGGCACAGCGCTGAGCCTTGGCCTCCAAGCGCAGACCACGTACACGAACCCCGTCTATGATGCCGACTTCCCCGACCCCAGCGTCCAGCGGGCGCAGGACGGCTATTGGTATGCCTATTCCACGGGCCAGAAAGGACTGCGCAGCACCGACCTGGCGAACTGGAGCAAGCTGAGCAATGTCATCGCACGCCCCACATGGAACGACTCCACCTACGTCGATGCCGACGGAAACAAGAAGACGGACCACTACAGTTTCTGGGCCTGCGACGTGAACTATGTGGACGGCAACTATCTGATGTACTACGCATGTGCGCTATGGGGCAACGGCACCCGCACCGGCATCGGCGTGGCCACGGGCACCAGCCCGGCCACCTTCACCGACCGCGGCAAGCTCTTCCGCAGTACCGAGATAGGCGTGCACAACAGCATCGACCCATGCTACGTGGAAGAGTTTGACAAGAAATACCTCGTCTGGGGCAGCTTCCACGACATCTATATCAGCGAGCTGTCCGACGACGGGCTTTCGATGAAGAACCCCAAGGTGAAGACGAAGATTGGCGGCGGAGCCTTCGAGGGTGTCATGATATACAAGCGCGGAAGCTACTACTACCTCTTCGCCAGCGTGGGGTCGTGCTGCAATGGAGTGAACAGCACGTACCGCACCGTGGTGGGCCGCGCCACGAAGCTCACCGGACCGTACCTGAACCGTCAGGGCGGCAAGATGTTCGACAACAACTACACCACCATCATCCAGGGCAACTCGCGCTGGAAAGGCCCGGGCCATAACAGCGAAATCATCACCGACGACGAGGGTAACGACTGGCTCCTCTATCATGCCTACGATGCCAACAATGACAGCAAGGGCCGCGTGATGCTGCTGGACAAGATTACGTGGGACAGGAACGACTGGCCCGTGGTCTCCGACGGCACACCCTCGACCACACCGCAGGAAGCCCCCGTGTTCTACAAGAACGACGGTTCGGTGCGCACCTATCGCATCCAGAACGCCGACCTCTCCAAGAGCCAATGGAGGGGATGGACTGCCCGGGTCTCCGACGGAGCCACCACGGCCTCCGGCGCGGGTTCGGCTTTCATGCCGCTGGCCTATGTCAAGAACGGCGGTACGTTCGACATCAGCCAGAAGCTCACCGGCATGTCTAACGGCATCTACGAGCTGGAGCTAAACACCTTTGACACGGAGGAGGCCGTGGACCTGTACATGAACAGGCTGCCCACGATGGCCCACGACACCACTCGCACCACCACGCCACCCACCACCGAGGCTGCCATTGCCGCCACGTTCATGCGAGGCAACTACAGACGTAAGGTATATGGCCTCGTCTATGACGGCAACCTGACCATCGGTGCCCGCACGCGCACCCCGATGAGCAGCACCGAACGTTTCTATATGGCCAACCTCAAACTCACCTTCCGCTACCAGAACGAGGAGGCCACCAATACCGTAATCAGCCAGTACAAGGCGCTGGCCGATGAGATTGAGGCCAGCCACGCGCCCTACAACGCCAGCCTGCGCACCACGGCCGAGACAGCCTACGAGGCTATCCTGGCCGCCACCACGCCTACCGCCCGCTACACGAAACTCGTCTCCTATGCCAAGGCGGTGGATAACATACAGAACAGCGTGGCCGTGTACGACTCGCTGCGCCAGCAGATCGTATGGATGGAGGGCAAGATGGAGGAGGCCCGCCAGGGAGGCTACCTCAGCGAGGAGGCTACCACCGTGCTGGCCGAAGCCAAGGCCACGCTCTCCGAATGCGACTATACGGATGCCAATGTGCTGAAGCTCATCACCCGCATGATCACTGCCACCGAGGAAATGCCCTATGCCTTCCAGCAAGGCGACGGCACAGCAGCATCGCCCTACGTAATCTCCCGTCCCGAACAGCTGATGAACATGCGCAACGTGCTCGTGCGTAGCCAGATGACGTATTTCGTCATGGACGCCGACGTTGACATGCAGGGCTTCGTATGGGAGCAGCTCAACACCACATCGTCCAGCTACCGCAACTGGATAGACTTCGACGGACGCGGCCACATAATAAAGAACCTCACCCCATCGACCAAGAGCGGCTATCCCAGCTTCTTCGGCACGCTGGTGGGCGCATGCCGCAATGTGGGATTTGTGGATGCCGACGTCTCCAGCACTGGTTCCGGTGCAGGCATTATCGCCGGAGCAATAGGTTCCTCGACGTACAAGGACGAGGAGGACAACCCGCTGCCCTGCATCGTAGAAAACTGCTATGCGACGGGGCGCATCACGAGCAAGGGATTTGTGGGAGCTGTAGCCGGCAGCGTGAACAATGTGCCCGTAACCATCCGCAACGTGTACACCAATGTGAACATCACCGGCAATGGCACATCGACCAACCATTGCGGTGGGCTCGTAGGGCGTGTACGCACGTCGCTCACCATCGAGAACTGCTATTCGGCAGGCTCCATCGAGGCGCCGGTGGCTGCACCCATTGCTGCCGGAGGACAGGCTGACAACACAGAGCCCAGCCGCTTCCAGAATGTCATCGCATGGAACCGTCTCGTAAGCGGCACGTCGGTGGCTGTCCCCTTTGCCGTGACTGCCGAGGGCGACATTCTCGCCGGGACACACATCTTCGAGCAGATGCTGGTGAATGGAGAACCGGCAGTGGGAGGCGAGACACATGCCCAGCTGCAGGAGGCAGCCCGCCAATGGGGTGCTCCCTGGCACGCCAATCCTGCCGCAGGCAACGGCTATCCCATCCTGCAATGGCAGTACGACCGCGGGGACTATGCCACCCTATGCGGCTTCCCCAAGGAGGATGGCGTGGACTCCACGACAGACAGGATTCCGGGTAAGACGGATGTCATCTACGACCTTAGCGGGCGCAGAATTCAGCCCGCCCATCGCACGCCCTCCCGCGGCCTCTATATCGTAAACGGCCGCAAGGTGCTCTACTGATTCTCCCTTCCCCCCCAAAAAAAAGCAGAGACGCGGCTCCCGGCATCCTATTCCGTCGGGAGCCGCTATTATCCCGAATCGGTCAATAGCGTTATGATGATAATGGCGTTTATTTTTGAGCAGATGTCTTGTTACTTTGAGGGCGCAATGGGGGTCCATTGTAACCGAGAAGTGGCGAGACAGATGTCACAAAGAAATCCCGTTTAGCGCATAACAGTCTATTGACCGATTCGGGATTATTTTCCGCTCAGGAACTCAATGATGCGGGGCAGATACTCCGTGCCGGTATGGCGACCGAGGTCATAGACGCGCTGCATCTTGCCGGCGTCCAACTCCGTACGACCGATGTTCAGAGGCTGCTGCGGCTGGATGAGCAGGATGGTGCCGCAGGCTGCCTGAGAGAGGAGATAGTCCAGCTGGGCATTGTACATCTCGTGGCGGCGGTTCATAGCCTCGACAATGGCGGGGTAGCGACGCATCGCCAGGCGGATGACGGGCATGAGGCGCGTGCGGCGCTTGCGGAACCCTCGAGGCTGTGTCAGGATGACGATACAACGTTCGTAGCCTTCACCCTGGAAGAAGCGCAGAGGAATGCTGTCCGAGATGCCGCCATCGAGCAACAGGCGTCCGCCAAGCGAGACGGGACGGCTCACCACAGGCATGCTGGCCGAGGCACGCAGCCAGTCCATCTCCACGTCGTCCATCTCGTCGATACGGTGATAGACGGGCTGCCCCGTACAGACATCGGTGCAGACGACATAGAAGGCCGACGCATCGGCAGCAAACGTCTCACGGTCGAAAATGTCCAGCTCGCTGGGCATCGTGTGGTAGCTGAAGCGAGCACCCACGAGGTCGCCCGTCGTGAGCCAGCTGCGCAGGCTGATGTAGCGCGGGTCGTTGCGGAAACGCATATTGTAGCGCAGCGCCCGCCCCGGCTGATGAGACTTGTAGTTACAGCCAAACGTAGCTCCTGCCGAGACACCGATGATGCCGTCGAAACGAATTCCCTCGTCCATCATCACATCCATGATGCCGGCCGAGAAAAGGCTGCGCAGTCCGCCGCCTTCGAGTACCAAACCATGTTTCATGGCAGCAAATATACACATTTCTGTGCATACAGCGGCATTCTTTCCCGAATATTTTCATCACTCTGCCATCCGATGGATGGCGAAGTTCTTCGACAAGCGAAGCGAACAAGCTCGAATCCTTTCACTC
>CAMJQA010000106.1 GCA_946407895.1 uncultured Prevotellaceae bacterium
TTAGTACCAAAAATGGTACCTTTGCATCCGAAATAACAATTTGATATGAGTTCAAAAGATTGACATTCACCGCCCTCACCCGGGCAGTATTATGAAGGAGTGGATGGTCAGGACGATATACCAGCATCTAAAGAACAACGGGTTAATTAAATAAAAAAGGAGATACAGATTTATGGATTATCTGGAATACAAAGGCTATAAGGGTAGTGTGGAGTACAGCAAGGAGGACAACTGTCTGTTTGGAAAAGTGCAGGGTCTGAGCAAGGAACTGATAACGTATGAGGGCCAGACACTTGACGAATTGCGCAAGGATTTTGAAGATGGCATTGAAAGCTATCTGGATTATTGCAGGGAAGAAGGCATTGAGCCGGCAAAGCCTTACAGCGGCAAGCTGAACCTGCGTATGCCATCGGAGTTGCATTCGCGTGTAGCAGCATTTGTGGCTTCCACAGGTATAACAATAAACGATTTCATCAATCGGGCTATTACGAACGAATTGAAGAAGGCTGCGGCCATGTAAGGTTGCAAGTGATCTGCATATCAGAAGAAGAAACAGAAAAAGATTTGGCAATGTAAACTGAAAATTATATGTTGAAGATTCGGCCATTTTACCAGACGCAGGAGGCCTTGCAAAAGGCCGACGAACCATTCAAGTCTGTGGCAACTATACTTGACAGGCTCTATCTCAAAGGGCCCAACGACAAAAAGGCCTTGTCGTACCAAGGCTTCAAGAACACTTTAGCCGTCAGCTGCATCAGGGAATTGGCTGAAGATTTGGCAAATAACCAAGTGACTTTTGTCAGCAGGATGAAAACAATCTGGAATTCACTGCAAAACCTACAGCAGGTTTTTTCTAATTCTTTTGAAAACTATGGTGTACCATACGTATACTATCAGGGTGTTATCTTTGGGGGCGTGTACTACGTGCTGGCCAAACAGAAGACCGTAGGCGATGAGCACTTGGACCTGATGGCGACTTTCATTTCTTCTTACGACGAAGCCCAGCCTTACTTCAACGTGTTCAAAACAGCCATGATTGGCGATACACGTCCATTGGCACCCAGGCCTTACGCTGTGGTAGCCTCGAAGACTATGGATCTCAAAACGTTACGAAAGCAATTCATTCAAAACCTGAATACCAACAAAACATTAATAAATTCTGTCGACTGGGCCGATGCCACACTCGGTTTCGACCGCGAGGTCATGAAGGAGATATTCTGGGGTATTGAGGACGATGCGACCCTGAAGGATGTGGTAAAAGCCATCCTCAATACTTGGAACAAGTTGAGCAAGGCTGGTGATCACCGCTGCATGGAAAAAGCTGTGAATGGTGAAGTGCAAATCACTCTCGACCCCTACAAATTCGGCGGAATGTTCAAAGAGGACATAAAATCTTTCTTCGATGAGATGTGGGTAGAGCGCAATGCACAGAATATCTATGCCACCGGGGCGATTGGAAAAGACATGCAGCAATCCGTAAAGGAGCAAACGATTCGTGAAGATCTATACAAACCGTACGAGGCTCTGTTGAAAACAAAGGATGACGAGATTGACAGTTTGAAGGCCAGTCTTGAGCAGATGAAGCAGCAAAATATGGATTCCGTGCTAACTGACGAAAACGAGATAGAAGATACTGAGGAGACTGAAGGCAAACTATACAACAAAGTCGCTTTTGAGCTCTTCATCCGCTTGCTTGAAAAAGCTGGCTTTGATATCAACAACACTGGCAACAAGACGCGTGTAGGCGAATTATGGCATATGGTTACGGGAAAATCCGGAGATGAGATACGGCGATACTGCAGCACCAGGGAATACCAGAATACTCATACAAAAGCAGATGTAAAAAGACTCAAAGACAAGCTCGATGAGATGGACTTAGGCGATTTATTCTCAGATAAGTTGACACAAAACACTCAATAAGTTGACACAAAAAAAATTGAACTACCACAACAAGTTAGGCAATTAGAAATTCGTAAGAATAATATCAGCATTATATGTAATTTTGCACCCGGAACCTCGCGTTTCGGGTGCATTTGTTTTTCAGTGCGAGTAATCCCCCGGCCGCTGTTTCCACGATATATATATATCCCGATAAAAAGGCGTAGCACAGCCTTCGGGGTCAGCAGGTAAACATCTCGCCTTAACTGACCAATGTGTTAGAGGTGTTGACTTGTTAATGCCAATAATATGGACGAGACAAGAAACAACAACGAGAATGTTAACGTTCAGCAGCCCGAGGGTCTGACTGGACAAGTAAACAACCAAGCCCAACAGACGGTGCAGGACATCGTGGGCGAGGCTGTAAACCAACCAACTGCCGAGGAGCAGGAGAAAAGCCGGCTGAGGCAGATTCTTACGAAACCACGCATCCGCAGCGATACGGAGGCGCCCCTTATTACGGAGGCGCCCCTTATTAATAATACAATAAAGAATATGGAAGTTATAGAGAGCAATCGCTTCAGCATCTTCCCCAGCGGATGGATGGACGAGGCGGAAGAGAGAGTGAAGCCGAGGCAGAAGCCGCAGCAGACACAGACTATAGGCTGGACCTATGAGTACATTAAATCGGAACGCGCGCGATGGGCCACCGAGATGCTGCGTGCCATCTCTGGCAGGTCCAGGGATGAGAAGCGGGACTTCAAGATACTGCACTTCGAGTATGCTACCTTTTCGGGCATCTTCTCCTATCGGAATGCCAGGAGCCTGGTGGAGCGCACGCCGTTCCTGACCATCGACATCGACGACCTATCCGGCACGGACGAGGCACGGAGGCTCAGGGACAAACTCGTTGGAGACCGACGGGTGGAGACGGCACTGTGCTTCGTCTCACCATCGGGCTGCGGCGTGAAGTGGATTGTGGAACTGCCCGTGTGGGCACGGGATTTGCCCTTCCGCGAGCAGTTCGAACAAGTGAGGCGCTACGTAGGGTTCAACTATGGGTACGACGCGGACAAGTCAGGCAGCGACGTTTGCCGCGCATGCTTCCTGCCCTGGGACGGCGAATGCTATGTGAATGAAAAGTATGTAGAACAATTTAAATCACAAAAAAATTATGAAAGAGACTAAAAGACTATGGAGCGACCAGGACCGGCTGGAACTGGTTGCCCGCCGCATTGCCGAGGGCAGTGTGGACATCACCAGCCAATACAAGGATTGGATTGCCATCACCTTTGCCTGTGCTTCGCTGGGCGAGGCGGCCAGGGAGGCCTATCACACAATCTGTGCACAGTACAACGGGTATTCGAGAGAGGAATGCGACCAGTGCTTCGACAACTGCCTGCGAACCGGCAGGGGCGACATCACGCTGGGCACACTGATGAAATTGGCTCAGGATCATGGCGTAGATACCGCCATGCCACGGGGGCCAAGGCCCAGGACACGCATGGAGGAGAAGGAGGAACGGGCGAACCAGTTCGAGGAAATGTGCCGTTTCGTGAGCAGTCGCTACGCAATACGCTTCAATACATGGAAAAAGCGCGTGGAATTGCGTGAATTGACAACGGACGAATGGAGGCCCATGAACGAACGCGACCTGAACACCATCTACACCCGACTTCGCCAGAATGGAATAAGCGTGAAACAGAATGACGTGAAGGCCTTCCTGGAGAGCAAGGACTTCGCAGAGAACTACGATGCGGTGAAGGAATGGCTCGACAGCCTGCCACCCTACGACCCTGCGACGCAGACCGACTACATCTACGACTTTTTCGCCGCGCATCTCATATTTGCCAACGAAAAGGAAGCACCCTTCTGTCTGCAGATGCTGAAGAAATGGTTCGTGGGGATGGTGGCCCTATGGAGGGGGGATATCCGGGAGAATCCGCTGATGCCCGTATTGTGCGGGCCACAGCATATTGGCAAGACGTACTTCATACGCCACATACTGCCGCCCCAGTTGCGCGAATACTACAAGGAACCATCGCCACGCGACCCCGTGGACAAGGACTTCATCATCTCGCTGAGCGAGGTGGTCATGATCTTCATGGACGATTTCAGCATATCCAGCGATTCAAGGAGCAATGCCTACAAGTCCATCATCACTTCGAGCCAGTCCAACCTGCGCGATGCCTTCGGTCACTATCGCGAGGTACGAGAGCGAAAGGCCTCGCTCATCGGAGCCACAAACTACAAACACTTCATCCGCGAGAGCGAGGGAAACCGACGATACCTGGGCGTCGAACTGGCCGGAACGGTCAACCTGAACGACTCTCCCCTACCCTACGAGGATGCCTTCGCACAGGCACTCTGGATGTTGGATAACGGGTACGACCCCAAGCCGACGCAGGAAGAAAGTGCCCTCATATCGCATCACAATGCCAACTACATGGAGGCCAACGACTGCGAAGAGGCTCTCGGCATCTTTGTGCGCAAGCCCTCGGAAGGGGAAAGGGGCGAGGCCTATTCATCCGGCGAACTGCTGCAGGAGCTGAACAACCGCGGATTTCATGGCCAGGCCTTCAATGTGGTCGCCATCGGGCGCACTATGCGACGACTGGGAATCTTGCCCCGAAAGGTAAACGGATATAGCAAATACCTCGTTGTGCTGCTCGACTACAACCAGCAGAAATGCCGACGCATCGATGATACAGCAGAGATACTCCAAGCTGAGTCTAATGCCGAAGGCAAGGCACAGGCCGAAGATGATGTAATCTGACGTACATCTTCACCCCGCTTAGGGTGGGGATGGTGAGTTTTTTCCTTATAGGGTTAAGAAAGTTTCCGAGTTTTTCTTGTATATTATGCAGACAAAACTCAGAAACTTTTTTATATACTCCACAGAATTACCTTACATCCCCACCATCCACCCCCAATTCCCCCATGCCCGTCGCCCCGAAAAACGATGGGCAGGGGAATAGTTTTTCATGGGCAGGGGAATATATTTCCACGGGCAACGATTTGTATTTCCACGGGCAACGAAATATATTTTCACGGGCATAGTTTTCCAATTCCACGGGCATAGTTTTCAGGGGGGAAGGGATGGGCCGGTTTTACACATGCCGAGGCAAAAATGAGGTAAAGACAGACGTTTTAACGTTATTTAAGACTACAAGCGGCCTGCATACGGGCGAAAAACAATAAATTTGCAAAGCTAAATTTGTATTGCAGCAGACTATGTACCAAAGTGGAACGGAACTGCACTACATAAATAATGTACCAAAGTGGGAACGGAACTGCACTACTTAAACTATGTGACAAAGTGGGAACGGAACTGCACTACTTAAACGATGTGACAAAGTGGGAACTGAACGGAACTGCACTACTTAAATAATAACGTATATGAACAAGAGCATCACCTGCATAGCCGCCGCACTGCTTGCCCTCGTCTGCGCTGCGGG
The DNA here is from genome assembly GCA_946407895.1 of uncultured Prevotellaceae bacterium. Classification (GTDB taxonomy): domain Bacteria; phylum Bacteroidota; class Bacteroidia; order Bacteroidales; family Bacteroidaceae; genus Physcousia. The sequence continues at coordinate 5,337 of CAMJQA010000106.1, forward strand.
ACAGGCTAAGACCTTCAAGACCATAAAAGACCCGGTGGCATTGGCCTGCGTAAATGTGGCGAACGGCGAGCTGAAAGCCCGCGAGGTCATCCTCCGGGATACGGCAACCACCGTGCTTTTCAGGATGGAGTACCCAAAGGGACAGGGTTTCCGCTTCGTGGCATCGTCCTACCTCATGGACGAGGACGGCAACCGCTACGGGCTGCGCTCGGCCGAGGGGCTCAGGCTCGATGCATGGGTGCAGTCGCCTGAGAGTGGCATCACCGAGTTCGCCATGCACTTCGAGCCTTTGCCGAAGCGTACACGGGTGTTCGACTTCATTGAGGGCGATGTGCCAAGAGCATTCAAGCTGCTGGGCATACACGACAGGAAGACGAAGCTGGAGGCTCCGACGATGCAGGAGCTGGCCGATGCCAACCCGTGGACGGTGCCCGCCGACTGGTTCAAGACCGACACCATCACCCTGACGGGCCGCATCGAAGGCTACGACGCCGGACAGTTTGGCTTCACGTCGATGGAGTGCTACTGCGGTGACGTCTTCGAGAAGAACAATACCACGCTGGTGCTCGACATTGCCGACGACGGGTCGTTCTGCAAGAAGTTCCCGGCCAGCTACCCCGTCTGCCAGTCGTTCTACACGACGGGGTCGAAGGTCGGTTTCCACGAAATGCCTTTCTATGCCCGCCCCGGCGAGACCATCGACATCACCGTCCGGAGGAACGGGCAAGGCCAGTACGCCTGCGTCTATAACAGCGGCAGCAGCCGCGACGCGGAGCGCTGGCTACGCTCGTGCAACGAGGCAGGCGAGATGCTCTTCCCCCTGATGCGCTTTGACGGGAAGTTCGACGAGGCCAACGCGCTGGCCGACCAGGTGTGGCAGAACGCCATGTACCGCCTGCAGGCCGTGAGCCGCCGCGAGCACTATACGCCGATGGAGATGCAGCTGGCCCTGGCCGACGTGCAGACGCTTTATGCCGTATACTATATGTCATACACCATGAATCGCCGTTTCGGCCTGATGAAGGAGGAGGTGCGCAATGGTGCCCTGCATACAGAGGTGAGCGACAGCGCGGAGTGGCAGAAGCTCTTCGACGTGCAGAACTACTACCAGCTGCGCCGCATCGACTTCGACAACCCCCTGGCGCTGGCCAGCAACGACTACCCTATCCTGCTCAATCGCATGCAGTATGCCGCCCCGGTAACGGAACGCAAATACAAAGAGGTGAAGGACAAGAATGGCATTATTGAAGACAACGTGGAGAACGAGAGGAAGATGGTGGCTGGGGGCTACGAGGCGCTGAAAGAGCTCATGGGCAGCGACAGCGAGAACCTGATGGCGCAACTTTGCGCGTACAACGATATGCTAAACGGTTTCAGGAACTGGCGCAACACCGAGGACCGAATTGCCCGCCTACTTGCCGACACTACTAAAACGGCGGCCACACGGGAGGAGGTCAGGGCAAGCTCCAAGACGCCCGGCAACATGATGCCCCTGTACCTTTCCACCTTCACGCATCCCTACATCCGCCAGAAGGCAGGACAGTTCTATGCCCGCAAGATGGCACAAACGGAGCTCTCGTCGCCCCTGCCCGACGCGCCGATGGCCGAACTCATACGGCGGCTGTGCGACAAGTACCCGGGCCGCTACCTCATCATCGACTTCTGGGGCATGGGCTGCGGCCCCTGCCGCTCTGCCATTCAGAGCAGCAGGCAGATGCGTGCCGAGGTAGCCAAGCGCGATGACGTGAAGCTCATCTTCATTGCAGGGGAAAGGACCGCCGAGGGCAGCGATGCCTACAAGAAGTACGTGGCCGAGTGGCTGGCCGGCGAAGAGACCGTATGCGTCAGCAATGCCGACTTCATCCGCCTGCAGGAATTGTTCAGCTTCAGCGGCATTCCGCACTACGAGACCATCACGCCCGACTACCACCGCGTTCGCGACGACCTGCAGATACAGGGCTTCCACAACTTCGACTATGAGCTGAAGAACCTACTGAGGCGGCTGAAATAAAACGGTTCCGCATTGCCGCTTGCCGACGCCGCGCCCTGCCTTTGCCGGGTGCAGACGGGTCAATGTTTTTCCACCGCACGGGCGACGTTTCACCCGTGGGCGATTACCACATAGCTTTTCATACACAAAGCATTGGTAATCAGAGAGATAAAAACCATGAAAAAAGCATGAAAAAATTCATGAAAACACTTGCATATATCAGGATTTTTTTATAACTTTGCAGTGCATTTGAAGATGCAATGCGAGCAAAGACGGCAGCTCGGCAAAGTCCGGACACGAGCCCGCCCTCAGCACTCGCCTGGCACAACACTTGCAGTGAGACAATGGGGAGTAAAGAGGTTGTTTTCAGGATAACACACACATGCAGCCGACGCAGCGCCCCGGGAGTCTCAGAGAGAGAGAGAGTGAGTTCTCTTTTACTTTATTGTTTAACGTTTTTAATCGTTTTAAGCTATGGCAAAGATTAAGGTCAATGCGGCGCTGCAGCGCATTGCCTTCCTGGAGAAGGAGGGCTACGTGAGCCGCGCCGTCGTCTACTCGAAGATTTCGGGTAGCGAAGTTCTGGAGTTCGCATCGATGAACTCGGGTATTAACCAGGGACAGCTTGCTGCCGCCATGCACGCCATCGTGCAGGAGTTCCGCAACCACCTGCTCACGGGTCACTCCGTGGAGCTGCCCGGCGTGGGCATCTTCCGCGTGGGTGTGAACTCGAAGATGGTGGAAACGGCCGAGGATGTGTGCGTAGGCAACATCACGCGCCGCAAGGTGCACTTCCTGCCCTCCACCAACATCAAGGCCCTGCTCAACCGCGTCAGCTTCACCACCAAGGGTGACGGCGAGGACGACGAGGAGGAGACCGATGGCACAGGAGGCAC
>CAMJQA010000107.1 GCA_946407895.1 uncultured Prevotellaceae bacterium
TTGAACTTTGAACCTTTCTCTCCCTATGGATAAATACGGAATCATCGGCTACCCCCTGGGCCACAGTTACAGCAGGGGATTCTTCACGGAGAAGTTCCAGCGCGAGGGCATCGATGCCGAGTACCTGAACTTTCCCATTCCCGACGTTGCCGAGCTGCGCAACGTGCTGTGCGAACATCCCGAATTGAGGGGGCTGAACGTTACGCTCCCCTACAAGCAGGCGGTTATGCCCATGCTGGACGAGCTGAGCGACGAGGCCCGCGAGATAGGGGCCGTGAATGTGATACGTGTGCGGCACGACCGGCAGGGCGTGGCCCGCCTGAAGGGCTTCAACAGCGACATCATAGGCTTTATGAACAGCCTGCGCCCCCTGCTGAAGCCGTATCACCGGCGGGCACTGGTGCTGGGCACGGGCGGGGCCAGCCGGGCCGTGAGGGTAGGGCTGCAGCGACTGGGGCTGGAGTGGAAATACGTGAGCCGTACGCCCCGCGACGGGCAGTTGGCGTATGCCGAACTCTCGGAGCAGACGCTGCAGGAATACCAGGTTGTGGTGAACTGCAGCCCCGTGGGCATGTTCCCGAAGGTGGACGAGTGCCCAGCCATTCCATACGAGTATCTGACGGACGGGAACCTGCTCTTCGACCTGGTCTATAACCCCGAGGAGACGCTCTTCATGAAGCGTGGGGCCGCCCGGGGCGCTGCGGTCAAGAACGGGCTGAAGATGCTCTACCTGCAGGCTGTGGCCAGCTGGGAGTTCTGGAACAGCGAGGACTGATGCCCCATAGCCTCCCCCTTCATCTTCCCCATAGCCATCCCCTTCATCTTCCCCATAGCCATCCCCATCATCTTCCCCATAGTCTTCCCCTTTAATTTCCGAACCCTTAATATATATAATAATGAATAGAATACTCTCCGCCATACTGATACTCCTGAGCCTCTCTGCCCCGGGCCTGCGGGCTCAGGAACTCCATCGCTACACCGCTTCCCTGCCCGCTACCGACGCCTTGGGCCGCCGCCTGCCCACGCAGCGTGAGGTGGGCGAACCGCGCAAGGACCGCTTTGTGGGTCTGTTCTACTGGACGTGGCACACTAACTTTGCCAAGCTGATGCCGGCCTTCGACGTGACGAAGTTCCTGGCCGAGCACCCCGACGCCATCCATGACTTCCACGACCCGGCCTGGGGGGGCGTAAAGGCCACGCACTTCTGGGGCGAGCCCCTGTTCGGTTACTATCGCGACACCGACGAGTGGGTGCTGCGCAAACATGCCGAGATGCTGGGCGAGGCCGGAGTGGATGTGGTAATCTTCGACTGCACGAACGGCGATCTCCTGTGGACCGAGTCGTACATGAAGCTGTGCGAGGTCTTCGAGAAGGCCCGCAGGGACGGCGTGCGGACGCCGCAGATAGCCTTCATACTGGCCTTCTGGACCAACCCCGCCCAGCAGCGGGCGCTGAAGAACCTCTACAACGAGCTCTACAAGCCCGGCAAGTACCGCGACCTGTGGTTCTACTGGAAGGGCAAGCCCCTGATTATGTCGTCCGACGCGGGTATGCCGCAGGAGATTAAGGACTTCTTCACCTTCCGCGAGGGACAGCCCGACTACAAGGCCGGTCCGCGCAAGAAAATGGAGTGGGGATGGCTGGAGATCTTTCCCCAGCACGGCTACGTGCCCCTGCCCGGCGGCGGATACGAGGAGATGCCCGTGGGCGTGGCCCAGAACTGGAGCGACGAGCGCGGCCTGACGGCAATGAATGCGCCCGGCTCCTTCGGGCGGAGCTATACGCACCGGGGCGGGCAGGACGACTCGCCCGGCGCCACCCTGCGCGGCCTGAACTTCCAGGAGCAGTGGGACCGCGCCCTGGCCGTCGATCCGGAGTTCGTCTTCGTTACGGGGTGGAACGAGTGGATAGCAGGCCGCTTCGAGATGTGGCAGCAGCAGGCAAATGCTTTCCCCGACGAGTTCAGCCAGGAGAAGAGCCGCGACATAGAGCCCATGCGCGGCGGATACGGGGATAACTACTACTACCAGCTTGTGGCCAACATACGCCGCTTCAAGGGCATGCCCAGCGACGTCAATTACGTGGATGCCACCAGCCGCCGCATAGACTGGGCGTACTGGGCCGGCGTGGACAACGGATTCCGCTCGCACCCCGGCAACACCCTGCACCGCGACAGTCCCGGATGGGGCGACGCGCACCTGACGAACACCACGGGCCGCAACGACCTGGTGGAGGCCAAGGTGGCTCACGACCGCCGCAACGTATATTTCTACATCGCCTGCCGCGAGGACATCACTCCGGCCACCGACCCGGCATGGATGAGGCTCTTCATCGACACGGACTGCGACCACGGCACGGGCTGGGAGGGCTATGACTTCGTGCTGAACCGCCAGTCGCCTACCGACGGCCGGGCCCTGCTGGAGCGCAATGCCGGGGGCGGATGGAACTGGCAGGCTGCCGCCGGGGTGGGGTATCAGCTGCGGGGGCGCGAGATGTTCGTCACCATCCCCAAGTCGGCCTTGGGCATCGGGGCTGGCCGCCCGTTCCGCCTGGAGTTCAAGTGGGCCGACAATATGCAGGAGGAGGGCCAGATCATAGACCTGCTCGTCAACGGCGACTGCGCCCCGATGGGCCGCTTCAACTACGCCTTCCAGGGCCGGTAGTCCGATTGGGGAGAGGGCCGGTATTCCGATTGAGAATGCGGCCGGCTTCCCATCGAGGATATTATTGCTTAACGTATTGAAACCAGGCCGGTGCCCACATTGGGTACCGGCCTGGTTTTCCTATTGGGAATGGGGCTGCCAAATCGATTGGGGGACCGGTTCCGGGGCCCCTTCGGGAAGCGTCTGGCTTAGAAGTGCAGGCGCAGGTCGATGCCCACCTGCAGGGGCTTGCCGTGCTGGCTGAAGCCGCGTCCCATCGACTCGAAGTAGAAGGTCTTGTAGCTCGTCTGCGTCAGGTTGCGGCCCCACAGCTCCACCTCGGCCCACTTCGTGCCCAGCGTGGCGCGGGCGGAGAGCAGGTTGTAGAAGTCTTCACTGGCCGTGTTCTGCTCGTTCCAGTAGATGTTGCCCGCCCCGCTCCAGGTGGCTCCCAGGGAGAGGTTGTGCACATACTCGTTCTGGAAGAAGAAGGTGTAGGCGCCGTCCAGGCACACGGTATGCTGGGGCACGAAGGGCACGCGGTTGCCCTTATAGTCGATGCCCTGGCCGTCGTCGTAGTCGCGGAACTCGGCGTTCGTGAGTCCGTAGTTGGCCATCAGGCTGAGGTGCCTGTTGGGCATGGCCCGCAGGGACAACTCGGCGCCGTAGCTGCGGCTGCGGCCGGCATTCACCATCATGCGTCCCAGGCCGTTGGCCGAGAAGCGTGCTATCTGCTGGTCCCTGGTATCGATGTAGAACAGCGCTGCATCGGCTTGCAGGCGGTTGTCGTTGGAGGATAGGTGGGTGCCCAGTTCGTAGTTCCAGCTGTACTCGGGCTTATAGACCGTGGTCAGGCGCACGTCGGGCTGCTCTATGGCGGGCATGTTCTGGTTTATGCGGCCCATGATCATCTCTATGTGGGCCTGCGGGTCGAAGCCGGGAATGTTGGGCACGTTGGCGAAGAGCTGCTTCAGGTACTGCTCCGTGCCCTGCACCACGGTGCTCATCATGGTGCGGCGCATCTCGGTCTGCAGCAGGTCGCTGAACATCTGCACGTTGTATCCCCCGCTGCGGCTGCCCCGGCTCACCGCGGCATAGATATTGTTGCGGTCGTTGAACTCGTACTTCAGCGCAGCCTTGGGCAGCAGCTGCCAGTAGTCCTTCTTTATCTTGCCGTCGAAGGCGGGCGTGGCCTGCAGGTCGGTGAGGCTCACGCTGTTGCGTGGGTTGGCACTGCGTATGGCGAAGTCGAAGTCCACGCTTCCCGGGGCGCAGTACTTCATCTCGTTGTGCTCGTAGTCCAGCCGCAGCCCTGCCGTCAGGCTCAGGCCCTCGGCGAGCTCCACCGTGGATTGGTGGAACAGTCCGGCTCCCAGCAGGGGCGTGTCGAAGGTGCCGCCCATGGGCAGCTCCGTATTCTTCATCGTAACGGACATGGGGCCCATGCCGGCCTGCGTCAGGTCGGGCAGGCTGCTGTTGATGACCTGGTTCAGCCACTTCACCCCTTCGCTTTTGAACTCCACCGGGGCCTCGGTCCTCAGTGCCTGGTACATCAGGTTGGCGCCGCTCACCCAGCTCCAGCGCTTCCAGTAGTTGCTCTTCAGGGTGACCTCCTCGTTGATGTTGTTGATGCGCTGCTTCTGCGTCAGCGTGTAGATGTCGGCCGGCAGCATGTCCTGGTCGAAGAACATGCGGTCGTGCAGGTTCTGGTAGGCCGTCACGCTGTTCAGCGTCATCCGCTCAGCCCTGTACTCGGCATTCAGGCTTGCGTTCAGCATGTTGCGGCGGTACCTGCCCTCGCGGTTGTTGGCAATCTGGCCTATGCGCTCGGGGTAAGCCTCGGCGGCTGGGTTGAGCTGACCCTCATAATAGTAAGGATACGCACCCTCGCGCGAGAGGTCGTAGTTCACCCCGGCATCCAGCGTCCAGCGCTCCGCGGGCATCCAGATGCCGCGCAGCCGTGCACCGCCCGACTCCATGTCGTCAACCTTCCCGCCCGTCAGTGCGTTGCGGAACAGGCCGTCGCTGCCCTCGTAGTATCCGCCTGCCGAGAAGGCCAGCTTCTCGCTGGGGTGATGGTAGTGTGTCAGCGAGGCGCGTCGGTGGTTGTCGTGCGTGGCATAGCCCAGGTTCAGATTCGTACCCTCGTAGGTGAGCGGCGTGCGCGTATATACCTTCACCAGTCCGCCCATCGTATTGCGTCCGTATATCGTGCCCTGTGGGCCACGCAGCACGTCGATGCGCTCTATGTCGCACAGGTTGAAGTCGAAGGCCGACTTGTCGTGGAACGGCACGTCATCGACATACAGCCCTACGGCCGGCGTGTTTATTCGGCTCCCGATGCCGCGTATGTAGATGGCACTCGTCAGGCGCGAACCGTAGTCCGGCATGTAGAAGTTGGGCACCATCTGGCTCGTGCCCTTCAGCGACCACACCTGGTGGCTCTGCAGGGCATTGGGGCCCAGGGTGCTCACCGAGAGCGGCTGCTCCCGGTAGGGACTGTTCTCCTTGGTGGCAACCACCGTCAGCTCGCGCAGGTTCACGGTGTCGCCCATCAGTTCACCCTCCTCGGTAGGGTTAGTCTCAGCCTTGGCGTTCATGCATAAGCCGCACAGGCAAAGCACCAAGACGCTTTTCGTCATATACCCAGTATTACTTTCCATTCTGATTCAGTATTATAAGATTTGCGGGTGCAAAGGTACGCATATTTCCCTTATCCCGCAATCCTTATTTATGAGGATATTTCGCAACGGCCCCCAAATGTGTCCCCATACGCCCCTGCGCCCTCATGATTCTATGCCCCCACGCCCTAGTGCTCCTACGCCCCCGCGCGCCTATGCGCGCATGCGCGCTTATAATATATAATGTATAGCATCGGCCGGCTTGCATTAGCCTCAGCCCGGCACCGTCTCATTAGGATGAGTAAAGTATGTGCATCACTGCAATTCGGGATATTTTCGTTAAAAATATGGCGGCTACACTTGCACATGTTAAGGAAAATAGGTAATTTTGCCGGCAAATTGAAACCAGTTATCAGTTTGCTTATGAAATCTCAATTAAAGAAAGTGCTCGTCCTGGGCTCTGGTGCGCTTAAGATCGGCCAGGCCGGCGAGTTCGACTATTCGGGTAGTCAAGCCTTGAAAGCCCTGCGGGAGGAAGGCATCCGCTCGGTGCTCATCAATCCCAACGTTGCCACCATTCAAACAAGCGAGGGTATTGCGGATAAGGTTTATTTCCTTCCTGTCAATACCTTTTTTGTTACTGAGATAATCAAGAAGGAGCGTCCCGACGGCATCCTGCTGGCCTTTGGCGGACAGACGGCCCTGAACTGCGGCACCGAGCTATACCGCACCGGCGTGCTCAGGGAGTACGGCGTTGAGGTGCTGGGCACCAGTGTGGAGGCCATCATGAACACCGAGGACCGCGACCTCTTCGTCAAGGAGCTGCAGAAGGTGCAGCTGAAGGTGCCCGTGAGCCAGGCCTGCGAGACGCTTGACGAGGCGCTGGCGGCTGCCCGTCGCATAGGCTATCCCATCATGATACGCTCGGCCTACGCGCTGGGCGGACTGGGCAGCGGCGTGTGCCCCGACGAGGATACTTTCCGCGAGACGGCCGAGTCGGCCTTCACCTTTGCCCCGCAGGTGCTTGTGGAGGAGAGCCTGAAGGGCTGGAAGGAGATTGAGTTCGAGTGCATCCGCGATGCCAACGACCACTGCTTCACCGTGGCCTCGATGGAGAACTTCGACCCCCTGGGCATCCACACGGGCGAGAGCATCGTGGTGGCCCCGACCTGTTCGCTCAGCGACGAGCAGGTGAAGATGCTGCAGGACATTACCATACGGTGTGTGCGGCATCTGAACATCGTGGGCGAGTGCAACATTCAGTTCGCCTTCAATGCCGACACCAACGACTACCGCATCATTGAGATTAACGCGCGCCTCTCGCGCAGCTCGGCCCTGGCCTCCAAGGCTACGGGCTACCCCCTGGCCTTCGTGGCCGCCAAGATTGCCTTGGGCTATACCCTCGACGAGATTGGCGAGATGGGTACGCCCAACTCGGCCTATGAGGCTCCTCAGCTCGACTACCTCATCTGCAAGATTCCGCGCTGGGACCTGACGAAGTTTGCCGGCGTGAGCCGCCGCATAGGCAGCAGCATGAAGTCGGTGGGCGAGATTATGAGCATCGGGCGCAGCTTCGAGGAGGTCATACAGAAGGGCCTGCGCATGATAGGGCAGGGTATGCACGGCTTCGTGGGCAACGACCACATGCGCTTCGACAACCTGGACGAGGAGCTGTCCAACCCCACCGACCTGCGCATCTTCGCCATGGCCCAGGCCCTGGAGGAGGGCTACAGCATAGACCGCATCTTCGAGCTGACGAGGATTGACCCCTGGTTCATAGGGCGGCTGAAGAACATTGTGGACTTCAAGGCCGTGCTGACGGGCTACAACAGCCTGGAGGAGCTGCCGGCCGACGTGCTGCGCCGGGCCAAGGTGATGGGGTTCAGCGACTTCCAGATTGCGCGCTTCGTGTTGAAGCCCAAGAGCGGCAATATGGAGCGCGAGCAGCTCAGCGTGCGCGCCCGCCGCAAGGAGCTGGGCATACTGCCTGCCGTGAAGCGCATTGAGACGGTGGCCAGCGAGCACCCCGAGCTGACGAACTACCTCTACATGACCTATGCCGTGCAGGGGCACGACGTGAATTACTACAAGAATGAGAAGTCGGTGATCGTGCTGGGCAGCGGCGCCTACCGCATTGGCAGCAGCGTGGAGTTCGACTGGTGCAGCGTGAATGCCATACAGACGGCGCGCAAGCTGGGCTACAAGAGCATCATGATCAACTACAACCCCGAGACCGTATCCACCGACTACGACATGTGCGACCGCCTCTACTTCGACGAGCTCTCCTTCGAGCGCGTGCTCGACGTCATCGACCTGGAGAGCCCTCGCGGCGTCATCGTGAGCGTGGGCGGACAGATACCCAACAACCTGGCCATGAAGCTCTACCGGCAGAGCGTGCCCATCCTGGGCACATCGCCCGTAAGCATCGACCGCGCCGAGAACCGCAACAAGTTCTCCGCCATGCTCGACCAGCTGGGCATCGACCAGCCCCGATGGAGCGCCCTGACCTC
>CAMJQA010000108.1 GCA_946407895.1 uncultured Prevotellaceae bacterium
CGCTTTGGCAGCACCAGCGAACTGGGCATATACGAAATGCGCCACAACGGACTGCGGCAGGTGAGCAACCCCAGCGAACTGCTCCTCACCGACAACCGCGAAGGGCTCTCGGGCGTGGCCATAGCCTGTGCCATAGAGGGAGTACGTCCGTTCCTCATCGAGACGCAGGCCCTGGTCAGCACCGCCGCCTACGGTACGGCACAGCGCAGCACCACTGGCTTCGACGGGCGCCGCCTGAATATGCTACTGGCCGTGCTCGAGAAGAGGGTGGGCTTCAAGCTGGCCCAGAAAGATGTCTTCCTGAACATTGCAGGAGGCCTGCGCGTGACAGACCCGGCCATCGACCTCAGCGTGATGGCTGCCGTGCTGAGCAGCAACGGCGATATGCCCATCGAGGCACAGGTATGCATGGCTGGCGAGGTGGGATTGAGCGGAGAGATACGCCCTGTGGCGCGCATCGAACAGCGCATAGCCGAGGCGCAGAAGCTCGGATTTCGCCGGATGCTCCTGCCCGCCGCTAACATTAAGGGCATCGATCCCCGCCAGTACAGCATACAGCTTGTTCCCGTTCACCGCGTAGTCGAAGCCGTCAGAGAACTCTTCGGTTAAGCGAGAGGAGGCTCAAGCTTGCTTGAAGCCTGCCGAGCGTGAGAAGAGTCGAGCGCAGCTCAACTTTCGGTTAAGCGAGAGGAGGCTCAAGCTTGCTTGAAGCCTCCCCCCTTCTTACAGACTTTCCAGGAAACGTTTTGTAACGGTAAAGCTCTTGTCGGCCATCGTATCCCAGAAGTTGAGATACTGCTCGAAGTGTGCCTCGGCTCCAGGCGTATCGCTGATGATGCGGAAGCTCAAGAAGGGTACTCGGTAAAGATGGCATACCTGGGCAATGGCAGCGCTCTCCATATCAACGGCAAGCCCTTCGGGATGGGCGCTCTTTATGCGGTTCAGTTCCTCGCGGGCGGTGATGAACTGGTCGCCTGTACAAATCAGACCAGGCACGATCTTTACATCGGTGGGTAGGGTAGTGGCAACCTGCAGCATAGTAGGGTCTCCAGGGAATTCGGTCGGCAGGCCCTGCACCTGGCCCGGGTCGCAACCCTCGCCGCACCATACATCGTGGTAGCAAACACTCTGGCCTGCCACAACGTCCATGATGTTCAGCCGCTTGTCGATACCTCCGGCTACGCCTGTGCTGATAATGCGGTCGGGCTGAAAGTGCAGGATAAGGTCGGTTACGCCTGTAGCACCATTAACCTTTCCGATACCGCATTGCTGCAGGATGATGCGGTTCTGTCCCAGGGACCCCGTCAGGTAGCTCTGCGGGCCGCGCGTTTCGGTTCTTGTATTGCTCAGCATTTGAGCCACTTGCCTGAACTCAACGCTCATTGCTGTTAGGATGCCAATTGTCATTTTCTTTTTCTTCTGATTATTATGGGGCAATATGTTATAATATTTCAAAGAGAGAGGGACCGTGGCCCCTCTCCTTTTTTTTATAGTCTCAGCATTGTTCCATCAATACTGAAACGCGTTCTACAGGAATGCATAGCGCAGGATGAACAGCACGCACAGAATGCACATCCCGACGTTCAGTTCCTTCCAGCGGCCAGAGAGCAGGCGCAGCAGTACGTAGGTGATGAGGCCCAGCATAATGCCGTGCGAGATGCTGTAGGTCAGCGGCATGGCGATGACGCAGATGAAGCAGGGAATGGCATCGATGAAGTTGTCGAAGTCGATGTCGCGGATGCCGCTCATCATCATTACGCCCACCAGTATCAGTGCCGAGGCTGTAGCCTGCCCGGGGATAGCCAGGAACAGGGGTGACAGGAACAGGGCCAGCAGGAAGCAGACTACGGTGGTGAAGGAGGTCAGGCCGCAGCGCCCGCCCACGTTCACACCGGCAGCGCTCTCCACGAAGGTAGTTACGGTGCTGGTTCCCAGTACGGCACCTGCTGTGGTGCCTACGGCATCGGCCATGAAGGCTTCCTTCAGGTGGGGGATGTTACCGTCCTTGTCGGTGAATCCGGCTCGGTTGCTGACTCCGATGAGGGTGCCAATCGTGTCGAACATATCCAGGAAGAGGAAGGTGAGCACACAGATGAGCATATCCAGTGTCAGGATGTTGTGCCACTCGAACTGCATGAAGACAGGGGCCATGCTGGGCGGTGTGGACACGATGCCGCCAAACTGGGTCAGTCCCAGGGGGATGCCGATGATCGTGGTCACCAGGATGCCGATGAGCAGGGCGCCTGTGATGCCGCGCACCAGCAGAATGGCGGTGAAGATGATGCCGAAGACGGCCAGCAGCATGGCTGGCGAGTGCATGTCGCCCAGGGCAACAAGTGTGGCCTGGTCGCTAACCACCAGTCCGGCACTCTTCAGGCCGATGAAGGCAATGAACAGGCCTATGCCGGGCGAGATGGCGCGGCGCAGCACCAGGGGCATGGAATCCACTATCAGCTGGCGCAGGCCGGTGATGGTGAGCAGGATGAAGATGATACCCTCCAGGAATACTGCCGTCAGGGCAAACTGCCAGCTGTAGCCCATCTGCAGCACTACCGTATAGGCAAAGAAGGCGTTCAGGCCCATGCCCGGAGCCAGTGCGAAAGGCATCTTGGCATAGAGGGCCATGACGAGTGTGGCCAGCACGGAGGCTACGATAGTGGTCGTGAAGACGGCGCCCTGGTCCATGCCTGCGGCCGAGAGGATGCTGGGGTTGACGGCCAGGATGTAGGCCATCGTCAGGAACGTAGTGATACCGCCGATGACTTCTTTCTTTACGGTCATCGTCTGCGGGTCGAATCCGAATAGTTTCTGTAGCATAGTATGTCGTTGTTAGTTCGTTCTACACATTATAATATTTGTATGCTTGTCCGCAGGCCTATTTCATGGTCCACTTCAGGGCCAGTGTGGGGTTGAAGTAGAACGACTTGTCGCCCCATTCGTAGAAGATGAAGTTGTTGCTCATCTCCCACTCGGTACCGATGCTCAGGTTGGTCTTCTTCTTCGTCACGCTGTTCAGGTTGAACCACAGCTGGGGTTCGGTGAGCATCGTAATGGCGTAGTCGCTGGTGAAGGGTTTAACGTTGCGCCAGAAATCTATGAAGCCGCTGAAGGTGAACATACCCTCATTGCCGAACGTCCAGCCCCAGATACCGGTGAGCTGGAAGCCGGGGAAGCCGTCGGCACCGCGTACACCCTTGAAGTACTGCTTGTACATGGCCTGAACGCCCCAGGTGAAGCTGTAGTCGGAGTTGTGCCAGTTGTAGGCCGGACCCAGCAGGAAGGCGTGCTGGAATTGTGAATCTCCAGAGTGATTAGCCAGATTCTTGCTGGTGGTCATTCCGCCGTTATACTCGCCGTGTATGGCAAAGCCTTTCTGGCCGATGTTGAATTCGCGGCTGAACTCGATGTAGGCCCCCTTCATGCCCTTGGAGTACATGTCCAGGTCGATGAAGTAGAAGATGCTACCCAGGCGGTCGGGACGGAACTGTTCCAGGGTGACGGTCATGTTCTGACGGGTTGCCTCGGCATCGGGATAGGCTTTTCGCCCGAAGTCGTAGTGAGCCTGAATGTTTACCTGTGCCACTGCAGCGGTGGATGCCATTGCCAGCAGGGCCACCAAAATAGTCTTTCTCATAATTGTTTTAGTTTAATTTAATAAGTTAATGAAAAAAAGTGTTTGCTGATTCGTTATTCTGCCTTCTCGGCCATCTCCTGTTCCCTGCGCTTCTTCTCCTCCTTGCCGTGGAAGCTCTTCACTGTTACGTGCAGCCGCGGTGGCAGTATGGCATTGAGCACTACGCCTACGATAGCGGCCAGGGCCAGGCCCGAGATGTGGATGGGCCCCAGTGGAACATCGTCCTGGGCACCGTACTTCACGCCGATGGCCAGGGTCAGGATGAGGGCGGCCACGAAGACGTTGCGCGACGAGGTCAGGTCAACGCGCGACTCCACCAGGTTCCTCACGCCGACAGCTGAGATCATACCGTAGAGGATGAGGCTGACACCGCCTATTGTGGCTGCGGGCATCAGGCCTATAAGGCACGAGAACTTGGGGCAGAAGCTGAGCAGGATGGCCAGCACGGCTGCCAGGCGGATAACGCCCGGGTCGAATACGCGAGTCAGGTTCAGCACGCCGGTGTTCTCGCCATAAGTGGTGTTGGCGGGAGCGCCGAACAGGCTGGCCAGGGTTGTTGCCAGGCCGTCGCCCGTCAGTGTGCGGTGCAGGCCGGGTTCGGCCAGGAAGTCGCGCCCAACCGTCGATGAGATGGCACACATATCGCCAATGTGCTCCATAATGGTGGCAATGGCAATGGGCATGATGGCCAGGATGCTCGACAGCAGGAACGTCTGGTCGCACTGGTCAAAGACGGCCAGCACGGTCTGCTCGCGGTAAACGGGGAAGCCTATCCATGCTGCATCGCCCAGCGTGCTGAAGTCAATCTGTCCCATGCCGGCGGCCAGGGCGTACGATACGATGACGCCCAGCAGGATGGGGATGATTCGGATGATGCCGCGGCCCCACATCGAGGCAACGATGACCGTCAGTATGGCTACAATGGCCAGCAGCCAGTTTGTGGCGCAACTGCTGATGGCCGTGCCCGAGAGCGTCAGTCCGATGGCAATGACCATAGGACCCGTAACGACGGGCGGGAAGAACTTCAGCACCCGTTCGGAACCGTACAGGCGGATGAGCGCGGCCATCACGAAGTAGCACAGGCCCGCACAGGCAACGCCCACACAGGCATAGTCGAGGGCCAGCGTCTCCGTCATGCCCTGGTCCACGCCCAGCTGCTTCACCGACATATAGCCGCCTATGAAGGCAAAGCTGGAGCCCAGGAAGGCAGGCACCTGCATCTTCGATATGAAGTGGAAGATCAGCGTGCCGATACCGGCGAAGAGCAGGGTAGTGGCTACGGGAAGGCCCGTGATGGCGGGAACCAGGATGGTGGCGCCAAACATGGCAAACAGGTGCTGCACGCCCAGCACGAAATACTTGGGCATACCCAGTTGGCGTGCGTCTCTGATGCCCTCTTGTTCTTGGATGTTCATGATGTTGTTTAATTTAGGTTTTTTATGTTTTTTTATCATTTCCTGTGCAAATATACATAATTTATGTGTTACAGCAACCTTTTATTTATATTTTTTTTGCTTTTTCACTCATTTTTCTTTCAGTCCGCACTTTGCGGCGTCGAAAAAATACATAACTTTGGCCCCGGCCGAAGGTCTTGGACAAGCCAAGCGAACAAAGTTCGTGGTCCTTTCGCTCGGATTAGCAAAATTAAAACGGCTTTTATTTTGCTTATCGCTCGCTTAATCGTAACTTTGCCCTCCCGGAAATGCTATAGTATAATAAGGAGTCAAAAAAATATGTCGAAGTTTTTTCTTATCATATCAGTCATCTTCTCGCTGCTGTTGCTGCTCATTCCCCAGGTTGTGTTTGCCGTCGGCTGGCTTGCGGCCCGGCTTTTCCACGGACATCTGGCCTGGCGCCCCTTCCTGTGGGCCGGCTTTCTGCTGGTAGCCGCCTGGTGGGGGCTCTACACCTACGGACACCTCTGGGGGCGCTTCCGCTTCGAGGTCAAGCCGGTTGAGTACCGCAACAATGCGCTGCCACCCGCCTTCGACGGCTACCGGCTGGTGCAGATAAGCGACCTGCACATGGACGGGTGGGCCGGGCACCAGGCAGAGCTCAGCCGCGTAGTGCAGGCCGTGAACCAACTGCAGCCCGACCTCATCGTCTTTACCGGCGACCTGGTCTCCTTCAACTTCCACGAGCTCGACGAACTTGGCCCCACCCTTTCCCGGCTCACCGCCCGCGACGGCGTGCTGAGCGTGCTGGGCAATCACGACTACGCCCCCTACCAGCGCGGCCTGTCGGCCCGTCAGCGTGAGGCCCTTGTCGATTCCCTTGTCCGTTACCAGCGCGAGCGGCTCGGCTGGCAGGTCTTGCTCAACGAGCACGTCGTCCTCCGCCGGGGGGCCGACAGCCTTGCCGTCCTGGGTGTGGAGAACCAGAGTTGCGGCGTCCACCAGGCCGTCCGCCGCGGCCGGCTCCGCGAGGCAATGCAGGGCACCGATGGCATGTTCCGCATCCTGCTCAGCCACGACCCCTCTCACTGGCGCGCCGAGGTGCTGCCGCAGACCGACATACCCCTTACCCTGAGCGGCCACACCCATGCCATGCAGTTCCGCATCCTGGGCTTCACCCCCAGCCGCTGGGCCTACCCCGAGTGCGACGGCCGCTACGACGAAGGCGCGCAGACCCTCTACGTCAACATCGGCCTGGGCGGCACCCTGCCCATGCGCATCGGAGCCACGCCCGAGATTACCCTCTTCACCCTCCGCCGCTCTTGACTGTAAGCTTAAGCAGGACCAGACTTTCCAATAATAACCATTATGAATCATAACAATCAGAATAATCAGAAAACTCAGAATCCTCCAACTACTTCGAAGCAGTAATCTCTTACGTCCTCGCAATTATCATTCAATGTGTTCACGGTTTTATACAAAGTCTTGCCTCCGTGCTATAGGGCTATTCCTTTCTGATATCCAATAGGACTCCATTTCAGGCACCCGTATTAATAGCCCAATTCAACCGTATGATTCCGGCAATCCAAACGTTTGAGTTGGACAGTTCAAGCGTTTGAGTTGGCCAATCCAGGCAGTTGCAGGTATTAATAGCAACAAATGCTACCATTAATAATGAAGGTGAAGCATGAAACAACGCCGTTGTTTCACCCTTCCTACGCCGATGTTTTACCAAAACAACGCCGTTCTTTTCGCCTCCCTGCGCCGTGATTGCTTTTCGCCTTCCTGCGCCGCACTCGCTTTTCGCAAGAGATCTGTCACATCTGTCACACTATCTGTCACACGGCAATGCTGTGAATGTCAGCCAATTGCATCGCTCGGTGACAGATTGACAGATAAAAACGCAAAAAAACTCTATGTAGTATATAATGGGTTATGCTAAAATGAATATGTTTGTGGTTTGACTTCGGAATCCAGCAACCCTATTTATTGCTTGAGTTAACTCGATTCATCGATTGAGTTAACTCGATTGATTGTTTGAGTTA
>CAMJQA010000109.1 GCA_946407895.1 uncultured Prevotellaceae bacterium
ATGGACCGTCAGTGTCATTTTACCCCCTTTTTCGCTACTATCGTCCCATCATTTGGGACGTCGTACGCACCCTTGAAATTTGTTGCTTCATCATAACATAAACACACTATGCAGAATTTTGACTATATGACCCCCACTCGCCTGGTGTTCGGTGAGAACGTTATCGAGAAACTGCCCGAAGTGATGGGCGCTATCGGCAGGCGCGTGCTGCTGACCTACGGAGGCGGCAGCATCAAGAAAATCGGTCTCTACGACCGCGTGAAGGAACTCCTGAAAGACTTCGAGATAACGGAACTCCCCGGCATACAGCCCAACCCGAAGTACGACCCCAGCGTACTCGAGGGCGTGCGCCTGTGCAAGGAAAACGACATTGAGGTTATCCTGTCCGTGGGTGGCGGGAGCGTGCTGGACTGCTCGAAGGCCATTGCCGCCGGAGCCAAATACGACGGAGACCCCTGGGACCTGATTTCCTATAAGGTGAAGGCACAGGCTGCCGTCCCCATCGTGGACATCCTGACGCTGGCGGCTACGGGCAGTGAGTACGACTGCGGCGGCGTAATCTCCCGCACCGAGACCAACGACAAGATTGGCTATATGGACCCGCTCCTATTCCCCGTATGCTCCTTCCTGGACCCTCGTTACACGTTCACTGTGTCCAAGAAGCAGACGGCTGCCGGCTGTGCCGATGCCATGAACCACATCATCGAGCAGTATTTCTGCGAGGATTCCACCCTGCTTAACGACGGGTTCTGCGAGGCAGGCCTGAAGAGCCTGATGGTGAACACCAGGGCGTGCCTGAAGAATCCCGAAGACTACCGCGCCCGTGCAGAGATGATGTTTGCCTGCACACTGGGCTGCAACGGCATCTACTCGCTGGGCAACAGCGACAGCGGCTGGCCCTGCCATGGCATCGAGCACGCCCTGAGCGGCTATTACGATATCACCCACGGCGAGGGTCTGGCCATAATCACGCCGCGCTGGATGGAGCACATCCTGAGCGAGCGCACGCTGGAGCGCTTTGTGAAATATGGCATCAACGTATTCAATATCGACCCTTCACTGCCAAAGATGGAGATTGCCCGGAAGGCTATCGAGAGTACCTATGCCTTCTTCGAGGAGATAGGCATTCCCATGCATCTGCGCCAGGTGGGAATCGGGGAGGAACGAATCGGAGAGATGGCTCACCACATTGCCGTCAACGAGGGGCTGGAGAATGCCTATGTGCCGCTCACTGAGAAGGACATCCGTGAGATTCTGGTTGCATCATTATAGGCCATACGCCATGAATATCAAATTCATCCTTAGTATCTGCAAAGACCAGTCAAAAAATTATAGAAAAACCCAGCTCGCTTGTTACCTCGGTTTTGTAACGCAGGCCATCGTGGCTAATTTTACCCCGCTTCTGTTCATAGCTTTTCACCGGGAATACGGGATACCCATAGCCAGCCTGGCCCTCATTCCGGCTGTCTTCTATGTGGTCCAGCTGGTTACGGATTTCCTCTGTGCCAAGTTCAAGAATATAGACTACCGTGGGAGCATCATCGTTTCGGAGGTGACATCGGCCCTGGGCCTTATGGGCCTGGCTTTTGTGCCCGGTCTTTTCCATAATCCGCTCATCGGCATCCTCCTTTGCGTTACGGTTTATGCGGTGGGCAGCGGCCTCATCGAAGTGCTTTGCAGCCCCATCATCGAGGCCTGCCCTTTCCCCAACAAGGAGGGGATGATGAGCCTGCTCCATTCCTTCTACTGCTGGGGAGCCGTGGGCGTTATCCTGGGCTCGACGCTGTTCTTTACGGTTTTCGGACTGGACAACTGGCGCATCCTGGCTTGTCTGTGGGCCCTGATTCCTCTCTATAATATAGTCAATTTCGCCACCTGCCCCATCGAACCCATCGTGGCCGATTCCGAGGGAATGAGCATGGGCCAGCTGCTTCGCAACCGGACTTTCTGGCTCTTCCTCCTCCTGATGATTGCCGCCGGTGCATCCGAGAGCACTATGGCCCAGTGGACATCGGCCTTTGCCGAAGCTTCCCTGGGCGTGGACAAGGCCATCGGAGACCTGGCGGGCCCCTGCGGCTTCGCTTTCTGCATGGGACTGGGGCGGCTCTGGTATGGGAAGAAGGGTCAGAACATGGATTTGTCGGCCTATATGATGGGCGCCGGTATCCTTACTTTTTTCGCTTACCTGACGGCGTCACTGGCTCGTATCCCCATAGTCAGCCTGGCAGGCTGCATGGTGAGCGGCCTGGCCGTGGGCATCATGTGGCCCGGTTCCATCAGCCTTACATCGGCCCGGATGCCCGGCGGCGGCACGGCGCTTTTTGCACTGCTGGCCCTGGCGGGTGATGCCGGCGGCACCTTTGGCCCGTCTCTGGTGGGACTGTGCACCCGCCTCGGAGGAGAGAACATCCAGAGCGGCATCCTGGCGGCCTCTGTGTTCCCCGCCATCCTGGTCCTGTGCCTTCTGGCCATTCGACGTAAAAACTATGCATAACTACTTGTTGTCACTTTTGAGAGTTGTTTGCGAGATGGCCCCGTATCTGCTGCTGGGCTTTCTCATTGCCGGTATATTGCACGTATTTGTGCCGAGGGGTTTTTATCGGAAGTATCTGTCAAAGGATAATCGGTGGGCGGTGCTATGGGCTGCCCTGCTGGGCGTACCGCTGCCGCTTTGCTCCTGCGGCGTAATTCCTACAGCTATCGGCCTCAGGAACGAGAAGGCATCGAAAGGGGCGGTCGCGTCTTTTTTGATAGCCACGCCGCAGACAGGGATTGATTCCATTCTGGCCACTTTCTCGCTCATGGGCCTGGGCTTTGCCATAATCCGTCCCGCTGCGGCTCTTGTCACGGGCGTCTGCGGGGGGCTGCTGGTGAACCGCTTTGTCCCCGAAGATGACGCTGCCGTTTTCTCGGAATCCACCTGCAACGTGGAGTCGGGAAGCAAGATATGGCGAGTGCTCAAATACGCCTATTTCAACATGATTCAGGATATCGGCGGGCGCCTTGTCATCGGCCTGCTGGTGGCTGCTCTTATACAGGTAGCTGTTCCGGACGATTTCTTCCTGAACTTCGGCAATCAGCCTTTGCTTCAGATGCTGGTAATTTTGGTTGTGGCCATTCCCATGTACATCTGCTCTACCGGCAGCATTCCAGTGGCGGCCGCACTGATTATGAAAGGCCTTTCCCCGGGTGCCGCTCTGGTGATGCTGATGGCCGGACCGGCGGTGAACCTGGCCTCCATTCTGGTGGTCCGGAAAGCCATGGGAAAGCGTTTTACCTGGATTTACCTGCTGGTCATTGTGGTTTTCTCCGTAGTCATCGGCCTGGTTGTCAATGCCATCGGCATAACTGTTAAACCAATGGCGGTCGTAGATCCATGTTGTGCCGATGCGGCTATGATTCCCTCAACATTCAAGCTTATTTGTGCCATCGTCTTAACGCTCCTGATTATATTCGCTCTCACCATGAAACTGTTTGAAAGATTCACCCATAAGGCCGATGTCCCTGATGCGGCCGTTTATACCGTAGAAGGTATGCATTGCAGTCACTGCGAGGCCGCCGTCTGCCGTGCCGTGGAAGAAGTTCCGGGCGTGGAATCGGCCAAGGCCAGCGCTTCCAGAAAGACCTTGACCATAAAAGGACCGGCCGCAGAAGATGCCATCCGGTCTGCCGTCGAGAAAGCCGGATACACATTCAAAGGCAAAAAGGCGTGATCAGCCGACAATAAATTTGCCGACCTTGGGTATTCGTTGGACAAGCACACAGAAAACGCCAACCCCCGCAAAGGACACAAGAGCAGTCGCGATTACCTGTACCGGAGTGGTCCAAATTCCAAGGACTCCATTATCTCCAAGTCCAAGCGCAGAGCGCAGAGAGGCCGATACAATTCCCAGAAGGAGCATATGGCACAGATACATCCCGTAGCTTGCCTTGGAAACGGGGAGGATGATTCCCTTGTAGAAACGGCCTTCGCCTTTAATTTTACGTAGCACCAAGACCCATCCTATGGTCATAAGCGCCACTCCGATGGTGTCGTTCAGCCACGGCCCCTCCCAGAGGGCTGCAAGTCCCACCGGGCCTTCTACGGGGAAAACGCCATTGCAATCGGCCCAGACGCGGTTGAGGAAGCCCAGTGAGCAAATGGCGAAGCCTCCAAGGAAAACAGGGAGAGCGATGGAGAGAGTCTTTCTCCAGCTCAGTTCTCCCACGAACTTGCGGAAATAAAGCCCAAGCAGCATGTAGCCGATGAAGCCACTGAAGTAGTAGAACACTCCGTAGGTGTTCCAGCTGGCTTCGCCCCAGAGCGGGAACTTTGCCGCATTTGGGATGCCGGAGGGACCGTAAATGACCGGAGCCGCCCCGCCGGCCCATTGGCGGATAAGCGGAATGATGGTGGTGAAAAGCCAGATGCAAAGGTACACTTGCAATTCTTTCTTCCCCACTTTTTCTGCCCATGGAGACAGAAGTGGCATCAAAAGATACAGGCCGACAAGCATGTACACGAACCACAGATGTCCTGCCGCATAGTTGAAGTTAAGCATGAGGTCCTTGAAATTCTGCACGGGGTCACCCCACACAAGGGCATATACCACCGTCCAGAACGCGAAAGGAATAAGCAAGCGCGCGGCTCTGCGGCGGAAGAATTCTCCCGTGGAATAGTGGAGCGGGAACTGCAGATAGCTGGAGGCTACCACAAACAGGGCCACGCTGGCACGTGGCAGGACATTAAGGATGGCCATCCAGATTGCATCGGCCTTGGTCAGGATGAGTGAGCCTTCTCCGCCCAGATAAAAAGGCTCGTTGCTGTGCGTCATCATGACCAGGAAGCATGCCACGATGCGTAGCCAGTCTATCCAAATCTCTCGTTGCTTTTCCATCAGCACCCGGATCCGTCAATGCGACATGAGGCTCCGACTCCGGCAGGGCGGGGTTCAAGCCCGACATCTTTGGACATCAGCGTTACCGTTCCGTCCTCCAGAACATAGCAGGGGATGCCCACATCGCCTATCTTCTTTGCCTCGTCAAAGGCTGGATGGCTGTCTCTCAAATCAAGGAACTGCTTGAGGTTGCGGACATGTTTGCCGATATCAATTACCTCAAAATCAGGATTCCCCTCCACCTGCTTTTCCACATACTCGCAGTCCGGGCAGGTCTCCATTACGAACATTTTTATCATGGCGTATTGTACTTTTGTTTACTCACCGTCCGGTTGCTGGCCGAGGTGTCTGAAATAATACTTTTCCCTGTTTCTTGCAAAGGTCCATACGGCATCATAATCAATAAGGAAGCGAAGGGAGATGGCGGCGTACTACGTCCAAAATGCGGGTGCAGCTGGAGGGGGTGTTGGCCGCTATTACCATGGATGGGGCATAAAGTGGCGGGAACTGTCCGTCAAAAGAGCAGATGGAGCCTCCAGCCTCTGAAAGAATGAGCGAAGCGGCGGCGTAGTCCCATGGCAGGAGCCGCATTTCAAAGTAGAGGTCTGCAAAACCGGCCGCCATCAGACACAATTCCACAGCGGCAGAACCGGTGCGGCGTATGTCGTTGCATTGCTGGTAGAGATCAAAGATAATGTCACTGCAACTGCGGGCCCATTCCTTGTGATATGTGCTCATGGCCGTAAACAGCATGCCGTCCTCAAAAGAGCGGTTGGAGACGTGTATTGGCTTCCCATTACAGAAGGCACCCTCACCCTTGACCGCCCAGTAGCACTCCCCTCTCCAGGGACTGTAAACTACGCCCATATACTGCTCCCCTCCCCTTATCAGCGCAACACTGATACAGCAGTTCTCGTTGCCGCGGGCATAATTAGCCGTACCGTCAATGGGGTCGATAATCCAGACATATTCGTGCCCGGCTATATCATTCAGGTCCTCTTCTTCACAGAGGAATCCGCTGCCGGGAAGAAGTGCCGCCAGATGCTCCGTAAGGAACTTCTGCACCGCTACGTCCGACGAGGTCACCAGGTTCTCCCTGGTCCCCTTGTCATGCACCTCAAAACCGGAGCGCACCATCAGGGCCGATGCCTCCTTAACAACAGCAATTATCTGTTCTACTGAAATACTCATATCCTGTGCGAAGAGAAAACTTCTTATTTTTCATAGCGGAACGGAATATCGGCGCGGATGTCGGCAGAAGA
>CAMJQA010000110.1 GCA_946407895.1 uncultured Prevotellaceae bacterium
TGAATTAGTTCTCATAATGGTAATATTGTTTTTATTTATTATACTTTTATTTATTATACTTTTATTTATTATACTTTTATTTATTCTCTATTCATTATTATCTTTTGCCTGAGCCTTATCTTCCTCAATAGCTCTTTCTATGACAACACTCAGGGAATCTGCCATACGGTCAAGTTCACTGTCCACTCCTTTCTTCACTCCTTTCATGCAATCCAGTGCAGCGTATGGGTCACCCGCTTCCAATGTGTCTTTGGCACAATAATAACAACTCCAGGCTATTGTTCGCGGATTGTCACAGGAACTGAGCAATGCCGTTAAGATTGTCAGAGCCGCGACGAAAACTATTTTGAATGTATTCATTTCTTTTGTATTTTAGCAGATCATAATGCAGGATTCACAGTAGCAGCTCTTTCCACTTCCTGCAGCGAGATTCCCAACTGCTGCATGGTCTGCAGCACATCGGGCAGCGTATGCTGGAAGAAGTCCTTCCGGCGCGCCTGGCGGATATGCTCGGCCGCTCCCACGCTGACGAAGTATCCCAAACCGCGGCGGTTGAAGATGATGTCGTTCTGGCTGAGCCAGTCGTATGACCGTACCAGGGTGTTCACGTTCACCTCCACCTGTATGGCATACTCCCTGACGCTGGGCAAGCGCTCGCCCTCGGGGTACTGGCCCTCGAGTATCTCATCACAGATGCGCTCGGCTATCTGCATGTAGATGGGGTTTTGCTCTTTGAAAGTCATAAGCGTTCTGTTCTTAGGGGTTTAAGGATTACGCCGCGTGGTAATCTGGGCACGGCAGTACAGGCGGTAAGTGAGCCACCATATCAGGGCCAGCACAGCCACCTCGCCAATAAGGACCACCGTGCCGACCACTGTGCCCGATATATTGCCCAGGCTATCCAGCAGGGCACGGATATTGTCGAAGCGGTTGACAATGGCCGACACGACGAAACCCGTAACCACGGTAAAGAGCAGCGAGGCGGCAAACATATAGAGCAGGGTATAGGCAATGCTGTAGCGATAGCGCCAGGCACTGCCCAGGGCAAAGAGCGAGTAGTTGATGAGCGTGGCCACAGCGGCAATCAGGGCTGCCAGCACACTGCCCGCAGAGACGTTATTAAGGAAGGTCCACACCTCGCCGTAGCTCTTGAAGACAAGCAGCGTATAGGACTGGAAGCTGGTTTGGCGCAGGATGGCCCATCCGAGCAGCACGTGCAGCAGGTCGGCCAGCAGGATGCTCGCCAGGCCCGTAAGCAGCCCGCCACCCACGATGAGGCAGAAGTGCCACAGGAAGCGCTCGCCGTTGGTGGCCGGCAGGGTCAGCTCGCTGATGCGTCCCTGGCGCGTAACCAGGTTGTGGAACATGTAGCCCATCATCACCGTCAGCATCAGGGGCAGCAGGAAGTTGGTCGCACCGGCCAGCGCAGAGAGGTCGTCGATGGCATTCATGGTGATATATGCCTCGCGGGAACCGCCCAGGGCGATTATCGTCCACAGGGCAAACAGATACTTCGCAAGCATGGGCAGCAGGGCTATGGCTGCCACCAGGATGAACATGCGGGTGTAGAACGTGCGGTTGATGGCGATGTCCCACCGGGCTACGTTCATGAATCGTTGGAAATTAAATGTATTCATAGGAAATAACAGTTCAAAGTTTAAAGTTTAAGGTTCATAGTTCCTCTTATTAGTCGTCACCTTTATAAACAGTTCCTCCAGGTTGATGGGTTCGGTTTCCTCAACGAGGGGCTGTTGCAGCAGCACGCAGTTGCGGTCTATGATCGTCACGTGATCCAGCAGACGTTCCACATCGTGCACCTGGTGAGTGCTGATGATGATGGTCTTCTCCTCCGTCATGCCTTCGAGCAGCACGCGGCGGAACTGGCTCTTCGAGAGGATGTCCAACCCGTTCGTGGGTTCGTCCATCAGCAGGTAGCGGGTATTCGTAGCCAGGGCCAGGCACATATACACCTTCTTCTTCTGTCCCATGCTGAGGCCGCCCAGGTGCACCTCGGGGCTCATGTCGAAGCCGTCCAGGCAGCGGTGCAGCAGGTCGTCGCTGAATCCCTTATAGAAAGGTTTAAGCACGCGCACGTACTCGCGCAGGGTAATGCGCGGCATGTCGTACTCCTCGGGCACCAGGAACAGCTCGCTGAGCATCTGGGGCAGGCGCCGGCTGGCCTCCATGCCATCTACCTCCACACGGCCTGCCGAGGGGCGCAGCAGACCCATCATCAGATAGAGCAATGTGCTCTTGCCCGTTCCATTCTTTCCCAGCAGGCCATAGACTCCCCCGCCCTGGAACTGAAGCGAGAAATCCTTCAGCACAGCATGGTGCCGATTGTAGCCGAATGTGATGTTGTTTACATTAATCATAGTGTAATAGTTGAATAGTACACTGCAAAAGTATTGCATTCCTACGACGTGGCCAAGAGATTTTCATTATTTAACACAATTTTAACACTTCTGGGGGCTCAAAAGAACAACGCCGTTGTTTTTCCCTCTCTACACCGATGTTTTGCCAAAACAACGCCGTTGTTTCAGTTTCCCTACACCGATGCTTCTTCCGCCCTCTGATTAAGTCAGGAAAATACACTTTCAGAGCCAAAGAGACCTAAAAAGCAAACTTTTGACGCAGTCTGCCGATAGTTTAGCCGAAAAGATTTGCATTGTTGGCCGATTTTCTATAATTTTGCAGGCGAAGAAACGTGCCCAATGGCAATAATACGACTCAACAACACATATAATAAAAAAGAAAAAGCATTATGAGAAAGACATTATTTTTGCTCATCGCAGTATTCAGCCTGTCCCTGTCGGCAAAGACGGGGCCCAGGGAGTCAAAGACAAGTTTTGCACGCGAGGCCTTGCAACCCTACGTGGACAAGGGCCAGCTGGCCGGAGCCATAAGCGTGTTCTACAAGGACGGCGTGCAGGAGACGTGCTGCATCGGGTACGCCGACGTATCGCAGAAGCGCCCCATCCGGATGGACAACATCTTCATGCAGTGCTCGCAGACGAAAGGATTCTGCGGCGTGACGATAGCCAAACTGGTGGAGCAGGGGAAGATTAAGTTGGACGACCCCGTGTCGAAATACCTGCCCGAGTTTGGTGAGTTGTGGGTTTTGGACGGCGAGAAGGACGGCGTGAAGACGCTTCACCGCGCCAAGAACGTCCTGACCGTGCGGATGTGCCTGAATCACACCGGCGGATTCCCCTTCGAGATCAGCGCCAAGCGTCCGGACGTGCGCGGAGGGGGCTGGTCGGGCGGCGCGCCCATACGCCAGACAGCCAGCATAGCAGCTGCATCGCCCATAATGTTCGAACCCGGCACGCGCGAGCAGTACTCCAACACGGGCATCGACATAGGCGCAGCTGTGGTGGAAGCCGTTACGGGCATGAAGTGGGAGAAATACCTGAAGCAGGAAGTGCTGGACCCCCTGGGCATGAAGTCTTCCACTTTCTGGCCCACCGACAAGCAGATAAAGAAGAAGATAGAGCTCTATGAGACAAAGGCCGACGGGCCCGCCGTATGGCGCGAGGAGATGGGCAACCAGCAGCGCCCCTACAACGACTCGCACGTCTTCGCCTCGGCCGGTGCAGGCCTGTGGACCACGGCCAGCGACCAGCTGAAGTTCTACAAGATGCTCATGAACCTGGGCGTTGGCGAAAACGGCGTACGCATACTGAAAGAGGAGACCGTGAAGAACATACTGGCCGTATCCACCCGCCCCGAGGGCCTGGGTGGCTATTCGCTGGGACTGACGGCCCCCGTGAAGGACAGCGAGGACGCGTGGTTCGGCCACGGCGGCGCCTGGGGCACCAACTGTTCGGTGAACTGGCACAAGCGGGAGCTGAAGCTGTGGGTGATACAGTCGGCCGGAGGCGGGCAGCCCTGGAGCGGCGACTGGAACAAGGCGGCCGAGCAGTTCTTCGCACAGCCCATGGGAGAGTCCGACGTAGATGCCTATACGGGAAGGCTGAAGTAAATACATATTTATTATATATAGTTGTATAACCAAAGTAACGCGACGGCCTGGAGACTGGGCAGCGCAGTAGTGAGGCGGGCGGCAATGACGCTCGCAGTAATGATGCTCACGGCGATGACGGCGCCTTCATCCGTGCACGCGTCGGCGTAGCGACGCCATCGCCAGTGGGGCCTTAAAAGGTTAAAAGAATGAAAATGAAGACAATCGCAATTTTCGCAGCTGCGGCCGCTCTTACAGTCTCCGCAAGGGGAGAAGAAATCACCGCCGAGCCGGACGCCTTGCTCGACTACATCGAGGCGACCGGATCGCAGTACATCGACACGGGCGTGAACGCCGAGACCGGACTCAAGGCCATCATCGACTTCGCGTGGGCCGATGAGGACCTGAGCAACCGCGACTGGTCGCTCCTCGACGCCTGCACGGCCTCCACCTCCAGTGATAATCGCTCACGCTTCTTCATGTGCCACATGCTCAATGGCAAGCCGTACTTCGGCTACGGCAAGCAGCGCAAGAATCCCGCCGACGCGGTTCCCTTCGTCGGCGGGCAGCGGTGCACGATTGTCACGGACATGTCGAGCACCAACTCCCTTGAGCTGACGCAGAACGGCGTGGACACCTTCGATGCGACCGACCGCGAGACTTTCGCGACGAACGGAAACGTCAACCTGCACCTCAACCTCTTCGTGTTCGCCACCAACTACGGCGGGGCCCCGAGCTGGTACGGCAAGGGCAAGCTCTACGAACTGAAGATATTCAAGAAGAACGCCGAGTCCGGCGAGTTCGATCTGCTGCGCCACTACCTCCCCTGCATCAAGGAGGGCCGCGCCGGGCTCTACGACAAGGTGAACGGCACGATTTCCTTCTCCTTCGGAAGCGCCAGTTTCATCGCCGGCTCGGTCACGAACGACGGCGCCGTGCCCATGCCCGCCCTCAGCGACACCGAGGACAACACCACCGCCATCGCCACCCTCGCCAGCCGCGGCGACCAAGGCCTGCCCACCACCTATCCCGTCGTCCTCCAGGGCCGCACGCTCTACAAGGACGACAAGTGGAACACGATCTGCCTGCCGTTCGACGTGACCCTCAGCGGCAGCGTGCTCGACGGGGCTGAGGCCCACACCCTGGCATCGGCCAGTCTCAGCGAAGCCGGCGTGCTGACGCTCGACTTCGGCAGCACGGCGGAGACCAAACTATTGGCCGGCAAGCCCTACATCATCAAGTGGGCGAGCGGCAGCGACCTCAAGAATCCCGTGTTCAAAGGCGTAACGATCACGAGCACGGCCCCGACGCCCGTCACCAGCAATAACATCACGTTCGTGGGCCAGTACGACCTGTTCTCGATCGTGGCCAGCGGCGCATCGGGCACGAACGAGGGTAACCTGAACGAGATTATCCTCCTGGGTGGCAACAACACGCTGGGCTACGCCTCAGAAGCCCGCACCCTGCGCCCGTTCCGCGCACACTTCATGGTGCCCGTCGGCAGCGGCTTGGTGAAGGGATTCAGGATGAACGTTGGCGGTGAGACAAGCATCATTTCAATTGACAATGGACGATGGACAATGGACAATGAGGCTGGCGCCTGGTACGACCTGAGCGGCAGGAAGCTCGACGGGAAGCCGGCGCAGAAGGGTGTGTATATTAATAATGGAAGAAAGGTAATCATTGAATAGGAGGACAGAGCTATGAAGAAGAAAGTGTATGAGAAGCCCGAACAGCGGGTGGTAAGACTACAGCCCTGCCGGATGCTGGCGCTGAGCGGCGCGGTGAAAGGCATGGGCGCTGGTACTGAATGGTATGGATTGAAATGGAGCGATAGCGGCTCCTTGGGCAGCGGAGTCGGCGACCGGTAAGGACGAGAACGGCGTGAACGCGTCGCGCCCGATTCACAGATACGCCCCCGGCGAAGCGCGCAAGCAGCTGCCGGGGGCACCAACTGTTCGGTGAACTGGCACAAGCGCGAGCTCAAGCTGTGGGTGATACAGTCGGCCGGAGGCGGGCAGCCCTGGAGCGGCGACTGGA
>CAMJQA010000111.1 GCA_946407895.1 uncultured Prevotellaceae bacterium
CTCACAGCTCTGATAGCCTGGGGCAAGGAGCATTTCAATGAAGTGGTAACAGATTGACACACATGATTATAAACTCAAAATACAGACACACCTACACAGCTACGGCATCGGACATTACGCCATTGTACAGGCTAACGTCCAATGCCATGCTGATGTACTTCCAGGACAGTTTCGCACGGCTGATGACCATCCACAATGTTGCAGCATTTGACATTGTAAAACAGCACCGCATGTGGGTCATCACGGAGGTTCAGATTGACGTTCAGCCAACAGTCACCTACTGGTCTGAGGACTTTACTGTGGAGATATGGGTGAGCGAACTGACCTCACTCCGCCTCTACTGCGATTTCCGCATTTTCCGCAAGGATAACGAGCAGCTGATAGCTTCTGGCACAAGCCAGTGGAACAT
The DNA here is from genome assembly GCA_946407895.1 of uncultured Prevotellaceae bacterium. GTDB lineage: Bacteria > Bacteroidota > Bacteroidia > Bacteroidales > Bacteroidaceae > Physcousia. Next base: position 410 of record CAMJQA010000111.1, read on the forward strand.
TCTCAATCTCGACACCAAGCGACTGGAGACTACCGATTTCCTTGCCGACAAGCTGACTGTGCTGCCTATGTTGATGACTGGTAGCCATAAGAAAGTACGGTTCCCCAAGCCGCAGTTGATTGACATGCAGATGGAACATCGGGCAACACGTCTTGACCTTGACTTCAATTTCCACGTCAGCAACCGTAGCTACGTTAGCATCGCCCTGTTAACGATGCCAGACGAGGTACTGGCCTCGCAGACGCTGACTTCGCTCGCGGTTCACTGGCTGCACGAGACCTATCTTGACGACACCCTTACATGCCGCATGTCGCGCTTAGACGACGGAAGCTATCTTCACAAGCTTACGAATGCGGAGGGCGTAGTGGTGTGTGAACTTATGAGCCGATGGAAGCCACAGCCAGTAATTCCAGAAGTCAGTGAGGTGCTGAACAGGGATTTATAAAATGTGATTAGATAATCCGGTATTTTGCGATGAAAAGTATAGCACTTATCACCATCTCTCTTCTGTGCTCAATACTTCTCCAGGCGCAGGACATTGAGGGATTTAAAAGTTTAATAGTAGAATAATAGCTTTTTGACGTTGACGTCAACGTTAACGTTAACTATAATTGCAATAAAAGCACGAAAACTACTCAACAATGGCACTTTTATTCGAAAAAGTTTGGAAGATAGAAAAACAATGCTTATTTTCGCAGTTGTAACGAAGCTTTTTGACGTTGACGTCAACGTTAACGTTAACTATATTCGATTGTTCTGCACCAGAACTGGTGAGAATGCATGGCAGCCGGTTTTAAGACTTTCAAATTGAATGAGGAACATTCTTACTTTTCTCCTGCTCTGCCTCTTGGCAACAGGAGCACAGGCGCAACTGAAGCCCCGTGTGGTTATCCTTACTGATATCGGGCAACCAGACCTCGAACCCGACGATACCGAGTCGCTGGTGCATCTTCTTTGCTATGCCGACCTATTGGAGATTGAGGGCATTATCACTTCAACGGGTTGGAACTGCGACCCTTACCCTGCGCAGAGTGCCGCCTACCGCGATTCGGTGGTAGAGGCATACCGGGCGGATGTACATAATCTCATGAAACGATCTGGCCAAAAGGCATTTGTCAGCAAAGACAAAGAAAATGGCCGGCAGAAGACTGGCTATTGGCCAAGTGCCGAATACTTGCGCAGTCGTTGCGTGATGGGCAGTCAGCGGGCAGGTATCAAGGTGATTGGAAAAGACAATGACAGCGAGGGAAGTGAACTGATTATCCGGCTGGCCGACGAGAAAGACGAACGCCCCATTTGGGTATGCGCCTGGGGTGGTGCCAACACTTTGGCGCAAGCCATTTGGAAGATTAAGCGTACACGAACGCCTGAACAACTGAAGGCTTTCGTGCACAAGCTCCGACTCTACACCATCACCGACCAGGACATGGTGTATGCCAAGCGCATGGACCTTGCCTACAGTTCTCACCAATGGATGCGAAGAGAATTTGCTCACGACCTACTGTTTGTGTGGGACGAAGGCACCTGGCAGCTGCAATGCAGCCTTGGACAGGAATACTGGCAGCAGATAAAGGAGCATATTCAAGGGCACGCCGCCATGGGCAAGCAATATCCTGATTATAAATATGGCGTGGAGGGCGACACCCCTTCATTCCTCAACGTTATTCCGAATGGTCTTCACAACCCGGAAGAACCTATGCAAGTTGGGTGGGGAGGTTACCACACATGGGCACTCACCAAGGACTCAACCACCTACGCATGGACCAGTTGGCAAGAGCCCGCAAAGAGCATCTCTGAAACCTATTACAGCCAGTTCTACCCCACCCAGCTTAACGACTTCATCGCCCGCATCGAATGGGCTGAAACAGGAAGAGGAAATCATAATCCGGTTGCTATAGTCAACGGACGGAAAGGCACAGATGCTGTTGTCATCAAGGCAAAAGCCGGTCAGACCATCACCCTCGATGCCTCAGCATCATTCGACCCTGATGGCGACGCACTCACTTTCAAATGGTGGCAGCAGAATGGCATCGGACAGACTTTTAACGTTGACGTTGACGTCAATGTTAACCCGGCAGTCAAAGTACAATTACCGGTAACAGTTGCCTCGGGCGAGCTTCACATTGTCTGCGAGGTGCGCGACAACAGCCGCTACGCCCTGACGGCCTATCGCAGAATAATCATAAAAACATGATGAAGAAATTTTTTTTGTTGGCAGCCCTGCTGCTGCCGGTCCTCGGGATGCGGGGGCAGGGTTTCCGCAACCCGGTGCTGCCGGGTTTTCATGCCGACCCCTCGGTGTGCAGAGCCGGCGACGATTTCTACCTGGTGAACAGCTCGTTTCAGTATTTCCCGGGAGTACCGGTTTTCCACAGCAAAGACCTGGTGAACTGGGAGCAGGTGGGCAACTGCCTTTCGCGCCCGTCGCAGGCTGACCTGCAGGGCACCGACGGCAATAGCGGCATCTACGCCCCCACCATCCGCTGCCACAACGGCCGGTTCTATATGGTGACAACGGTGTTTCCCTCGCGCCGCCATTTTTATGTCTGGACAGACAATCCCGCCGGCGAGTGGTCGGAACCTGTCTTTATAGACTTTGCCGTAGGCAGTTGCGACCCTACACTCTTTTTCGACTGCGGCAAATGCTATTTCCTGTGGAAGGCTGCCGCCGACGAAACCCGGCCGGGTATTAAACCGGGCGAGATAAACATCTGCGCGATAGACATTAATACAGGCAAGCGCACGGGCGACGTTCATCAGCTGGGCACAGGCCTTGGCGGCCGCTATCCCGAAGGGCCGCATATCTACAAGAAGGACGGCTACTACTATCTGCTGCTGGCAGAGGGAGGCACGGAGCACGGGCATCACGTGAACATCCTGCGAAGCAAAAGTCTGTTTGGGCCTTACGAGCCGAACCCTGCCAACCCCATCCTTTCTCATTTCAACATGAAGATGCAGAACAGCCCGCTGCAGGGCCTTGGGCATGCCGACCTGGTGCAGGCTACAGACTCATCGTGGTGGATGATTTGCCTGGGATACCGCACCAGCGGCTATCTGCAACATGTGATGGGACGTGAGACGATGCTTGCTCCCGTGACGTGGGAAAAGGGCGGGTGGCCTGTGGTGAACGGCGACGGTACGCTTCAAACGGACATGAAATGTAAGACGCTGCCGCTGGTGCCCATGGGAAAAGAGCCTTTAAAAGAAGAGTTTGACTACATCGGGCGCCATGCTCCGTCAGACAGTTTTCACTCTCTGGGCTTGCCCATGGGGTGGATGTGCCTGTGTAACCCCGACTACACCAAATACTCGCTGACTGAGCGTAAAGGATGGCTCAGGCTCTATCCCTCCACGGTTGAAATCAGCCAGACGCCCATTCCCGCTGACGCGCCCATTCCCGCTGACGCGCCCATTCCCGCTGACGCGCCTACCCGTAGCCTTTCCCGTAGCCTTTCCCATAGCCTTTCGCCTACGTTTGTTGCCCGGCGCCAGACTGAGCTGAACTTCACAGCTACGGCATTGCTCGACCTTTCGCACCTTACCGAAGGCATGCTGGCCGGATTGACGGCTTATGCAGCTCCGCTAAACCACTATGACGTGGTAGCAGAGAAACGCGAAGGAACCATCTACATCAAATCGAATGTACGGTTAGGGCAAACCAGCCACAGCGAGGAAGAATTTGCTATGGCCGGCACAAAAGTCTGGTTGCGCATTTCGTCTGACAAGGATTTCTACTATATGCAGGCTTCGGCAGATGGCATCGGCTACATTCCGCTGGCCAAGATGGAATACCGCTTTCTGAGTACCGAAACTGTCGGAGGGTTTACAGGAGTGATGCTGGGGCTTTTTGTGCAGAGTTGCCGCGCTGATGACAAAGGCTATGTTGACATTGACTGGTTTGAATACAACGATGGCGCTTCGCTAAATGATAAATGATAAACAGATTTATTTGACAATTAGACAATTTACAATCAGACAGTGAAATCGTAAAATTGTGAAATTGTAAAATAATTATGATTGTGAAATCGTGAAATGATAAATGGGAGCAGTCAACTCCTAACTCCTAACTCTTAACTCCTAACTCCCTTAACTCTCTTAACTCCTTGAACGGCTTATGAACAATTTATATAAAGTGATAACCGGCGCCATACTGATGGCCGTGCTAACCATGAAGGCCAATGCCCAGACGGCAAGCCCCCTGCCCTGCGGGCCTGTGCCTACGGACAACCAGCTGCGCTGGCAGGACATGGAGATGTATGCCTTTATCCATTACTCGCTGAACACCTATACCGACCAGGAATGGGGCTTTGGCAACGAGGACCCGAAACTGTTCAACCCCAGCGACCTGGACTGCCGGCAGTGGGCGCGCGTGTGCAAGCAGGCAGGCATGAAGGGCATCATTTTTACGGCTAAGCATCACTGCGGGTTCTGCATGTGGCCGAGCGCCTATACTGAATATTCGGTTAAAAACACGCCATGGAAGAATGGGAAGGGCGACGTGGTGCGCCAGCTGGCCGATGCCTGTCGCGAGGAGGGACTGAAGTTTGCCGTATATCTCTCGCCATGGGACAGAAATCACCCAGAATATGGCCGCCCTGCTTACGTGACCTATTTCCGCAACCAGCTGCGCGAACTGCTGACCAACTACGGTGAGATATTCGAGGTGTGGTTCGACGGTGCCAATGGCGGCGACGGCTGGTATGGTGGTGCCAACGAGACGCGCAAGATAGACCGCACCACCTATTACCATTGGCCCGAGACGTACAAGATGATCCGTGAGCTGCAGCCCAAATGCCTGATATGGAACGACGGCAGCGACCGTGGCGACCTGCGCTGGGTGGGTACGGAGGCCGGTAATGTGGGCGAGACCAACTGGAGCCTGCTGAACAAGGATGGCGAGGTGACGTGGGCCATGCTGCACTACGGACTGGAGGACGGCGACTCGTGGGTGCCTGGCGAGACCAACACGAGCATACGCCCGGGCTGGTTCTACCACGAGACGGAGAACGAGCACGTGAAGAGTCTGTCGAAGCTGATGGACACTTATTATAAATCGGTGGGCCGTAACTCAACATT
>CAMJQA010000112.1 GCA_946407895.1 uncultured Prevotellaceae bacterium
AACGTATCGTACAGGAAACGGGCCGGTTCCTCGCTGAGCACTAAGAGCATGAGGATCGCGAGGGCGGGCACCACGAAAGGCAGCGGGCTGAGCCACGCCATCAGCAGATGGAAAGGCTTAAAACTTGGACAATTCATAATTCATAATTGAGCTGCGCTCGACTCCTTGAACTTTGAACTCAATAATTTTGAATTTTGAACTCCTGGAGCAGCGAGCGCCATTGAAAGTTCGCTTTCATTTGGCCAAGTCGTGACAGGAGTAGAGCGTAGCTCATTTTACCAATTTTGAATTGTATTTTCCCTTCTGTAGGCATCGAGGTAGTGCTGGCAGGCGGCGATGAATTCCTCGCGTTCCGGACAAGAGACGACATACTTCCGGCGTTCGGACTCTATCAGGACGTAGTCGCTACGGCTGGTGGCACAGAGACGGTAAAGGCCCAGCCGCTCATTCCGCATCAGGCCAAGGTAGCCAAAGAGGCCGTTGATATTCACGATCCTCGTGCCGCCGAGGTCTTTAGCCCCGACAGGCGAGACGTTCTTCAGCGCTTCGATGGGAACGACAATACGTCCGATGGGACGACGGATGAAAACGCCGTCCTCGGCACACCCTACGCCAAGAGGCATGAAGAGCGCCGGGATCAGATGTATCACCCAGAAGATAAGGAGAATCCACCAGAAGCGGGCGTAGCCGCCGAACAGGACGAACGCCGTGGCAGCAAGCAGGATGACCAGCATCGAGACGGTGGCCAGGATGACAGACCCGTCCCATTTCATACGATAGTACAACATAATCAATACCAGAAGACGAGCTGTCCGCCCTTGGCCAGACGGGCGTGACTGATTTGGAACGTGGGCAGGGGCTGGCCGTTCCAGGTGACTCGCTTCAGGGGCTGGCGCGGCAAGCGGCGTCCGCTGGTGCGGATAACGGTCTTCACACGCCCCGCCTCGTCCATCCGCAGCACGGCCTCGTCGAAGAGGGGCGAGAAGAGGTCGTACACCGGCTCGCCCACGATGGTGGGGTACAGGCCCAGGGCGGCGAAGCAGTACCAGGCGCTCATGGTGCCGTCGTCCTCGTCCATCTCGGGTGCATAGCCCCGCGTGGCATTGCGGAAGGCCCAGCCGCGGAAGGGCTCGGGGTAGGCGTCGTTGCCGCCGTAGCGGTGCGTGATGCTGTCCTGCATGAGGCGCTGCACCACCTGGCCCGTGCGCAGCGGCTGCCCCAGTCGGCCGAAGAGGAAGGGCACGTGTATGTCGGGCTCGTTGCCCTGGTTGTAGAGCTCCTCGTCGAAGAAGCGGTTCAGCTCGTCGGCCAAAGTCCGCTTTCCGCGCAGGCTTATCATGCGGTCCAGGAACATCGGGGCGCCCCATCGGTACTGCCAGCGCGTGCCCTGGTAGAGCCCGTTGCCGCGCATCTTCGTGTAGGAGGCGTCAATGTTCATGAACTCGCGGGGCCAGATGCTGTCGAAGAGGGCTTCGCCGCGCTGCTGCCAGCGCTCTGCATCGGCCTTCTGACCCAGTTCGGCGGCCAGCTGGCCCAGGGCCCAGAAGTCGCTGGCGGCCTCCAGCACCTGGTCGGGCGAGCGGAGGCTGAGCCGCTTCGCCTCGGCCACCATGCCCGGATAGGCGGGGCGCAGCATGTTGGGCCCCACGATGCCCTTGCGCAGGGCGTCGAGCAGCGTGGCAATGGCATGCTCGGTGCGCACGGTGGGCACGCACTCGTGGTCGGTGCTCCAGTCCTTCTTGCCCGTCAGGTAGAGTTGCGCCAGCGAGTTCATGATGTCGCGGCTCCGCTCGGGCTGCAGCAGCAGTATCATGGGGAACTTCGTCCGGTACGTGTCCCACAGCGACCAGGAGCTGTAGTAGCATCCGTCCGTTGCCGTATGCTCGCGGCCGTCGGTGCCCAGGTAGGCGGAGACGCCATCGCCCGTGACCTGGAAGGGGCTGTGGAAGACGCGGTAGAGCGAGGTGTAGAAGAGCGTGCGATGGTCGGGGCTGCCGCCCTTCACCTCCACGCGGCCCAGCACCTGGGCCCACTGGCGGGCGGCCTCATCGTGCAGCTGCCCGAAGGAGGAGGCCCACACCGCCTCGGCCTTGACGGCGGAGAGTGGGGACTCCAGGCCCGTGGAGACGACGATGCGCACCTCCACCGGGTAGTCGCCCCGCTCGTCGGCCTGGCCGCGGGTAAAGCGCAGGCGCACAAGGCCGCCGCTGAGCGTGTCGGCCCGGAAGGGCTGGTCGGCAAAGAGCTTATAGTAGAGATGGTAGCGCCCGCGGCCGCACGTATTGCTGCTCACCACCATGCCCTGCCCCTCGCGGTCGCCCAGGAGGCGGAAGCTGCTCTGGTGAACCTTCTCGAAGGAGGCGCGCGTATTGAGCACCAATACCGGCTCCACGCCCTGCGGGAAGGCATAGCGCTCCACGGCCATGCGGCTGGTGGCCGTCAGCTGCAGGCGCACGCCGTTGCTCAGCATGGCCGCGTAGTAGCCGGGCGCGGCCTGCTCGGTGGTCTTCAGGATGCGGATGTCGCGCCCCGTGTCGTCGGGCATCAGCGAGACGTTGCCGCCGCAACCGCTGCCGCCCACGCCCGAGAGGCGGTTCAGTGAGACGCCCGAGACGAGGGGCACCTCGTAGTCGTAGCCCGCATGCTGGCGCGGACGGCTGTCGGGGCACACCTGCACCTGCCCAAAGGGCACCGTGGCCCCCGGAGCCAGCTGCCCGTAGTCGTCGGCCGTGCCCAGGAAGAGGTTCACACTACGCAACACATCGTCCTGCGCCCATAGCGCAGCGGAAAGGGAAAGAAGAATCCCCAGAAATAGCTTTCTCATATCCTTTTATTGTTAGTCCTTAGTTCTCCAGAAGTTAATGTCGTTGGTTCTCCGAACGTGAAATCCGTCGCACGAGCCCGATAAGCCCCTGTCCACATCATCCATATTCATCTGTCGGGTGCAAAGATACGATATTCCTGCGAATTATCAGAGGATATTCAGGTAAAAATTGGAAAAAAAGGGGGCGGATTACTCGGATTACTCAGAATACTCAGATTACTCGGAATACTCAGATTACTCGGATTACTCGGAGGGCGCCATGAAACGGAAAAGCGAGGCCGATGCCTCGCTTTTCCGTATCTCTCCCCTCCATTACGGGGCAGGTCGGGGGTGGGTCTTCCCCCCTCTTTCTTATCACTCAACAACTGCCTTCCCAAGCATTATACTCCCTCCCTACAAGGGAGGGCGGGGGGAGGGTCTTCTTCTACTCCATCTCATTAACCGGGTCATCGTTGCCGCCGTTGCCGCCCGGCTCCGTCGGATTACTCGGATTACTCGGATTATCCCCGCCGCCTGGGTTATCGTTATCGTTAGGGTTAGGGTTATCGTTATCGTCCCCGTTCCCCGGCTCGGTCGGATCCGTCGGCGTATTCTGACCACCCTGGTTCTGGTTCGTTGACGAGCTGCCGCCCTTTCGTGCGAGGATGTCGCGGAAGTGCTCCATCTCGGCGTTCATCGTGTCGATGAACTGGTCGAGGCCGCCGTCGCCCTCGTAGGCGCTGACGATGTTGGTGGCGCGGATGAGGTTGCGCAGGGCCTGCTCCACCGCAGTGCGCGCGGCGGACACCACGCCCTTCTCGCGGCCCACCGTGCCGGCCGTGCGCTCCGCCATCTTGGCGGCGAAGGCCTCGTTCTTCGCCTTCAGGTCGGCCAGGTACTCGTCAAGGCCCATCCCCGGCAGGGCGGCCATGATGCCGGCATTGCCCTCGATGGCCTGAATCATCTGTCTGATGTTCGTAGTCTGCTTCATGTACTCGTCGGCCGCGTCGAGCTTGTAGTCCTTGTAGAGCTGCACGAGCTGGCGGGCCGTCATGGCCTTCTGCTCGTTGGGCGAGTTCTGCGCCGCGAGGATGGCCCCGTGCCAGGCGGTCATCGACTTGTCGCGCACCTTGTCCAGGTCGGCCAGCACGTCGCTCAGCAGGTCCTTCTGCGACGGGTTGTAGGCCACGTCGTAGGCCTCCGAGGCACCTACGAAGTCCGAGGCAATCGTCCCCAGCTTAGTGCGTGCCGGCTCGCTGTGCTGCACGTGCAGGCTCATGTTGGTCACGCAGGAGAGCAGCGTCGCATTGTCGAGGCGCGAGATTTGCAGGTCGCTGATTTGCTTTGCATTAAGATTTAACATAAGATAAAGCGTTTAAGTTTACAAATTAGGGTTAGAAATACTCGTTGTAGGGGTACGCCGTCCGGAATCGGGGGTCGATTCTGCCCGCGTAGGGGTACGAAATGCAGAATCGGGGGTCAATTCTGCCCCGCGTAGGGGTACGCCGCCCAGAATCGGGGGTCAATTCTGCCCTCGTAGGGGTACGCCGCCCAGAATCGGGGGTCAATTCTGCTCCGCGTAGGGGTACGCCGACAAGAATTGAGGGTCGATTCCGCCCCGCGTAGGGGTACGGCGCCTCCCGCAGGCGGAGGGCGTCCGCTTTCTTTATGGTTCGACATTCTGTTCATATTCTCACACGTTATAGATACTGATGGTCTTTTCTATCCTCCTTCACCGTCCCACCAGGGGACCTCCCTTTTAGGTTCGCTTGAGGCTAGAATCTGATAGTGCTGCAGTTCGACCACGCGCATCGTGGGCTGCTCGTATCTCTTCTTTTCAATTTTCCTTTTCATTGCTGTGCCCTCCTTTACTTTACGATTACTTTTTTACCGTTATTGATATACATTCCCTTCTTTGTCGGCTTGCCGCTGAGGCGGACGCCGTCCAGCGTGTACCATGCCTCGCTGTCAAACGATACTTCGCCCGTCGTGGTGTCGAGGGTGCCGATGGCGGTGGTCTCGCCGCTGCGGCTCACGAGCCTTACGGTGATGCTGGCGGGCAGGTCTTCCTCAGCCGACGCGCCGCGCGCATAGGCCTTGACGGGGGCTGGGGCCTCCGTGCCGACGTACGACAGATAGCAGCGCATGGGCTTGATGAAGGCACCTGTGGTGAAGCGGACGA
>CAMJQA010000113.1 GCA_946407895.1 uncultured Prevotellaceae bacterium
GTACTGCACGGGGTCGATGTAGTGCTGACCCATGTCGGCCAGACCGCCGCCGTCGTAGTCCCAGTAGCCACGGAAGGTCTGGTGCGTACGGTGAACATTATAGGGCTTATAGGGAGCCGGGCCCAGCCAGAGGTCGTAGTCCAGTTCCTTAGGCACTTGCTGAACCTCCAGGTTCTCCTTGCCCACCCAGAAGAATTTCCAGGTGAAACCGGTGGCACCGCTGATGCGAACCTTCAGGGGCCAGCCCAGCAGGCCGCTCTCTACCAGCTTCTTCAGGGGCTTCACGTCGGTACCCAGGCCATAGAAAGTATCCTTGAAGCGGAACCAGGTATCCAGGCGGAAGATGCGGGCATTGCGCTTCACAGCCTCCATTACGCGCTTGCCCTCGCCGATAGTGCGGGTCATGGGCTTCTCGCAGAAGATGTCCTTGCCGGCATTGGCAGCCTCCACGGCCATGATGCCGTGCCAGTGAGGCGGGGTGGCTATGTGTACGATATCTACATTCTCGTCGTGAATCAGCTCGCGGAAGTCGTGATAGGTCTTCACGGTCTCGTTAAAGCTCTTCTTTGCAGCTTCGAATGCTGAATCCAGATGCTTCTGGTCCACATCACAGATTGCTGTCAGTCGGCAACGCTGGTCGCTGGCGAAGTGGAGGTCGCTACGGCCTATGCCACCCACACCAATGATGCCACGAGTCAACTGATCACTGGGAGCCACGAAATTGTTGGCTCCGCCCATCTTACCCAGCACTTGGCGGGGAAGAATGGAAAACAAGGCTGCGCCTGCAGCACTACGTTTCAAAAACGATCGTCTCTCCATGTTTTAGAATTAATTATTATAGGTTTAAAATAAAAAGTCATCTGTCGGGTTCATGCCCTATGGTTGCCGTGCGCTCAGGGATAGACGTGGAACATACGCTCCATCATCTGCCACTTCTCGTCGCTGCGCTGCCCGGGCTCACACTTCTGGAACACGGCCATGAAGTCTTCCCACTCGGCCTGCCTTGGCCCCTGGGCCATCTTCTGCATGGCTTCGTCCCAGCTGACGCCCTCGGGGGCCTCGCATATCATCACCAGTCGGGTGCCCAGGATGTAGATTTCCATCTCCAGCAATCCGCAGTCCCGTATGCCCTGCAGTATCTCGGGCCATATCTGCCCCTCGGCATGTCGCCGCCGGTACTCTGCTATCAGCTCAGGGTTGTCGCGCAAGTCCATCGTCTGAACCCAGCGTCTGACACCCGTCTTTTGTTTATATCCTTCTTTCATCCTTAATTTATATACTTTTCGGCTGCGAAATTACAAAATAAAGAGGAAAAAACCAAATAATTTTGCAGAAAACACTCAATCGGGGCAAAGAAAGCATTCTTACTTCACCTCCTTGCTCACTTTACGCCGGCCATTGCCAAGCGTTTTTTACGACGAGCAACATATCTGATGCCACTTTTCCTAAACTTAAACGGGAACAAACAAACGAATAAACGAAATGAGGTTTTTTGATGGCTGTGAGTACAATTCTTCGCCGAATATGCCGCAATCCATAAAATTTATTGTACCTTTGCTGCCGCAATATCAATTGCAACGCCATTATTCAACCAATGAACGTAGAAAAATGATGATGATACAGAAAGCGTTTTACCTCATTACCACGTTGGCACTGGCCCTGAACACAACGGCCCAGGCTCAGACACGGCAGCTCTTCGACGAGGGCTGGCAGTTTACACGCAACGGGAAGACCACTACGGTGGACCTGCCACACGACTGGGACATCTATGATGCTCCTGACCCGGCCTCGGGCGCCACGGGCACCGGCGGCGGATGGTTCCAGGGCGGCAGGGGCGAGTACTCAAAACACTTCAAGACCCCCAATGCAGAAGTGGTATGGCTGCACTTCGAGGGGGTATATCAGAAAGCCGAGGTGCTGGTGAACGGACAGAAAGCCGGACAGCACGGCTATGGCTACACGCCTTTTACCGTAGATGTAACACCGTTCCTACACAAGGACGGCAGCGATAACGAGGTGGTGGTCAGGGTGAACAATGCCAAGCAGCCTAACTGCCGCTGGTACAGCGGTTCGGGCATATACCGCCACGTTTGGATGGAGACCATGCCCGCCCTGCATATTGCCGAGGGCGGCATATTCGTAACGACTCCGCAGGTGCAGTCCGACAGGGCCACGGTAGCTGTGGAGGTGTCCCTGCAGAACGACTCCGATGCCGAGCAGCAGGCCACAGTCTCCGTAAAGGGTTGCGAGGCTCAGCACGTCAGCCTGAAGGCCCGCCAGTGCAAGACGGTAAGCTTCAGCTATACCATCAGCAACCCTCACCTGTGGTCACCGGCCGACCCTTATCTCTACTCGGCCAGCGTCAGCATTGAAGGCCCTTCAAGGGGCACAGGCCAGACTCGTCAGGTTCCCTTCGGCATACGCTCTTTCTCATTCGATGCCCAGAAAGGGTTCCTTCTCAACGGCAAGCCGTTGCTTATCAACGGAGCCTGCCTACATCACGACGACGGCGTACTGGGCGCAATGGCCTTCGACGATGCCGAGATACGCAAGGTCAGACTGATGAAACAGGCGGGCTTCAACCTCATCCGCACCTCGCATAACCCCTCTACGCGGGCCTTCCTCGATGCCTGCGACTCGCTGGGCATGCTGGTTATCGATGAAGCCTTCGACGGATGGCGCAGCCAGAAGAATCCATACGACTACTCCACCCTCATCGATTCCTGCTACCGCCAGGATATCCATGCCATGGTGCTGCGCGACCGCAACCATCCCAGCGTCATCTGCTGGAGCATAGGCAACGAGGTCATCGAGCGCAAGGACATACGTGTCATCACCACGGCCCGACAGCTGAAGCACGCCATACTGGAGTGCGACCCCACACGGCCCGTCACCGAGGCACTCTGTGCATGGGACAGCGACTGGGAAATCTACGACCCGCATGCCGAGGTTCTGGATGTGGTGGGCTACAACTATATGATATTCAAGCACGCCTCCGACCATCAGCGAGACCCCAAACGTGTGATGTGGCAGACAGAGAGTTTCCCACGCGATGCCTTCAGAAACTGGGCTTTGACGCACGACTTCCCCTATATCGTGGGCGACATCGTATGGACGGGCCTCGACTACCTTGGCGAGTCGGGCATCGGACGCTATTACTATGAGGGTGAGCGTCCAGGCGAGCATTTTGCCGAGGGCGGTCAGCCCGACTGGCACGGTGCCTACTGCGGCGACGTCGATATCACCGGTTGGCGCAAGCCCATCAGCCATTACCGGCAGACGCTCTGGAGCGACGAACCCGGCCTGTATATGGCCGTCAGGGAGCCCAACGGATACCGTGGTTCCATCAAGGAGACCATGTGGAGCGTATGGCCCACATGGGAATCGTGGACATGGCCGGGCTGGGAGGGCAAGCCCATTGATGTGGAAGTCTACACGAAGGCACCCCAGGTGAGCCTCTATCTGAACGACAAACTGGTTGGCACCCGGAATGTAGGCCGGGACACCGAGTTCAAAGCCCTATTTACCCTGCCCTACAAGCCAGGCAAGCTGTATGCCGTAGCCGCCCCCAGCCAGAACACCTTTTCCATTCAATCCAGCTCATATAGCAGTCCAGCTACGCTGTCTGCCCTTCTGGAAACCTCAGGGTCTCCCGCGCGCCTCCGGCTGACGGCCGACAGGCAGGTGCTGACAGCCGGTGGGCAGTCACTGGCATTCATCACCGTGGAGGTTGTGGACAGGCAGGGACGCCTCTGCCCCGAAGCAGCCATCCCCTGCCAGGTAAGCGTAAGCGGACAGGCCACACTGTTGGCAGCTGCCTCGGCCGACCTGAAAGACCGAGAGCCATCTACCTCGCCCAATGTAACCACCTGGAAGGGGCGCGCCATAATCGTAGTGCGCAGCACCACAAAGGCTGGCCGCACAAAAGTCACCATAAAGGGCCAGTTGCCCACAGCCTCAATATCCCTCAATGTCAAATAATCTGTAAAAAATATTCAAGCACACCAACCCATCACCAAATCAGTATGAGACCCATCAGAACGAGTATAAGACTGCTTACGGCCCTGGCCTTGTGCCTGGCCTGCCTTTCCGCCCAGGCAAAGGGGCGCTTCCAGTCCCTGAGAATGCCATGCCGGTTGCTGAGCGGCATCACGGAGCGCAACTACGGCATCTACCTGCCCCACGGCTACGACCCCGGGGCTGAGCAGCCATACCCCGTGCTCTACCTGATGCACGGCGGGGGCGGATCGCACACCGATTTCGAGCACCAGCAGCACGTCTCCCTGCTGGCCGACAGCCTCATCGCCGCAGGCACCATCCGGCCCATGATTATTGTATGCCCCGAAGGCAACCAGCAGAACATGATGTACTTCAATGCCACGAAGGGGAAGAAGGGGGCACCCGACTGGCGCTACGAGGACTATTTCTTCCAGGAACTGATTCCCTACATTGAGCACACATACCATACACGCACCGACAAGGGCGGACGGGCCATTGCAGGCTTCTCGATGGGAGGCGGAGCCGCCACGGTATATGGTGTGCACCACCCCGAACTGTTCAGCATGGTGTACGACATCAGCGGCTACCTGCGCAGCCAGCCACTGGAGTTCCTCGAGCACGACCCTTCAGCACGGTGGCGCCAGTGGGTCATAGACCAGAACAACCCCGTCAGGCACATCCTGAAGGGGCGGCCCCAGGAAGCAGAGGCATGGAAGACCGTCGACTGGAAGGTGGCCGTAGGCGACCACGACTTCACCCTCGAGGCAAACATGGACCTCGTCAAAGCCTTCCGCCAACAGGGCATCCCCTATGCCATGCATGTCGATACGGGCGTCCACGACGGCCGCTGGGTGCAGGCCTGCCTCCCTGACGTCCTCATGCGGGCGGACAAAAACTTCCGGCGCTAAGGCAAAC
>CAMJQA010000114.1 GCA_946407895.1 uncultured Prevotellaceae bacterium
ATTAAATATCGTAGAAACAAATCATATATCAGCTATGGTAAAAATCAAACAAATCGGCATTGGCCAGATGGCATCAGGAACAATCGATGGCATTACGTATGTAACGCGTGGGAATGTAACCTTTGCACGTTCCACACCCACTATGCCCGCACACGTCTATACCACTCCGGCGGCAAAAAAGCGCCGTGCTATCTTTAACATGATTCAGATGCATTTGAAGCATCATCTGCCTACACTTCGCAAGACAATAACACCCAAGGGAATCGGAAGTGCCTATACCCGGTACTATTCGCTTAATGCCAAGCCGCTTGCCAGAGCCCTGGGGGTGTTGGCAGAGGAAGTGGTGGCAGGAAGGGATGTCACCATCACTGATGTTGAAGAGGCCATCACTGCCTACGCTGCTGCCCATCCCGATGAGATTTGTATTGCCAGTCTCAAAGGCTACAAAGAGTTGTTCCTAAGCGGTCCGTGGCCTGACACCATCACGCTACATGCAGTCAAGGGCAAAAGCACAATCGTCATCGCCGTTATGTAGCATCTCTAAAAAACGGAAGCGAAGATGGTCAACCCCTTAGAGATGTTAAAACCTCCGAAGTCAGGGGTACCCTATCTAAAGAAGGTATCCTATTTAATAGGGAAAGTCCGCACGCATCAATGCGGGCGGACGGACTTTTATGTGCAGGCGCCCGGCCTATCTTCCGTCGTACCGTCGCCGGCCTTGCGGAGAATATAAAAAATGAGGCAAGCATCCACAGGGGGAATGCCTGCCTCGTCAAGAGAGCGAGTGTATGTATCACTTTTCGGGAAACGGCCCTACCAGATGTCCTCGGGCGTCTCGGGATTGTCGTATACTTCCTTGGGGCAAAGCTCCATATAGTCCATGTAGAACTCCTTCATCTCGGAGTCCAGCACCGACTTCACGCGCATATAGTAAGTCTCGTTGGGGTCCATCGTCTGGCGCACAATAATATAGCGCAGGTTGGTGCTGCGGTTGCGCTCAATATCGCCCGTTCCGCCATCGGCACAAACGCTGTAGGCGCCCTTCATGACATTGTTGTTGCGTAGGCGCTTGTCGACCTCGGCATTGTAGTCATCGTCGTCAGTATCAGCCTCGTAGCCCACACGCATATTGCCGATGGAGCGAGTGAGGTCAACAGGAATACCGGCAGCGGGCAGGCGGTTGGGGTCGGAGCCGAAATAGAACTGCTGCACGCCGCGGTCGCCGTTGGGCAGCACCTTGTAGCGCAGCTCGTACGTGCCGCGACGGGGCACGGGAGGCAGCTTGAAGGTCAGCTCGAAGCGTCCCTTGGCCTTCATCTCGTCGGAATGCATGTTGCACCAGTTGTAGGTATATGCGTTCAGGTAGATGAAGATGGTCTGGTCGTTCATCGTCATGTTCTCGAAGTAATTGTAGATGCTGGTGTTGGGGATGTAAACATCCTCGTTCTCCCAGTCGGTGGAGGCCTTCAGGCGGATGTCGTTGCTCATGGCCTCGGGCATAAGCGACATGCCGTCGAAGCGCAGGCGCTGGCGGGCCAGATTGTCGCGCACCTTGTCGTTGTACGAGAGCGGCGTGTCGATTGGGTAGATGCAGCAATTGATGATGTCGCTCAGTACGGCCATCTCGGATTCGCGGTTCACGCGGCAGCCCACCTTGTCCTCGTCGCAGGAGAGCTCATGATACGTGCCGTGGCGGCCGTTGTCCAGGTTGGGGAAGCGGTTCAGATACACGCCATTGCTCTCCTTGCTCTCGTATATCTTAATCAGGCGGCGCTTGCCCATCGTGCTGTATATTTCATACATGGGAATGCCCAGGCTATAGGGGTTGCGCCAGTTGTAGCCCAGCTCATTCATGTGGAAGACGAGCCTGTCGGCCGAAACGCGGAACGGCAGTACGTGATAGGTTGCCCACTGGTAGAGCAAGTTATCGGGGCTCTCATAGTCAGTGCCAGTAGTGAATTGGTCGTCATCGGAATACTGATGGTTCTGCTGTATCCACTCCACAAGCGCGGGCATCAGATCCTCGGATGGAGCCTGGGGGTCGAGCCCCTGAGAGCGCCAGAAGTCGTCAGTCTCGGCAAAGATGGTAAAGCCATAGAGGCGGTGCTTCGGCGTCCAGTTGAGCTCGGTGGTGTTGTGCCCGTCGATATACAGATGTACGTATTCAGGAATCTCGCCACGCACATAGCGCCTTTCATATACCTCATCGCGTATCTTCGAGAGGGTGTCCATCATGCCGCAGGCCTGCAAAGCCTTAGCGATGACCAGATAGCCCTCCTTCTTCTTGTCGAGCAGATCCATGAAATAACTGGCCGCTGTAATATCCTGCGGAGCAATAACCTTCTCCACCTGGTGAATCACGCCGTTCGACACCAGGATGTCGCGCTCGCTCATGCTGATGGGGCACAGGCCGTTGATAAGGATAGAGTCCAAGCCCTGGTAATAGACCGACACCTTGTGGTCGTTCATATTGTTAAGGGGCAACTCGGCCTTGTCCGTCGTAGGAAAGTCCCACGTCATGAAGCAGTCGTCCATATCGCCCGAGTCGATAACGCTATTGTGCACGACAACCCTGCGTATCGAGTCGCGCTTGTGCTCGGAATAGAAGGCGTCCCACGAAGGACGGCTCAGAAGCGTGGGATCGCGCTGATAAAGATCTACAAGGAAGCTGTCGATAGCCTCGTTCGTAGGAGCAAAGACCGTAAAATGACCGCGGGCGCCAAGCAACTGGCCCATAGTACTGCTGCTGACAGGCGAGATGGGCGTTTGCTTAATCAGCTCCACATACTGGCTGTAAACTTCGTGTTTCTCAAGATATGACAACGCCACGTCATACTGGAAAACATAACGCGCCGACTCATCAATAGTCTCCGTACAGGCAGATAGCGCCATCACCACGAGAAAGATGAACGGGGCTGCATGGCAATCATGAAAAAGGCTGCGTTTTTTCATATTGAAATATTATTTTATTTACGTTTTTTCACTAAGTTGAAGGCAAAATTACGCAATAAATCTGAAACTGCAAATTAAATGTAAAAAAAAAGATATATTACGACAACATTTTACTCCCAAGCGGCGGAAACACACATAAAAAACTGCCCCATCCTTCACGGATAGGGCAGTCTCATTATTGCAAACTTGAAAAAACTTATTCAGCTGTTTCTGCAGGCGTTTCGGCTGCGGGAGCTTCTTCCACAGCGGGTGCCTCAGCAGAAGCCTCAGCGGCAGCCTTCTTCGAGGAACGACGCGTACGCTTAGCCTTCTTGGCCGTCTTTGCCATGTTCTCATCAAAGTCTACCAACTCGATGAAGCACATAGGCGCATTGTCGCCCTGGCGGAAACCAGTCTTTATGATACGTGTATAACCGCCCGGACGGTCACCTACCTTCTCAGCTACAACTGAGAACAGCTCGGTAACGGCGTTCTTATCCTGAAGATAGCTGAACACAACACGGCGCGAATTGGTGGTGTCCTGCTTCGACTTTGTTATCAGCGGCTCGGCATACTTCTTCAATGCCTTAGCCTTGGCCACGGTCGTAGTGATTCTTTTGTGCATGATCAGACTGATAGTCATGTTGGCCAGCATGGCTTTCCTGTGGGATGCAGTACGACCCAAATGATTAAATTTACGATTATGTCTCATTTTCTCTTATTCTTTATCTAATTTATATTTAGTTATGTCGGTTCCAAACGACAGATTCAGACTCTCGAGCAAATCATCAAGCTCCGTGAGCGATTTCTTACCGAAGTTTCTGAACTTCAACAAGTCGGTCTTATTATAGGTAACCAAGTCACCCAAGGTATCAACGTTGGCAGCCTTCAAGCAATTGAGGGCACGAACGGAGAGATCCATATCGACAAGTTTTGTCTTCAGAAGCTGACGCATGTGAAGTACCTCCTCATCAAACTCTTCATTTGTATCAACATCAGTATTCTCCAGCGTTATCTTTTCGTCAGAGAACAACATGAAGTGGTAAATGAGAATCTTTGCGGCCTCCTTCAGAGCATCCTTCGGATGTATGGAACCATCGGTGGTAATTTCGAGTATGAGCTTGTCATAGTCCGTTTTCTGCTCAACACGGTAGTTCTCGACAGCATACTTGACATTACGGATAGGAGTGTAGATAGAATCAATGGGAATCACATTAACATCGGTGCAGAACTCACGGTTCTCATCTGCAGGAACATAACCGCGCCCTTTGTTAACGCTTATCTCTATTTGCATTGAAGCTTTCTGATCCAAATGGCAAATTACCAATTCAGGGTTTAACACTTCAAATCCAGTCAGATACTTGTTGAACTCACCAGCCTTGAACTCACTCATACCCTCGACGGTGACGCTAACTTTCTCGTTCTCGAATTCATTAACTATTTGTTTGAACCTGATTTGCTTCAGATTCAAAATAATGTTGGTTACATCCTCTTTCACACCAGGCACGGTTGCAAACTCATGTTCGACTCCTGCAATGGAAACGGTGTTGATGGCAAATCCGTCCAATGATGAAAGCAAAATGCGGCGTAAAGCATTACCTATGGTAGTACCAAATCCACCTTCCAGAGGACGGAACTCGAACTTGCCATACTTGCCGTCCGCCTCCAACATTATAACTTTATCGGGTTTTTGAAATGCTAATATCGCCATTCTT
>CAMJQA010000115.1 GCA_946407895.1 uncultured Prevotellaceae bacterium
CCCTGAACAAAAGCAACATGAGTTTTTTCGTCTATTCTTGAGATTGCTTACTTTAATCCTACTTTTATCGTGATACTTCCTATCTTCATCAGTATGAAATATTATTCTTTTTCTTCATGATGTTTGACATACTTATTCTTAAAAATACATACTTTAGTTCTGTTTCATTACAACAGGCTCATCAGAGGTATATATTCTTCCTTGCTGGAAAAATTCGTTCTCCGGCAACGTCAGCGATCCTTTGAAGATTCTGTTCTCCTGTTCGGACATGATGAAAGTCACTCTTTCCATTTTTGAATAGGTTTCAATTGCCAGCCAGAACTTACCGCTCAGCGTGGCGGGATGGAAATTGTAGAGCCCGGTGTAACCTTGATTATTCCGCAGAACTATCATCCGGGACATTTCCTCATTGCTCAGGTCTATCGTCGAGGCATCGACGGGATTACCGTATTTATCCTCGAACTGGAAGGTAACGCAGAAGAAGCTCTGCAGCTGCGTTAAGGTTACTTGCGTCTCGGAGGTACGGATTTCTCCGGTTCTCACACCCCAAACTTTCACTTCTCCTATCGCAAAGGCGTAGCGGCTGATGTCGTCTGCCAGGCCCGTCTGCGAGCGGGGAATGGGATTGTCATGATCACCAATCCCAGGCATACGCTCCCACCAGGGAGTGGTCCCGCCGACGAATTCCTTAATCATCATCTCGGCATTCCAGTTCTGGGGCAGGTAGTAGAGCTTCAATACGTCGTTCCCCGCCACCTTGCCTTTCAGCATTCCGTCCTGTACGAGGGTTGTTGTGGTTTGCCCCACGGTCTGCGGCTTAAGGCTCCCGAGTAATACATGTTTTGTCGTGTTATAGACATAGATGCGGTCATCGGGCCCGAAAGCTGGCTGAAGGTAGCCCTCCTGCCTGGCAGTGGCGCGTGTGGGCCCGTCCATCACGGCTGGGATAGTCATTGTCCACTCCTGCTCCTCCTGGGCTGGCGGTTCAACTTCGTTATCAGAACAACTGGTCAGCGCCGTAAACGAAAAGGCCAGCGCAACAACATGGGCGACTTTGTATAGAATGTATTTATACCGTTTCATATCTGTTGAAATTAATTAGTGTGAAGCAACCTGAAAATCATATATCATATTCCTGGAAAGAGAACGGTCAGATTCTGTCTGAACATTGTTGTTAAAGTCATCCATTGCAGAATACTCCTGCATGGAATCCGTACAGCTAAACAGGATAGCTGCCGCAATGGTCCATAATATGTTTCTTTTCATCGTGAGTATATTTAGAATTAAACTTTTTTATCTGTAATATTATATCTTATTTGCTATGGCTAGTCGTACTTCGGACATGCAGATGTGTTCAAAAAGCGATATCTAATTGGGGGTTCTCTTCATTAAAGTAGGTTCCGTTGGACAGTAAATCTTTCCATTATGGAATTTTCCTTCAGGAGCATTCATGGAGCCATACCAAGTACCCAATTCATCAATCACATAAAACCCCATCGTGCTGTAATACGGTCCTCTTATAGGTAAGGCCAGGTAAAGTACGCCTTCCAGGGGCAAATTCTTATACTGGCATATTGTACTAAATGCACCTTGTATTTCGTAACTGATTGTCAGTGTGGCCTGCCCTATTTTCTTGGTGTCAACCTCATTCCCATCCTTGTCCTCGAAGCGGAAGGAAAGTTGGAATATACTTTGCAGCAATGTAAAGTCGGCTCTGCCTTCGCTGACCAGGATGACGCTGTCCCTGATGCTTTCCACCTTAACGACGGACTTTGCAAAAACATAATTCATCACTTCGTCAAGCAGGCCTTTCTGAGCAGCCAGGCAGGGATTGGAATTTGATGTATAGGCCCAGGGGTCATCTCCTTTTTGAAGTTGCGACAGGAGGCCTTCAGGCATTACATCATCAGGGACGTAGATTAGCTTCAGTTCATCTCCCTCTTCAGCTATTCCCTTCAATTCGTCTGCAGGAACAAGAGTCGTTGCCAGGCTTCCGCCTGTCCGGGGCTTCAGGCTTCCATCGAAGAAAGACTTCTGGGTCGTGTTATAGACATAGACGCGGTCTCCCGTAGAGAAGGGATGAACGAAGTCTTCCACCGTCGCTGCTGTACGCGTCCCGCCCTCCATCACAGCCTCAACTGTCATGTCCCACTTCCTTTCTGCCGACTCAGGCTCCTCTTCTTCCGGGCTGGCTATTTCAACATCGTCTGAGCAGCATGTCAGTGACACACCTAAAAGAATGGCAACTGACATGGCCGACAGTCTATTTGCAAAATAGTCAAATCTTATCATATTCAAAGCAGTATGCTAATAGGTTCATCGGGTCCTTCCAACATAATACGCCATGGGAGGGGTGCATCACCACCTCCATCATCACCTCCTGGTGGAAGGATAATGAATGGAACAGGGTCATCTCCGTCAGCCCAAACTTTAGGCGCACCAGTCACTGACATTACGCCAGGACTGCAACATAAATAAAAATTTTTTTCATCTTCTTTCATGTTTTGAAACAATTTTTGCATCGAACTGCGGGGCAAAGAACGGGATTTTTTCCAAATGCGCCAAATATAAATGCAACTTTTTTTCAAATTGCGATTTATGTAAAAGGCAGAAACTCTTTATTGGAGAGCGCTCAAGGCTTGACTGACAAAATCAGACAAAAACAGACAAAAACAGACAAGAAGGGTAAAAATACTCAAAAGGCATTAAATATCCAAGATAGCGAAGAGTTGTTTGTTGAAATCTGCTGGTTTGCCCTCCATTTTGAATATTTTCTTAAGGAGCCGTTTCTTTGTGATGGAAGCATACTCCTTCTTGCCCAACAATTGATTAATATCTTTTACGGAGAAATCCCCTATAGTGAGCATACAGACCTTGTATTCATCGTCAGAGAGTGCTCCGTTGGCATGAGTGATGCCGTAGAAGGTAGGAAATTTGCTTTCCACTTCCATCTTAAGTTTATTCCAGTAGCTATTGTACAGTGGGTTTTCGTTTGGTCGGTTCAGACACAGGCGTAACTGTTCAAAAATGGATAATGACTTTAGGTTTCCTATTCTTTTTGCCGTATCCATTGTTTCCATCATCTGCTTCAGATCCTCAATCTGATTCTCAAGTTGGCAAATGACGCGCTCTTTTTCATGGATTATCTCTTTAAGTCCGTCTCTTGCTTTTTCCTTTTCTTCCGAGGCAGTCTTCTCATCCAGGGTCTTCTTGAGGGTTAAATATTCTGTTGCCTGTTCAGTCGCCCTGCAGTTCAAAAGAGTCAGTTCTTCTTGGGCCGCCTTTAATTTCATTCTGACTTCTGCAAGCCATATCCGAAGAAGGCTTATCCTCGCATTTTTCTTAAGAAGTTTTAGTTCCTTCCGTTTCATTCTTCCCCAAGTGAAGAGTGCAACGCAGAAGCATAGAGCCAAGATAGATATCAGAAGATAGATATATCCAGCCTGCCTGGCTGCCTTGCGCTGTGCTTCATTTGCTTTAATTTGCTCCACGCTGTAATCATAGAGGTTCCTGGCATCAGCTGTGGCCTGAACAGCAGAAGAATAATAGACCTTTTCCTTGATTTCAGAATAGAGCGAAATGTATTTCATCACAGAATCCATCTCGCCACGAAGACCATACAGTTTATATAAACCTTTATATACCTGAAGAGCATTATCTGTATTTCTTACCTCAGGCATTGCTTTTCGGAAACAATATTCAGCAGAATCGATGTTCCCGGTACCCAAATAGTAGTTGCTCTTATATATATATAAAGGTGCAAGTCCGCCGTCAATTTTCCGATAGTCTTTCTCTGAAAGGCAATAGGCCTCATAGATATCCAGGTAATGCTTTGTTTTATCATAGTTTTCCAATGCAAGAGATGATTTTATTGCAAAAGCTAAAGCCAGGGCTGCCTCATCCTTAAAGCTGGATTGAAGATATTGTTTGTAAACCTGTTCCGTCGCTTTAATACATTCCTCATAATTCCCTTCTTCGAAGAGCAGGCCGCATTTCTTCTCCTCCATGATAAGGGCATTGAGAGTATCCTTCATCCGCCAACAGAGACTTTCCGTTTCTTCTATCTCGTTCTTAGCATATTCGGACAGGCGCTGACGGGTATAAAGCTCGTTCATCTGCGAGTGAATTCTCATAAGCGTGGAGAGGTCGCAGTC
>CAMJQA010000116.1 GCA_946407895.1 uncultured Prevotellaceae bacterium
AAAACTAATGGCAAAGATAGTGATAATCAGGGAATTTTCGCTAAATTTGCATCGACATTTATGATAGTTTAGTAAGAAATGATAGAAATTATTGCTGTCCGCTAAAAGTTGAAAAGCGAAAAATCATGTGTCCGCAGTGCCGATAAACAGGCATTGCGGACTTGTTTGTATGCTCGGCATGAGTATTGTCTAACGGGTGCAAGTCCCGAGTGAGCCCTAATAGCGGGAATCACATAGCCAAGAGCAAGGGTGTCCGTCGCGAGGCGGAATCTGAAAGAAGCTTACGGCAAACATCTGGCCTGACGAACAGAAACCACATATAAGGCGCGGAGCCGTGGGTAAGGCTGCAAGACAAGCCCAAGCCCGATAGCTATTCGGAACGGTGAGTGTAAATGTGGCAGGCATAAGATGGAAAGACGATGCCCTTATCCGAGGAGGTCTGCGGGGCGAGCCTGTAGGCAAGCAGCACCAGCGAACCCGCAGAAGTCAGCAGACGCCATAGTAGCCGAGACCTTAAAGCTCGTTGGTCTTGGTGAAGGGCAGAACTTAACCAAACGAGCTACGACATTAGATTACCCGATGAAGGAAGAAAGGCAGAAAACACAGGAAAGCTGCCCTCAAAATGATAGTGCGGAACGCGAAAGCTATGAGGGAGCGCAGACTTTGATTGGGATGGTCGGAGACGACCTCGTAGAAGTGCGACTAACGTCAGGCAGGATGCTTGAGTACATCTTGACTCCCGACAACCTTAACAGAGCGTACATACAAGTCAAGGCTAACGAGGGGAGTGGTGGCATCGACAAGATGGATGTGCATGAAACAGGTACCTGGTACCTGTTTCACAATGATTTTCCCAATTCATACGCTTGTGTTGCATACTTCATTCCCTTGATAATTTCACGTTTACCAGCAGCCAATACATCAGGGCCCAGTCCTGGTCGTTGGCGTAGGCATCAGCATATTTGGCAGTATCACCGTTGACGCGATGGGGATAGACAAAGGCGCACGTGGCCTTGCCGTCCTCGAAGAAAAGGCTGAGGTTGTTACGCACTGTCTGCTCTGCACGAAGTTGGTAGGAATTGTCACCAGTACACTGAGCAAAGCGGTGGAAAGCGGCGGCTGTGATGCAACTCCAGTAGTGGGGGTAGACATCGCCGTAGGTCTGGCGCTTGCCAAACCAATAGCCGTCCCAGTGGCGGATGGCAATCTCGTTCATGTGGTAGGAGGGTTGGTGCCACTGCAGTGCTTCCAATGCAGGCATCATCTTCTTGGCTCCATCCAGGTATTGCTTTGCTCCCGTAATCTGATAGACTTCGCAAAGGAATTGAACGGCAGGGGCTATGATGGACTGTTCGTAGTTTACCTCAAACTTGGGGAAATCCAGACCATTCTTCATGAAGATGTCGGCAGTGGCCTTGAAGTCGTAGAGCAACTGATGACGCTCAAAATCAAGGCCGGCCTGTTCCAGTGCTTTAAGACCTGTAATGACAGGGTAGTCGATGCAGTAAAATCCGTATCCGAAATTACGGTATAGGGCCTGCAGCGTAGCATAGCCGTCGAGGGCATACTGTTTGTTGCCTGTCAGCAGAGCCATGCGGAAGTAGAAGTCGGCTACCCAGGGATAGTTGTAGCCCCGGTTCTTCGACTTTCGCACCACGCTCGATCCCGTGGTGTAGTCCTCCTGCTGCATCTTTTCGCGGACGAACTTGGCGTAGCGTTCCAAGGCGGTAGCTAATTTCTCATTTCTCATTTCTCCTTTATCATTTAGGCCATAGGCCGCCAAGAGGATTCCCATACCTACTCGCTCGCGTCCTTCGTCAAGGTCACTGCGAGTATAGTTGGTCACGATGCTGTCGCCCTCGTTATCATAGCACATGAACGCCCCGAAGCGAGGGTCTTCTGGATTCATCATCTGCTGATGGTCGAGAATAAATTGGATGCGCTTTTCCATTAATTCGCGTTCACCGCTGATGCCCAGTAGCAGGGCATGGGTACCCTTATATTCCACACGGTTGTCGCCCTCGGCAATCTTCCTCGTGACGGTCTTTGTACCCTTGGCAGTGACGAATTCCACGCGGGCCGTCTCCCCTACGGCATAGACATACCTGTCGCTCCGGGCTATCATGCCTCCCTGACGGAGCAGCTGCTCGTCGAAGTCCGCGCCATTATGCGCGAAGAGCCGCCACTGTAGCCGGTAGCTCTGTCTGGGCTTTAGCGTCATGTCTGGCGGACAGAGGGCAAAGACGCCACGGAAGTTCGACATGCCTTTTTTCGCGCCGCGCTCCCATACATCGTAGTCGACGATTTCGCCCTCAGTAACCATCAGTCCAAGGTGAGGCCCCACGCCGTTCATCCGCATGGCATTGACGTAAGCAGCCTTGCCGCCCGGCCAGATATGCACGTTGCAACGTGAGGTCATGCATGTCTTGGCATCAGGATAATTGTCATTAAATGGGGTGTAGATGCCGATGTTTTTCACCGTCACCCTTTTCTTTGTGGTGTTGGTGAAGGTATAGGTCTCCACGATGTTGTCGCCTTCCTGCCGCCGTTCCGACTTCACCGTGATGCCGCCGTCGGCATCGTAGTAGCATTTCCCCCATTGGTACTGTTCCGTCACCCAGGCATATTGCGTTCCGTCGGTCTTTAGCAGCCACTCCATCGGGTCATCTCCGATGTGTATCTGCTCCTGCTCGATCCTCACTTGCTGCGCCCGTCCCGTTAGGATAAAAGTGAATAGAACAGCGATAAGGATGTATCTTCTCATTTTTTATTGATTTGTTTTTTTGTTTGCGGGTGTAAAGGTACGAAAAATCCTCCGTATCTCGGTGATATGGAGGATTCTTTTGTGATTATTTAGGAGATAAGACCTTTTAATCATACTTCGGACGGGCTTGCAACGTGTCGTATGGTGGCAGTAAGGGAGGCAGTACATCCATTGATGTCACTGCCAGAAACAGGGAGTCTATCAGCTATAGCGGACAGATGGAGGTGGAATGAGCCTTGACCAGAGAATACTAGAAGAAGTGCCCCCGACACTCCTTTAGAAATGCCGGGGGTTAACATTTAGAAGAGGCCTATTGGCTGAGGTACCAGACAGAAATCATTACCACGGGAAGTTGTCGGGATCGTTTTTCTCGTATGTACGCTCGTTGCGGTTCAGTCCGCTGATGATGGCCATCTCAGCAGGTGTGAGCTCGAAGTCGAAGATTTGCAGGTTCTCTGTCGTGTAGTCGGGGTTGTCGCAACGGGGAATGGCTATGAGACCGATTCGGCTGTACCAGCAGCCTCTTATTACTATCGCGGACGGCTTTTTCGTCATCGGCTACGCTGATTTCTTTCCTTCCTGACGACGCATAACCAAGAGTCAAACCGAAGTTAATCCCCATAGATTCATGCCCGACAGCCGTACAACAAGTTCTTCATATGGCCTGGAGGCCACACGAAGACCTCTTTAGTTTTATTATCTGCATTCGTGAATCAT
>CAMJQA010000117.1 GCA_946407895.1 uncultured Prevotellaceae bacterium
CCGCCAGCTGGCGGAAACGCCAAACCGCTGGGAAAACAAAACCGCCAGCTGGCGGAAACGCCAAACCGCCGGGAAAACGAAACCGCCAGCTGGCGGAAACGCCAAACCGCTGGGAAAACAATTCCGCCAGCTGGCGGAAACGCCAAACCGCTGGGAAAACAAAACCGCCAGCTGGCGGAAACCCTAAACCCAGCCGGAAACAATTCCGCCAGCTGGCGGAAACGCCAAACCCAGCCGGAAACAATTCCGCCAGCTGGCGGCAGGGAAATCACTTTCCACTGCGCTAACCTGGGAACGGAGAGCCGCCCATTCGTCTGCAGCCAGACGGAGAGAGAGACAGCGCCTCAGATTCTTCCCGAAAACGTGGAAATCACTGGCGGATTCCTGCACGAGCCAAATGCCTGCATCCTGAAGGCAGGTGTGCAAGAGGCATTGGCCGGACAATACAACATCATGAAGCTCCACCCACAGAGCAATCTTTACTTCAGCACACATCCGCTCGAGGGGGCACAAGGCCTCTTCCGCAGCTTTCAGATAAAGGCCTGGAGTGACTTCGGAAAGAAGGGCTTGCGGCAGTTGCTTGCCAACCTGAGACAAGCCAACCTGACGATAAGGAACTTCCCCACATCGGTAGCTGCCCTGCGCAAGAAACTCTGCCTGGCCGAGGGCGGAGAGGATTATCTCTTTGCAACAACTAATAGCAAGGGTCAGCACATTCTCATCCACACATTAAAAATATGAAAAAAAAGATGAATAGACTTATTTCTACCGTTACAATCATCCTCTTGTCAGCCAATTGCCTGACCTTGCGAGCTCAGGAAGCTGAAATCCTGCAGCAATGGAAGGCCGGCGAAACCGTGAGCGCTGCCGATGTGGAACAGTTTGGTGAGGCACGCTGCTTCGAAGCAGTAGAAATACCAAACAATATATGGGAACAGATGCAGGGTAAAACCTACAAGCCAAACTCATACATCGGACGTAAAGACTTGCGTTACCTGCGACTGCTTCATTGGGACTATGACCAGCGCATCCATCTGGGCGAAATGGTATGCAACGCAGCTATTGCCCATGAGCTGGTGGACATTTTCCGCCAACTCTACAAGGCCCACTACCCTATTCAGCGCATGGTATTGCCAGACAACTACGGAGCCGACGATGAATTGCAGATGAGAGCCAACAACTCATCCTGCTTCTGTTACCGCGCTATAAGTGGTACAAAGAAGCTCTCGAAACATTCAATGGGATTGGCCATCGACCTGAATACCCTCTACAACCCGTATGTGGGGACGCGCAACGGACGCCGCTTCCTGGAACCCTCCACCGCAGAAGCCTACACAGACCGCTCAAAGACGTTTCAGTATAAGATAGACCAGAACGACCTGGCTTATCGCCTCTTTACTTCATACGGATATACTTGGGGAGGCAGCTGGCAGACAAGGAAAGACTATCAGCACTTCGAAAAGGAACTCTCGCAGGCAACAAAACCAGTTGTCATGGCCGACGAGCAGTTCAGTTCCTATTTACCCCTCATTAAAGAGAAAAGAGTGGCCCTCTTCAGCAACCATACAGCAATGATTAGTGGACGTCATCTGGTAGATCATTTAGTGGAACGCGGAGTTAACGTAACGGCCATCTTTTCGCCCGAACACGGCTTTCGCGGTAAGGCTGATGCAGGAGCCTCCGTATCCGATGATGTGGACCCACAGACAGGGGTACCCATCCTATCACTCTACGGACACCGACAGGGAAACCGGCCCTCCGACGAAGCTATGCAAGGCTTCGATGTCCTCCTGGTGGATATTCAGGATGTAGGATTGCGCTTCTATACCTATTATGTCACAATGTGCCGTCTTATAGATGCCTGTGGAGCAAGCAACAAAGAAGTCATCATCCTGGATCGTCCAAATCCCAACGGGCATTACGTCGACGGACCTATACTGGATATGAAGCTACGCAGCGGAGTCGGATATCTGCCCATACCCGTTGTACATGGAATGACACTGGGAGAACTGGCTAAAATGGCAATCGGAGAAAAGTGGCTCAAGGAGGGTAACGAATGCAGGCTCACGGTTATTCCCTGCCTAAACTACACTCACAATACGCACTATGCCCTGCCTATCGCCCCCTCGCCCAACCTGCCCAATATGCAAGCCGTCTATTTATATCCATCACTTTGCCCCTTCGAGGGAACGGTTGTCAGCCTTGGACGCGGAACGGATAAGCCCTTCCAACTCTATGGTCATCCGCTCATGAAGGGGAAATACACCTTCTCCTTCACACCTCGCAGCGTATCGGGTGCCACCAATCCGCCTCTCCTTAATCAGGAATGCTTTGGAGTTGACCTCTCAACCCTGCCCTACGAGAAAATCTGGGATGAACAGATTAACCTGTCCTACATCATCGATGCCTACAATTGCCTGAAGGCCCAGGGAAAGGCTGACGGCTTCTTCACATCCTTCTTTGATAAATTATTGGGTCAGACCTATGTTCGCGAGATGATTGTGGAGGGCAGAAGCGAAGCTGACATCCGAGCCCGATGGAAGCAGGATGTTGAGCAGTTCAAGGCAAAGCGCATGAAGTATCTCCTTTATAAATAGTCCGAAGCGGCAAGGACGATATATTAATATTAATGAATCTTAGACAATAAATCTTAAAAACGTTTGTCAGTTGCATACTTTAGCTTAATTTTGCATCATGATTCCAATGATAATGTTCCTTGTGGTGCTCTTCCAGCAACCCGACTCCATCCCATCCGATACTCTGCGCATAGATACTTTGCGCGAGGTAACGGTAAAGGGCGACACCGTTTTGCCCGTCTTGGATGCCATAATGAAGACGCTCAAGGATCATCCTATACCCAAGCGGCCACCTACTTTGGGCGACATACTGGATAAATACGCTCCTGGAGTTCAGGACCGCATAACTCATCCTTTTGCCATTAAAGAACGAAAGCGTGAAAAACGGAAACGCAAGCATCAGAAGATACTGCAGAATTACGACCGCGTAATACCCTTTGAGTACCTGCTTCGACAAGCCTATATTCAGTTACAGCTGGAAGATTCACTCGAAAAGGCCAAAGAAAAATAAAAAAACTCCCGAAAAGTTTTGCACATTAACAGAAAACTCCTACCTTTGCACCCACAAAGAAGCCCAGATGGCGGAATCGGTAGACGCGCTGGTCTCAAACACCAGTGGGGC
>CAMJQA010000118.1 GCA_946407895.1 uncultured Prevotellaceae bacterium
ACTTGGCCGGACGGTCTGCGGGTGTTTTTACGTCGAGCGGCTTCTTCTTGAAAGCCTCGCCGACAACCTGAAATCTTAATGTTTCCATCATTTTAATTTACGATTTGACAAGTTACTTTTTACTATTTATTTAATTATTCTTCCATTGCGCGATGCGCTGCAGGGCTTCCTCGGTCTGTTCATGACTGCCAAAGGCGGTGAAGCGCACGTAGCCCTCGCCGCTGGGGCCGAAGCCGACACCGGGGGTGCAGACGACGTTGGCACCGTAGAGCAGGGCCTCGAAGAATTGCCAGGAGGTGGTGCCGTCGGGCGTGCGCATCCAGATGTAGGGGGCGTTCTCGCCGCCATAGCACTCGAAGCCGAGGCTGCGCAGGACGGTGAGCATGCGGGCAGCGTTCTGCATGTAGTAGTCGATGGTCGCACCGACCTGCTGCTTGCCCTCGGGCGAGTAGATGGCCTCAGCGGCTCGCTGCGAGATGTAGCTCGTGCCGTTGAACTTCGTACACTGCCGGCGCAGCCACAGCTGGTTGAGCGAAATGCGCTCGCCCTCGAAGGTGGCCACGCTGACGTCCTTTGGCACAATGGTGTAGCCGCAGCGCACACCCGTGAAGCCGGCCGTCTTGGAGAACGAGCGGAACTCGACGGCGCACTTCCGTGCACCACGAATCTCGTAGATGCTGTGGGGAATCTCCGGGTCGCGGATATAAGCCTGATAGGCGGCATCGAAGAGGATGAGCGCGTCGTTCTTCAGCGCGTAGTTCACCCAACGGCGCAGTTCCTGCTTGGTGATGACGGTGCCCGTGGGGTTGTTGGGGAAACAGAGGTAGATAACATCTACGGGGCGCCCCTTGGGCAGTTCGGGCACGAAACCGTTCTCGGCCGTGGTGGGCATGTAGCGCACGTTGGTCCAGCGGCCGTCGCGGTAGGTGCCACAGCGCCCTATCATCACATTCGAGTCGATGTAGACGGGGTAGATGGGGTCGGTCACGCCAATGAAGTTGTCCCAGTGGAGCAGCTCCTGGAAGTTGCCTGTATCGCTCTTCGCACCGTCGTTGATAAACACCTCGTCGAGACTGAGGCGCACGCCGCGCGGGGCGAAGTCGTTCTTCAGGATAGCTTCGCGCAGGAAGTCGTAGCCTTGCTCCGGGCCGTAGCCCCGGAAACCGTCGGCGGTGGCCATCTCGTCGACGGCCTTGTGCATGGCCTCGACCACGGCAGGGCAGAGCGGCTGTGTGACGTCGCCAATGCCGAGCGAGATGACGTCGGCCTTGGGGTGCATCACCTTGAAGGCGTTCACCTTCTTGGCGATGTCGGCGAAGAGGTAGTTCGCCTGGAGGTTCAGGAAGTGGATGTTTACTAATGCCATTGTTATTTCGTTTTCTTTCGTTATTTTGTTATGTCGGTATTTCGACATTACGGTATTTCGACCTCGCCGTCGAAGACGAAGGCGGCGGGGCCGGTCATGTAGACGTGATTGTCGCTCTCGCGCCACTCGATGTGCAGCGTACCGCCGTCCATCACGATGTCACTCTCGCGGCCTGCATGCCCGCTGAGACAGGCGGCCACAGCTGTGGCACAAGCCCCCGTTCCGCAGGCCATCGTAATGCCACTGCCCCGTTCCCAGACGCGGGTGCGGAAAGCCCCCCCTACGGCCCCCGAGGGGGCTTCTATAGACCTCGCGAACTCGATGTTGCAGCGCTGGGGAAAGGCAGGATGATATTCGAGGATGCGCCCTGCCTCGTCGACCTGGTCTATGTCATCGGTGAAGATGACGTAGTGCGGGTTGCCCATCGATACGAATACTCCCTTAGTCATCCCCCGATTGGCCAGAAACAGCGATTCGTCCTCCAATACAGGTTCGCCCATGTCAACGGTGACACTTTCCACCTTATTATTATATATATGCAGCCGCAACGTCTTGACACCCGAAAGTGTCAGCAGGCGGATTTCTGTCTTGTCTGTCAGGCCGCGCTCATAAAGGTACTTGCCGATGCAGCGGCTGGCATTTCCGCACATCATCGCCTCGCTGCCGTCGGCATTGAAGATGCGCATAGCAAAGTCGGCCTCGGACACGTAACTGCGGTCGATGAGCACCAGCCCGTCGGAGCCGATGCCCTTATGGCGGTCGCTCCACGCGACGGCGCAGGCCTCAGGATGGACTATCGGGTGCTGCATGGCATTGACGTAGATATAGTCGTTGCCGCAGCCGTGCATCTTGGTAAATGGTACCAGCATAATTTACTATTACGATTCTACGATTTAGCTATTTCGCCGTTCGGAGGTAGTAATCCACGCGGCGTGCCGTCTCTATACCGCTGGCCATGGCGCGAACCACGAGCGAGGCACCGTTGGCAGCATCACCGCAGACGAAGACACTCTCGGGATACTGCGGGTGATCGGGCTTCAGGAAGCCCATCGCCAGCAGGCAGAGCTCGGCCTTAATGACGAAGGGCTCGCCCTTGGCGACCATCTGCGGGCGAGGGGGCGGGGAACCCGCCGGAGAACCGCCGGGCACGGGGGCTGGTTTCCACTCAATCTCCTGCACCTTGACGCCAGTGAGCCGGCCGTTCTCGCCAAGAAATTCGAGCGTATTGATGTTCCATCGACGTGTGCAGCCCTCCTCATGGCTCGAGGTGGTCTTGAGCGTGCGCGGCCAGTTGGGCCACGGGTTCTGCGGGTCGTCGGGACCTTCCGTCGGGAGCGGCATAATCTCTATCTGCGTCACGCTCTTGCAGCCTTGCCGATGAGCTGTGCCTATGCAGTCGCTGCCGGTGTCGCCGCCCCCGATGACCAGCACATTCTTGCCTTTGGCAGTGATGCGCTCGTCTTTGCTGAACTCCATGCCTGCCAGCACGCGGTTCTGCTGTGACAGCAGTTCGAGGGCAAAATGCACGCCTTTGAGCGAGCGGCCGGGGATGGGGAGGTCGCGGGCGGTGGGGGTACCGGTGGCGATGATGACCCCCCACCCGGCCTCCCCCGAGGTGGAGGTGCTGTACCCTTGTTCGTTGAGAGCTGCCATCAAGCCATTTACGCCCTCCCCTTGGGGAGGGATGGGGAGGGGGTTATCGTAGCGAAACTCAATGCCTTCCTGCTCCATCAGTCGGATGCGGCGGTCAATGATGGCCTTGTTCAGTTTGAAGTTGGGAATGCCATAG
>CAMJQA010000119.1 GCA_946407895.1 uncultured Prevotellaceae bacterium
ATATCTGTATATGTTTTTGGGTTATTCCGTTGCAAATATACAAAAAAACTGAGTCATTGTTACTATTACATGCCGACTTTAACTTTTTTTAATACTCTGCAAGCCCCCGCCCTTAATGCTCATTCATTTTAATCATTGCCGCTTCTATTTCCTCCACCCATCGCGAGGCCGTGGGTCGTGTGAAACCCATCTGACGCGCTATCTGCGCCCTGCTCATTCCCATTTTCCACAGCAGTGCAGCGTGTAGCTTCTGCGGCGATAAGTTCCTGACGCCCTCCTTCAGGCTCTGCTGGAATCCGGGATGCATGGCCTCTATGTGGGCTGCCAGCAGGCTCCATTCCTTATCGCTGATTTCTGCCGTGCCTGTTTGCGATGTCCTTACCTCGCTTGCGATGCGGCTCACCAAGCTTGTTGTCTCATCGTCGGCATGAGCCGACACCTCGCAGCTCACCAGGTCCTGTACCCTCTTTTGCGCCCGCTTCAGTTCTGCCCGTGTGGCCGCTATCTTATCCTGTTGCGTCTTCGCCTGCCTTTTGACCTTTCCCAGCTCCATCTTGGCCACCCTCAGGTTCTTGTCCTTCTCGTTCAGTTGGGTAGCGGTGTGGCTCACCCTCCCGTTCAGGGTCTCCAGTTCCTCCTGCTTCTCGGCCAGCTGCAGGTTGATGTCATCCAGTTTCTTTCGCATCCTGTCTATGATCTGGTTCTTCTTATGCAGTGCGTTTATGAAATGCTTCTGCCGGGCGCTAAAGAACAGGATTAAGGCCAGGATGAGGACCACTCCCGCCCCGGCGATGCGGAACAGATGGGCTCTGTAACGTGCAGCTTCTTCACGTGCTGCCAGTTCAGCCTCGCGGCTGCGGCGGAACAGCTGTTCACCACTGGCAATGGCCGTCTGCTCATACTCGCGCTCCTTTTTCACTGAGTCCGTTGCTTCCAGAAAACGACTGAAAAAGGCACCAGCATTCTCAATGTCTCCTTTTTTTAAATAATATGAGCTTAATGCTTGAGAGGAAATCATCTTTTGTCCCCACAATGTGCTCTTTTCATACAAAAGGCTATAGGCCCGCGCAGCAGAGTCTGCCGATACGAATTGCATAAAATAGCTGGCAAGTCCATTCAGATAGTTATGCGGTCGTCTGCGTTCGGGCAGGCTGTCAAGGCAAGCAAGACAGTAGTTAGCCTCTTCCCGCCTTCCTGCACGAGAAAAGCGTATAAGCAACTCTCCCACCACACCGGGATAGCGCCTGCCGCTGCTTTCTTCCCTAATTTTTTTTAATGCCTCATCAAAATATTTAAGGGCCATGACCGTATCGCCAAGATATAGGGCAGATGTTCCAACATCCATATAATCTATAGGGTCTGTAATACCTAAACTTTGGGTCAGAGTCAATCCTTTTATTGCCATTTCAAGAGCATCTTTGTTAAGATATTGCAAGCGGTAAAGCCCGGATGCCTGCGAATAGCAATTGCGCAAGAGAATCATGTCTATATTTGTCTTTTTCTCCCCTATCTTTATTGCCTGCAGGAAGGCTTCCACGGCCTGCGGGTAGTTCTTTATCTCGCGACTCACACGGCCCAGGTAGTACTGCGCCTCCATTTGCTCGGCCGGTGAGCCCTTACTGTCGAAGTAGTTGCAGAGCATGTTTATTGTATCATCGCTATGGAAAGTCCAGTCCGCCTTGTCGCGCAGGCGTATCTTCGTCAGCTCGTATATGCGCTCCAGGTGCATGGAGCCTGATATCATCACCTCCTCCCGTAGCGAGTCCAGTGACGCCAAGGCCTGCTCGGGCACGGAGTCACCCGCCGCCTTTATAGTGAGGATACGCGCGCGAAGCATCCCGTTATCGTCCTGTGTCTTGTGGCATGAGCAGCAAAGCAAGAGCGCAACCCCAACAAGCAAAAAACAAACTTTTCCTTTCAATTTCCTTTTCATATCCATAAAGGCTGAGTTCATATTTATAAGTTTGTGTTCTTTATCAACCACCGAAAGTTCAAATTAATGAGAATTAATGGCATATTAACGGGAATTAATGTCTCTTCTTTTTTTACGTATAATGCCCATTAATGGGACGTTGATTTCTCGTTAATTTGTTTATATTATTGATACATAAAATACCTCTCATACATGGTTTACTTAATTTTCGCTGCAAATTTACAACCTTTTTTTCAGAAAAAGGGCAAGAAAAGGCTATGAATTTGTAACAAGTTGTAACATCGTCCCTATGTGTTACAACTTGTAACAATATTTGTTTGGAGTTTATTCAGGAAATACATAATTTTGCCCCCGAATTAACTTTAAAAGTTGTATAATATGAAAACAAACAATTTCAAGTTTTTTGTACTCTCAGCCATTATGCTGATGAGCTACAGCAGTGTGAAAGCAATTGAGCCAACCGACACAACGGGTCTTTGGCGTATTCGTTTACTTGGACCTGATGAACCGGACGATCCCATTGAAGATCATCCTGGTCACAAAGCCCCAGCCCACCTCATTACCCCTCCGTCCATTGTGTATAACGCCCAGGCGGAGGAACTGGTCTTCACTGGCGAAGCCACCCAGGCCACCTTTACCTATTATATAAAGGAAGAGGATACTGAGGCTGTTGTGGATTCCTGCACCCTGACGCTCACCCTTGGTGAGCAGGAGAGCATCTCCATCGCCACTCTGTCCGCAGGCAGTTATACCATTCTCCTCCAGGTAGGAGCCTTCTGGTATCACGGAGAGTTTACAAAGGAGGATGAGTAAAGCAGATACTCACGATATTAACAACACAAAAAAGAAATCGTTATGAAAAAACATTTAATGGTGATGCTTCTGGCTGCAGCAGCTCAGAACATCAA
>CAMJQA010000120.1 GCA_946407895.1 uncultured Prevotellaceae bacterium
TCGGATTGGGCTTGCCCACGACGTTGTAGCCCTCGGCCTTGCCTTCCACCATATATTTATAGGCCGCCTCGCCGAAGTAGCGCGAGTGGGCCTTCTCGCCGTGCATCACGAGGACGGCCGAGCGGATCTCGTTGATGTAGTAGAGGAAACGGCTGTTGGCGAAGGCCTGTGTGCCGATGACGCGCCATCCGTCGTTCGAGTTGCCGCTGCGCTTGTGGTAGCCGCGCGGGGTGATGTAGTAGTCGTAGTAGTCCTTCACGAACTGCGGGGCATCTTCCGGTAGCGGGTTCACTACGCCGCCGGCCATCGCCGTCGGGTCGGCGAGGCGCTGGCGGGCCATAGCCTCGCGGGCAGCATGGCGCGACTCCTCCTTGTCCTCAGCGTCGAAGTAGCCGTTGCCGCTGACGCGGGTCATGTCGTACATCGTGCTTGCCACGGTAGCCTTGATGCGGGTGTCGGCAGCGGCAGCATTGAGGGCGATGCCTCCCCATCCGCAGATGCCGATGATGCCGATGCGGTTGGCATCCACATTGTCCTGACGCGACAGGAAGTCAACAGCCGCCATGAAGTCCTCGGTGTTGATGTCGGGCGAGGCCGTGCGGCGCGGCTCGCCACTGCTCTCACCGGTATAAGAGGGGTCGAAGGCCAGGGCCACGAATCCGCGCTCTGCCATCCGCATGGCATAGAGTCCGCTCGACTGCTCCTTCACGGCACCGAAGGGGCCGCTGACGGCGATGGCGGCCAGCTTGCCCTGAGCCCCCTTCGGCTCATAGAGGTCAGCCACCAATGTCAGCCCGTACTGTGTCTCAAACGTCACCTTGCGGTGGTTCACTTTCTCGCTCAGTGGGAACACCTTGTCCCACTCCTGTGTCAATTCCAGTTTCTGCATATTCTCTTCTGTTTTAGCTTGATTGTCTTTCTGACTGCATGCCGTGAGCACTCCGGCTGCGAGCATGGCTGTGAATAATACTTTCTTCATCGTCTTGTTAATAAACCTGGGTGCAAAGGTACGACGAAAAATTCAGAATCAGCATATATGGATTACGGACAAATCTACCCGAAATGCGGATTGCTGTTTTTACGCTGGCAGTCGGAGAACTGGCGTGGGGTCTGCCCCGTTGCATTCTTGAACATGCGGGTGAAATGCTGGGGGTATTCGAAGCCCAGCTCGCCCGCCACCTGGTCGATGGTCCTGCCGCTGAGGATGAGGTTCTTGGCACGCCTGACGATGAACTTGCGTATGTAGTCCTTCGGGCTCTCGCCAAGGGCATTGCGGATGACGTCGCCAAAATAGCCCGGCGACAGGCACAGTTCGCTGGCGCAATGCTTCACGCTGGGCAGTCCGTTCTCCTTCTGCATGCCGTGCGCATAGTAGTCGGTCAGCACCTGCTGGAATCGGCTGAGGATGTCGCTGCCCTCAGCCGTCATCTCCTCATACTGGCGACGGTAGAATCGGTTGCAGTAGTCGAGTATGAGCAGGATGTAGTCGCGGATGATGTCGTCGTGCCCGAATGCCTGCGCCTGCGCTGCCAGCTCCCTGCGCAGGTTTGCCATGAGCTGGCTTAGGGTGTCCTTTTCCTCGGAGGTCAGGAAGAGCGCCTCGTTGGCGTGGTAGGAAAAGAACTGGTAGCCGTCAAGCTTCTGCTCGATGGCCGACCCGTTGACGAACTGGCTGTCGAACAGCAGCACCCATCCGTGATACTGCCTCTGGGTGCCGTCGTCCCGTTTGCCGCCTATCTGGCCTGGCGAGAAGGCTATCAGCGAGCCGTCGCCGTCATGGTAGGTGCCGATGCCGTAGGTCAGCCCCTCGGGGAACTCCTCTTGCATGAAGATGCCATAGCAGCCGGTGCGGTTCAGCGTGTGGCGTATCTCGCCCACCTCGTCGTAGTGTATCACGGAGACGTGGGAATGCAGCACGGGCGCACCGATATCCCGTGCGTAGTCGTTTGCTTCGTTGATATACAAGTCTATCGTCATAACAGGCGTAAGAGGAATATCGCAGTATCCCGTTTATTCATGAAACATCATAAAATCAGCCACAAAGTTAGTGCAAACCGAACGAAATACCAAATTTCTTCGCCTAATTCGCAAACTTTTTTGTACCATTGCACCCGAAATTTCATCTTAAATACGTATTTGTTATGGCAAGACCAATCAGAGAAGCCAATTGGGGACGTGTGGCCGATGGCATAGAGAATATACTTCGAGAAGCTGCTCCGCGCAAGGGACAGGCTGTTCTGTTTGGCTCCCGTGCCCGTGGCGATGCTCGCAGTGACAGCGACAGGGATGTGCTTATCCTGCTTGACAAAGACCGCATTACACCTGCCGACATGGACGAGATGATCAACCCCGTCATGTGTACTCTCCGCCGCTAGCGGTGCTACCAGGAGGACAGGACGATGCCTCTCCGCCGTGAGCGGTGCTACCAGGAGGACAGGATGACGCCTCTCCGCCGTGAGCGGTGCTACTTTGAGACAAGGAAACAATAACTTTTCACAGCGTATAACTATAAATTGAAGATTAAAAGGGAGTACCCGAAAGCACTCCCTAATGATGTTAACCAATGAACCAAGAATATTTGGAATCCCCATGTAAAGCGTTATTAATGCCTATTGCAACATCTGTAGCGTTGACCGCACGCTGTAGATAGGTGTCAATATAGCTTGATTTGTTGGATTCAGTGATTAAATTGTGAAAGTCAAACATTGAGATTTTGTTATCTCTCATGCCAAAGGATTCATTACGGTAATAGTCACGGCAAACGTTGTTTATCTGTGAATCTGTAATCA
>CAMJQA010000121.1 GCA_946407895.1 uncultured Prevotellaceae bacterium
TTGCGTCCCTTCGGTAGCAAGCGGCAAGCCGATTACTTCGACGAGCGAAGCGGCAGAACCGTAACTTGCGTCCCTTTGGTAGCAAGCGGCAGAGCCGAGCGCAAAGTTTAAAGTTCAAGGTGCTTATTACGGAAGGTACACTATAACCTATAAACTATAAACTATAACCTCACCTACAACCGCCGCCAGCCTCAGCGCCTAAGCAGGAGTACTACGTTCTCAACGTGCTGTGTATGGGGGAACATGTCAACGGGCTGCACGCGGCTGACGCGGTAGTGGCCGTCGAGCAGCTGCAGGTCGCGTGCCTGCGTGGCGGGGTTGCACGATACGTAGACAATGCGCTCGGGGGCTGCCTGCAGGATGACGTCGACCACATCCTTGTGCATGCCGGCGCGCGGCGGGTCGGTGATGATGACGTTGGGCCGCCCGTGGCGCTGGATGAAGTCGGCGGTAAGTATATCCTTCATGTCGCCGGCAAAGAAGGCGGTGTTCTGTATGCCATTGATCTGCGAGTTTAGGCGTGCATCCTCAATGGCCTCGGGAACGTACTCTATGCCCACCACGCTGCGTGCCCCGTCGGCCACGAAGTTGGCAATGGTGCCCGTGCCCGTATAGAGGTCATATACGAGCGGCTTCTCCGTGCCCGCGGCCTTCTCTGTGCCCTCATAGGCGAACTGGCGCACTACATTATATAATA
Organism: uncultured Prevotellaceae bacterium; assembly: GCA_946407895.1. Lineage (GTDB taxonomy): Bacteria > Bacteroidota > Bacteroidia > Bacteroidales > Bacteroidaceae > Physcousia. The sequence continues at coordinate 698 of CAMJQA010000121.1, forward strand.
TATGGGCCTGCTCGGTATTGGTCTGGTAGAAGCTCTTGGGCCCCACCTTGAAGCGCAGCGACCCCATGCGGAGGTATATGTGGTCGGTGCCGCTGTGGCATTGCACGGGCAGGTCGCCGAAGGTGTCGTTGTACTTCTGGTTGTCCACCCACAGCAGGCTGGTCACCTGCGGGAAGCTGGTGCGTACCCACTCCAACAGCGCCATGGCCTGGGCGCGCTCAGTGTCGGTAGTGATGCAGAACTGCACGAGCAGCATCAGCTCGCCCGTGTTGCTCAGGCGTATCATCATGCCGCGCAGCAGTCCGGTGTGCTCCCTCTGGTCGTAGAACGACAGTCCGTGCTGGTAGGCATAGTCGCGTATGCCGTTGCGCAGGCTGTTGTTCACGCCGTCCATCAAGTGGCATTCATCAATGGGCAGTATCTTGTCGAACGAGCCGCTGGTGTGGAAGCCGACGGCCTCGGGGTGCTCGTAGACGACGCCGCCCGTTATCTCCTCCCGGGTAAGCCACCGCTTGTTGGAGAAGCCGAACTCCAGCTTGTTGCGGTACTCCAGGGTGCGGGCCGAGCCCAGTATGGGGCTCACCTGGGGCAGCTCAATCTTTCCTATGCGCGTCAGGTTGTCCACCACCTGCTTCTGCTTCCACCGCAGCTGCTCCTCATAACTGAGGCACTGCCACTTGCACCCGCCGCATACGCCGAAATGCGGGCATACGGGCTCCACGCGATGCGGACTCATGCGGTGAAAGGCCACGGCCGTGGCCTCGGCATAGCTGTGCTTCTTGCGCGTCAGCTGCAGGTCGACCACATCGCCCGGCACCACGTAGGGTACAAAAACCACCAGGTCGTCCACCCGGGCCATGGCTTTACCCTCGGCCGCCACGTCGGTTATCTCAATGCCCTCCAAGAGGGGTAATTCCTTTTTCTTACGTGCCATTAAGCTCTCATTCTTTAAAGTTTAATGCAAAATTACTCATTTTCTGAGAAAAAAAGGACAAAAGCTTGCAACAAAACAAAAAAAAGAGCCTATATTTGCAAAATTAAACCCCCGTGAGAGAGAAAATACATCAAATAAAACAAATACATATTAACAAAACGTATGAATCAGAAACGTGTTTACACCTTCGGTAACGGAAAGGCCGAAGGCAATGCGCAGATGCGCGAGCTACTGGGTGGAAAAGGTGCCAATCTGGCCGAAATGAACCTGATTGGCGTACCCGTGCCTCCCGGTTTCACAATCACCACCGACGTGTGCAACGAATACTACCAGGTGGGACAGGAGAAAATCATGGCCCTGCTGAACGATGACGTAATGGCCGCCGTGAAGCACATTGAAAGCCTGATGAACTCCAAGTTCGGCGACAAGGAGAACCCCCTGCTCGTGAGCGTACGCTCAGGCGCCCGTGCCTCAATGCCCGGCATGATGGACACCATCCTCAACCTGGGACTGAACGACGAAGTGGCCGAGGGCATGGTAAGGAAGACCCAGAACCCACACTTCGTATATGACAGCTACCGCCGCTTCGTGCAGATGTACGGCGACGTGGTGCTCGAGATGAAGCCCGTCAACAAGACCGACATCGACCCCTTCGAGGAAATCATCGAGCAGGTAAAGGCCGTGCGCGGCGTGAAGCTCGACAAGGACCTCAGCGTGGAGGAACTCAAGGAACTGGTGGCACGCTTCAAGAAAGCCATCAAGGAGCGCACCGGCAACGACTTCCCCGACGACCCCATCGAACAGCTCTGGGGCGCCATCTGCGCCGTATTCCGCAGCTGGATGAACGAGCGCGCCATCCTCTACCGCAAGATGGAAGGCATACCCGACGAGT